>NZ_KV810585.1:253095-369003 GCF_001812845.1 Corynebacterium sp. HMSC065H09
TGAAGATCTCGGTGGGCGCCGTATGTGTGGCATCATCCCGGGGCGAGCGCACATGGCACGGTTGAAGCTGGGGTACCGGGAGGCTGTGGCGCTGACTGATTCTGTGCTGTGCCCGGTAGGAACGCGCGTGCGCGGTCACGAGTTCCACAAGACAGCCCTAACCGATGACACCGCAAGTGTCGCTGCTGCGGCCGGGTGGCAACCAGCCTGGGGTTGGCGTGGATATCAAGGCGAAACAGTTCGCGACGGCTTCGTTTCCGAGTCTGGGCGGATTCATGCCGGTTACCTGCATGTTCATCCGGCGGGTGCGCCGGGGAACGTCAGTCGCTTTGTCGCTTCGTGCGCCGGGTAAAGTGTTAGCTATGAGTTTGCTTCTCAAAGACTACGGTGTGTTGGTGATTGGCGGTTCCACGGCTGCAGAGCGCGTGATTCCTCGGCTGTTGGACTCTGGCGCTGATGTCACTGTGTGTGAAGGTGGGGAAGTAACAACTGCGATTGAGGCCTGGGCTGCAGACGGCCGTATTACTTTGACCCGCACCGGTTTTACCGAGGCGATGAGCTGGGGCAAGGCTCTCATGGTCTGCTGTGACGAGGCGTTGTTGCGTGAGGTGACTCTAGAGGGACACCGCCGAGGTATTCTCGTCGACGATGAAACCGGGGCTTCCAGCCCGCTTACTCCTGTGGCGCTGACCGGCCGTCGCGCGTCGCGCGCTGGGGACCTCGCTGGTCAGGTCGCACTCGTAGGCGGTGGCCCGGGCGACCCCGGTCTGATTACCGTTGAGGGGCGTCGCTTGCTCCGGCTTGCCGACGTTGTCGTTGCAGACCACCTCGGTCCACTGTCGCTGCTCGGTGACTTGGAGCCGGATGTCGAGATTATTGATGCCGGCAAGCTTCCTTACGGCCGCGCCATGGCTCAGGAGCGCATCAATGAACTGCTAGTTCATCGTGCCCGTGAGGGCTACTTTGTGGTCCGGCTCAAGGGTGGCGATCCGTACATCTTCGGCCGCGGTTTTGAAGAGCTTCAGGAGCTGCAGAAGGCTGGGGTACCGGTTCGCGTTGTGCCGGGTATTACTTCAGCACTGGCGGTACCGGGGACGATTGGCATCCCAGTTACTATGCGTGGCGTCAACCATGAATTCACTGTTGTGTCCGGTCACGTCCCACCGGGGCACAGGAAATCGCTGGTCAATTGGGATGCGCTGGGCCGGATGCACGGCACTATTGCCATCATTATGGGAGTTAAGAACGGGCCAAAGATTGCCGAGGCTCTGATGAAGGCCGGCCGCAGCCCGAAGACTCCGGCTGCGGTCATCCAGGACGGCACGCTGCCGAATCAGAGGTCGCTACGCTGCACACTCGGCGAGCTTGGCGAGAAAATGGTCGAAGAGGCAATCAAGCCGCCCGCGGTTATCGTCATCGGTGAAGTCGCCGGTCTGGATGAGGGCGATGAGTAAGAACAACAAGTTGAGCAACAACAAGTCGAGGAAGCGTGAGCCAGAGCAGCAAAAGGCAGGGCTTGTTACCCGACTGCTTGCCGACGATCAGCTGCGTAGCGCCATCTGGATGGGCGCTGCGACCTTCCTGGTGTTCTACCTCGGAACCATGATCATCTTCCGACTCCTTCTCCTCGGCGGAGAAGGATCGCGATACGACAGCATTTTCATCGCTATTATCGCTCTGATTGCCGCCATTGTGGCAGGCCGAAAGCGCTACAACGACGACATTTAGTTTTCCGGGACGCGGAAGATGAGGGTGTCGTCGTCAAGCGAGACGTCGTATCCTGCGGCGCGTGCGATGTCGACGGCCTCTGTGGGGGAGGTCGGTGTCGTGTCGGAAAGGGCGATGGCGCGGGCAAATAGGCCCTTGTAGTGCTTGTTGAAGTGGCTGACGATTTTGCCCTCGGCGGTGAGCACGGTCATCGTTGTCGCGCTCTTGACTTTGCCCAAATTGGCGTAGGTGCCGGAACGAAGGTCGATGAGGAAGTCGACATCATTGAGAGCCTCGGTGATGGCGGTACCCCAACGGCGCTTCATTGTGGGAGCCGCGTCGGCAGGCTGATCCGCGAAGGGGAGCTTGACCGTACCAGAGAGACGGTAGTGGGGGATGAGGTCGTCCCCGCCAATGACACCGAAGAGCGCTGACCCGATGGCGAGTCGAGCACGGCCGGTTTCCGGCAAATCGCTGGGGGAGAGTGCGTCGTAGAGCACCCCGGTATAACGCTCGAGAGCCGGCATGGTCGGCGACTCTAGGAGCGCGGCATTAGCTGTGACTTCGTCAGCAAGCCGTGGCCCCAGCTTCAGTGTTTCCATCGCGGCTTCCCTGTTCGCACTTAGCGCCACGAGATCGGCTGCAATGCGCTCGCGGATGGGGTTGAGGGAGCCGAAGCTCAGCGAGGAAAAGTCTACTGCGGGATGGCTGCCACCAGTGGCTTTGGTTTCAGAGGGGGGTAGGACTACGAGCATGGGCACCATAGTAATGCCCCGCATGTTGCGAAGAATGATCGACGGGTAAAATCAGCATTCATGATTACGCGAATGTCCCAGCTGTTCCTGCGCACACTGCGCGAGGATCCAGCTGACGCCGAGGTCCCTAGCCACAAGCTGCTCGTCCGTGCCGGCTACATCCGGCGAACTGCCCCTGGTGTGTACTCCTGGCTGCCACTGGGCTTGAAGGTTCTGCGCAACGTAGAGAAGGTTGTGCGCGAGGAGATGGAAGGCATTGGCGCACAGGAGCTGGCATTCCCTGCACTGCTCCCGCGTGAACCGTACGAGGCGACGAATCGGTGGACCGAATACGGCCCCGAGCTGTTCCGTCTGAAGGATCGCAAGGGCGCGGACTACCTGCTGGGGCCGACGCACGAAGAGATGTTCGCGCTGGCTGTCAAGGATCTTTTCAGCTCCTACAAGGATTTCCCGACGACGCTGTTTCAGATTCAGACCAAGTACCGCGACGAGGCTCGCCCGCGCGCTGGTATTCTGCGTGGCCGCGAGTTCGTGATGAAGGACTCTTATTCCTTCGACATGGACGACGAGGGGCTGGAGAATTCTTATCAGCAGCACCGCGGTGCCTACCAGCGAATTTTTGACCGGCTGGGCATTAAGTACGAAATCTGCCACGCCACCTCCGGCGCTATGGGCGGTTCGGCCTCCGAGGAGTTCCTGGCTGTTAGCGAAAGTGGCGAAGACTCCTTCGTAGTCTCCACCGACGGTGAGTACGCCGCCAATGTGGAAGCCGTGAAGATTCCGGCAGTTGAACCGCAGCCGATTGAGGGACAACCGGAGGCGAAGGTTTACGAGTCTCCGAACTGCACCACAATCGCAGCACTTGTTGATTGGGCCAATGGTGCGGACCTCGGACGCGAGGTCACTGCTGCCGATACTTTGAAGTGCGTTCTCGTCGCCGTCGACCCGAAGAAGGTCGATAAGGAGGGCAACGCCCTGCCGGAACAGCTCACCGCAATCCTGGTTCCCGGTGACCGTGAGGTCGATGAAAAGCGTCTTGAAGTCGCATTTGAACCGGGTGAGGCGCGCTTGCTGGAGGACAAGGACTTCGCAGCCAATGACTTCCTGATCAAGGGCTACGTCGGCCCGCAGGGGCTCGCCGATCGCGGTGTGAAGGTCCTAGCTGACCCCCGCGTGGCGGAGGGCACAAATTGGATTACAGGAGCCAACGAGGAAGGCAAGCACATCGTCGATGTGGTCGCTGGTCGCGACTTCCAGATTGATGGTATTTGCGATGTCGCAGAGGTGCGTGACGGCGACCCGGCTCCGGAGGGGCATGGCACGCTAAAGATCGAGCGCGGAATCGAGATCGGTCACATTTTCCAGTTGGGCCGCAAGTACACCAACGCCTTTGAAATCGACATCCTCGATGTCAACGGTAAGCGTGCTCGTCCGACGATGGGGTCCTACGGCATTGGCGTGTCCCGCCTGGTCGCTGTCCTCGCGGAACAGCAGTTGGATGAAAAGGGCCTCAAGTGGCCAGTTGCCGCGGCACCGTACAAGGTTCACATCGCTGTGGCCGGCAAGAACGCCGAAGCAGCTGAGGCCGCTGAACAGCTGGCGGAAGACCTCAGCCAGCAGGGCATTGAGGTGCTTTTCGACGACCGTCCGAAGGTCAGCCCCGGTGTGAAGTTCAAGGACGCCGAGCTGCTGGGTATGCCGTTTGTGGTCATCTTTGGCCGTGGCTACGCGGACGGCAAGGTGGAGCTGCGTAACCGCCTGACCAACGAGACCGACGAGGTCGCCGCTGACGGCATTGCAGCTCACGTCGCGGAGCTGGTTCGCAAGGCTTAGAGCCCGGGCAACGGCTCCAAGTTGTTGCCACCTAGCGCTGCCGCTCCGGCGGCAGCCACGCCAGCTGCCTGCAGCGCGAACATACGCATCCGAGGGTTATTAGCAGCGAGCAATACGTCTTCCCACGCCTGGGCACAATAGCGCTCCAATGCAATCATGTAATCGACGGGTGCCGTATCTGGCGAAGGAGCGCCTTCCGGCATATAGCCAGGTGCGCTCTCCGGCACCTCAACGTCGGAATCCTCCAAAATTAGTCGGGCACGATCGCGCAAAATTCGGTGGCGCTCGCCACGGGCCAAAAGTGCAGTAGTGGTATCGCCTCCGACACGTGGTGCGGCTACGCCGACACCGTAAATCATCATGTATTCGGCTTGCAGTGCCTTAGTCATCTGTTCTTCGGCACCCGAGATTTCATCCCTGTCACTGGGAATCAATGGGACAAGCTCCTCCCACTCAGCGCCCGCAACACGCAGAGCGAGGACGATACCGCCATCGACAGCCGTGGCGAGGCGCGCAGTGTGCTCCTCCCGCAATGCAGTGCGTGAATCCAGGGCATTCGTCAGTACGGGATTGTTTCGCGAGTCCGTGAGCAGTAGCTTCGCGTCGGAACCGGTAACCAGGGATCCTGGGACTGCTACGTCCGAGCCACATTCATCGACAGGTTTACCGTCCTTGTGGGTGCCGCAGGCGCGTGTGATTTCCTTATCCAGTTCGGTAACCTGCGCGGAGCGCACCGCTGCGAGGTCAGGATTGGCGTCGCTAAGCGACTGTGCATCGCGCGCCGCCAGCGCATGGAGAACCTCAATGGCGTAATCGGGGCGCGGTGCCACCAGATGCGAGCACGCGGAAAGCGCAGGAAGTGATCCCACGGCGAGGGCAGCAGCGAGGAAGCCACGGCGCGAGAGAGTACGAGTGCGATGCGATGCGGAAGCAAAACTGGGGGAGGGAGGTTCAACAATCACCTCACTATGGTGCCACGGCGGGCGGCACTTTGTGTCAATGCGGTATGTGGAAAGCGCCCAGGTGCGCAATTCCTAGTACTTGACCTGTAGACTCTACGACTATGGCGATACCCGCACCCGAGAAAATTGAACAGTTTGTGAGCCCGGCGCTCGCACAAATCGGCCTGGATGTGGAAGATGTCAAGGTCGTTCGCGCCGGCGCAAAGTCACAGGTCATTGTGTTAGTTGACGCAGATGAGCGTCCTGACCTCGATGTTCTGGAACAGGCCACGTATGAAGTATCTTCGGCTCTGGATGCCGCGGAGGCACGTGGTGAAGCGGACTTCGGCGCTCAGGGCTACACCTTGGAAGTTTCCACTCCTGGTATTGACGCACCGCTGACCCAGCCTCGGCACTGGCGTCGTAACCGTGGTCGTATTGCGGAGATTTCGCTTGCCGACGGTTCCGCGATTGCAGCCCGCATTGGTGCGCTGTCGCCGGATGAAGAATCCATCATTCTCGTTACCTCTAAGGGGCCAAAGGGACGTTTGAAGGCTGTTGGCCAGCGTGTCCAATTAACCAATGTGGCCCGTGCAGTGGTACAAGTTGAATTCTCTAATCCGCCCGCAGCCGAGAAGGATTTTGCGGGACTAGACTATGACGATGCCTTGACCAGGCTGGAGGATAACAAGTGAAGATTGAACTAGCTGCCCTGCGAACCTTGGAAAAGGAAAAGGGTATTCCTGTCGACGAAATGCTGGGACTGGTCGCCCGAGCATTGCGTGAAAGCTACCGTAACACCACCGCACCGGCACAGTATGCGCGCGTCGAAATCGACCGTGAGACCGGTGACGTCATAGTCTTTGCCCAGGAGCGAGACGACGAGGGCAATCTCATCTCCGAATGGGACGACACTCCGGAGGACTTCGAGCGTACCGCTGCATTCGCTGTTCGTCAGACCATCCTTTCGCGTCTGCGGGATGCGGAGAGCGATAAGGTTCTCGACGAATACGCAGACCTGTCTAATCAGGTCATTTCCGGCGTGGTCCAGCGCGATGTCTATGCCAATGAAAAGGGCATTGTCGTCGTCCACATCGGTTCGGAGGCCAACGGCCGAGACGGTATTCTGATGCCGGCTGAGCAGCTGCCAGGTGAGGAACTCAAGCACGGTGACCGCATCAAGTGCTACGTCGTCGGTGTGAACAAGACACCGCGCGGTGTTGCGATTCACCTGTCACGCACGCATCCGGAGCTCATTCGTAAGCTCTTCGAACTTGAAGTTCCGGAAGTTGCCGATGGGGCAGTGGAATTGATTTCCATTGCGCGCGAGGCCGGTCACCGCACCAAGGTTGCTGTACGCCCCACGGTCAAGGGCCTCAACGCTAAGGGCGCCTGCATTGGGCCCCGCGGTCAGCGTGTGAACTCGATTATGAATGAGCTCAAGGGCGAGAAGATTGACATCATCGACTACGACGAGGATCCGGCGAAGTTCGTTGGTAACTCGCTGGCGCCCGCCAAGGTAGTTAGTGTCAAGATTCTGGACATGGACGAGCGCCGTGCACACGTTGTGGTGCCCGACTACCAGCTCTCTCTTGCTATCGGCAAGGAGGGACAGAATGCCCGTCTGGCGGCTCGTCTGACCGGCTGGCGAATCGATATCCACTCCGACGCGGAGTAGACACAACGTCAGCGTCCCAGCGGTTGCGAAAGTGGCGGGAAAGTGCCTAGGGGGTTGGCACTTTTCCGCCTTTTCGGGTTATGCTGGGAGGTGGCCAAACGACAAGGCGTGATTTTCCTATGCGAATTTTCGCGCTGAATTTCTTAGCAGGAAGGTGGGTGCGTCAGGAGTATGACGACTTCGCGGGTGCTAAACCCGAATTCGACAACTCATACGCCTGCACCCACACGTACCTGTATTGCAACTAAGCAGCGCCACAATTGCTCGGAGCTGCTACGCATTGTCGCCACCACCCGTTCAGATGGCTCAGTAGCCGTCGTTGCTGATCCGCATCGTCGGATGCAGGGGCGAGGTGCCTGGATCACCCCAACACTAAAGGCTTGGGAGATCGCCGACAAGCGCCGTGCATTTGGCCGCGCACTGAAGGTATCTACGCAGGTAGATGCGTTTCCGGTTAAACAGTTTATCGCCACGCACTACGAAGCGGCGGAGGGTTTCGCCCCCGCTGACGATGTGCGTGTCGCTAAGCAGGGAGGCAGGAAAAATGACAACAGAAAGACCTGAACACTGATGAGCACACGATGAAGCATCAGCGATGAACGGCAATAGATAAGAGGGAGCCCTGCAGGCGCTCTCGGTGCGCGGACAAATCCGCCATCGGGCGCTGCTCGGCCCCCACTAGTGAGGAGAGCAGTGTCCGGAAAGCTACGTGTCCATGAGCTCGCTAAGCAGCTCGGGGTCACCAGCAAAGAACTACTCGCCGAGCTGAAGGCTCAGGGCGAGTTTGTTAAGACCGCTTCTTCGACGGTGGAACCACCCGTCGTCAGGAAGATGAAGAAGGTCTACGAAGAGAAGAATGCTGGCGCAGGTGCTGACGCGTCTGCCCAGGCCCCAACTACCAAGGCTGCTGCTAAGTCGGGTGCCAAGCCAGCTGCAAAACCAGGCGCTAAGCCTGCTGCACCAGCGGCGGCAAAGCCGGGTGCCAAGCCAGCTGCACCGTCCCGTTCGCCGAAGCCGGGACAAGAAATGCCACGCCCGCCGAAGCCTGCTGGCCCGAAGCCAGGGCCGAAGCCAGGCGCACGCGCACCGCGTGTGGCGAACAACCCATTCTCGACCGGCGGATCCTCCCGTCCGGCACCGCGGCCGTCCAACATGCCGCGTCCGCAGGGTGGAAACGGCCGTCCGGGCCCGAAGCCGGGAGCACGCCAGGGTGGCCCTCGCCCGCAGGGTGGAAACGGCCGTCCGGGCCCGAAACCGGGAGCACGCCAGGGTGGCCCTCGCCCGCAGGGTGGACAGGGCCGCGGTAATAAGCCGAGCGGCAATCGTCCGACTCCGGCAATGATGCCTTCGCACCCGAACCCGGGGCAGATGCCTGCAAAGGCAAGCCGCGGTGGCGGTGGCGGTGGCTTCGGCGGCCGTGGTCGCGGCCCGGGTGGCCCGGGTGGCGGACCGCGCGGTGGTCGCGGCGGACGTCGCGGTGGAACTGCAGGTGCATTCGGGCGACCAGGAGGCGCCCCGCGTCGCGGACGTAAGTCGAAGCGTCAGAAGCGCAACGAGTACGAGGCAATGCAGGCACCATCCGTGGTAGGCGGCGTTAAGCTGCCCAACGGTAAGGGCACGACCATTCGCCTCGCACGTGGTGCATCCCTGTCTGACTTCGCTGAGAAGATTAACGCCGATGCAGCATCGCTGGTCCAGGCGTTGTTCAACCTCGGCGAAATGGTGACGGCAACTGCATCGGTCTCCGACGAGACCCTGCAGCTGCTCGGCGACGAGATGGATTACAAGGTCCAGGTCGTCTCGCCTGAGGATGAGGACCGCGAGCTCCTCGAGTCCTTCGACCTCCAGTTCGGTGAGGACGAGGGCGACGATGAGGACCTGGAGCAGCGCCCGCCAGTGGTAACTGTGATGGGTCACGTCGACCACGGTAAGACGCGCCTGTTGGACACGATTCGTAAGGCCAACGTCGGTGGCCACGAGTCCGGTGGTATTACCCAGCACATCGGTGCCTACCAGGTGCCGGTGGAGCTCGACGGTGAGAAGCGCAAGGTTACCTTCTTGGATACCCCGGGTCACGAGGCGTTTACCGCCATGCGTGCTCGTGGTGCCAAGTCGACCGATATCGCGATTCTGGTTGTTGCAGCTGATGACGGCGTCATGCCGCAGACGGTTGAGGCTATTAACCACGCCAAGGCCGCTGATGTGCCGATTGTCGTTGCAGTCAACAAGATTGATAAAGAAACTGCAGATCCGCAGAAAATTCGTGGTCAGCTGACTGAATACGGTCTCACTGACGAAGAGTGGGGCGGCGACACTATGTTCGTCGATATCTCCGCTAAGCAAGGTCTCAACATCGATCAGCTTCTCGAAGCAGTGCTGTTGACTGCCGATGCTTCGCTGGATCTGCGCGCCAATCCGGATATGGACGCTCAGGGTGTCGCCATTGAGGCTCACCTTGACCGTGGCCGTGGTCCGGTGGCAACCGTTATCGTTCAGCGCGGTACGTTGCGCGTCGGTGATTCCATCGTTGTCGGTGACGCATATGGTCGTGTTCGCCGCATGGTCGATGAGTACGGCAACGACGTCGATGAGGCCGGTCCTTCCTGTCCGGTTCAGGTGCTCGGCCTGACCTCCGTACCGGGTGCTGGTGACAACCTCCTGGTTGTTGACGAGGATCGTACGGCCCGCCAGATTGCAGACCGCCGCGACGCACGTCGTCGTAATGCGCTGCAAGCACGTCGTCGCAAGCGCGTCTCCCTGGAGAACCTGGACGAGATCCTGAAGGAGACCAACACCCTCAACCTGATCCTGAAGGGCGACAACGCCGGTACCGTCGAGGCACTGGAAGAAGCCCTGCTCAAGATCGAGGTCGACGACGAGGTCGCACTGAACATCATCGACCGTGGTGTCGGTGCTGTTACTCAGACCAACGTCACGCTGGCTGCTGCGTCTGACGCCGTCATCATCGGCTTCAACGTTCGCTCCGAGGGTAAGGCCACAGAGGTTGCCAACGCTGAGGGCGTTGACATCCGCTACTACACGGTGATTTACCGTGCTATCGAGGATGTTGAGGCTGCTCTGAAGGGCATGCTCAAGCCGGTCTACGAGGAGAAGGAGATTGGTCGTGCAGAGATTCGCGCCATCTTCAAGTCCTCCGCAGTTGGCCTCATCGCCGGCTGTATGGTCGAGTCCGGCAAGGTCCGCCGCAACGCGAAGGCTCGCCTGGTTCGTGACGGCAACGTCATTACGGATTCGGCGACTATCGAGTCGCTGAAGCGAGAGAAGGACGATGCTACCGAGGTCGCAGCCGGTTACGAGTGCGGTATGGTGCTGTCTTACCCGGACATCCAGGTGGACGACGTTATCGAGGTCTACGAGATGGTCGAGGTTCCGCGCACGTAGCAACGTAAGCTAAACACTGCGTGAACTTTGATAAGGCGCTCCCTTCGGGGAGCGCCTTTTTGCGTATCGTGTTCGTTATGGGCTTCAAAACTAATCTCTTTGCACTCTCAGATGAACTGCCGCGAACGAATATTTTGAATTATCCTCCTGCGAGCGCAGAGGAGACTCTTGCGCAATTGGACAAGATTTGGCCAGGGAAATTCGCCTTTGATTCCGAAGAAACCATTGAGGATGGTCATAATTGGTACTTCCACGCGGTAGCGTTTGGGCCAACGCTGCTTTTCGGGACCGACGACGTATACGACCTTATTGAGGACCCAGCGTTGGCGAACGATCCTCGCGAAAGTTGGTCACTGTGCATCAATAGTGTTGTCGATTTCTGCCACTATAAGACTCCTACCAGGGAATTAGAAGCAAGCTGCGAAGACTATGATTTTGACATGCAGCGGTTTTTCAGCTCTGGACGACTGTTGGATTTTGAGGTACCGTTCGCTAACGGTGAACACGTCGAGGTACTACATCCGACGGATGTGGCTGAATGGGAACAAACCCATGGCAGTGTGGCGCCCAAGGATAAAAATGGTGAGGTAAGTTACCTTTTCCATCCGCTGGAGCTAGGTAATGCTGCGGTTAAATGGATTTTCGGCATCGAGGGAGAAACACCATTGCAGGATAGTGTGATGGATTCACTGCCTGACTGCTCCCATGTTAATGGGTTACCGATGTACAACTTCGTGGAGCGCCGTTAAGAGCGTACGGGTAGGCTGCGTTTCAGCTGCGCAATTCCGTAGTAGCGACTCCCCATGCCGTCGATGACATCGATGGTGGTGGCAGTGTTGTCGTGATGATTAATGGGTTAATAACAAAGGGCGAGCGTGCGGCGAAGCAATTGACTGCACTCGGTAAACGGGTGCGGGCGAAGTCGCGAAACATGCGGTTCGAAGTTGAGTAGTGTTTTGCGTGTTAGTATTAGCAGTCCTTTGTATTGAACCGTTTTGCCGGATCCCAAATGGGTCTTTGTCAGCGAAGGGGCACTTCAGGCCCCACGCTAAATGGGGTCTAGCTACGAATCGTTACGCACAGGTAGAGATAGATAGGGAGTAGCCAAAAATGGCAGATCCAGCACGCGCGCGCAGGCTGTCCAAGCGTATTCAGGAGATTGTCGCCAGCGCAATTGAGCGTGAGATTAAGGACCGGCGGCTGGAGTTTGTGACTATCACCGACTGCCGCGTCACCGGCGATTTGCACGACGCCACAGTTTTCTACACTGTGCGCGGACGTACGCTCGACGAGGAACCGGACTACGAGTCGGCAGCAGCAGCGCTGGAAAAGGCGAAGGGGCAGCTACGTTCCCTGGTCGGTCGTGGCACCGGTGTGCGCTACACACCGACGCTGGCTTTTGAGGTTGACACGGTGCCGGAGATTTCCGCGCACCTTGAGGAGCTGCTCGATAAGACTCGCGCGCGCGACGCGGAATTGGCTGAGCAGGCTAGAAACGCAAAGCCCGCAGGCGATGCCAACCCATACCGCGACGAGGAGTAAAACTCTCCACCGGCCACATCTATCGATGAAAGGGGCACCCACGTGACCACTTCTCCGCAGGCTCAGGAGCAGGCAGCTCACCAGCTTTCCCAGGCGATTAATCGCCGCATGTCCAAGCCGATTCAGCAGATGCAGGATATGCTTGCCGACGCCAAGAAGGTCGGCGTCATTGCCCATGTTCACCCCGATGCGGATGCGATTGGTGCTGCATCTGCGATGGTCATGGCACTTGTACAGCGTGGCATTTCGGCTGTAGCCAGCTACGGTGAGAGCGATTTGCCAGCCAAGTCGCTGTTGACCATCCCCGGATGGGAGCGATTTGTCGAGTACACGGACTTGGATGAAGACATTGACACGTGGGTGACTGTCGACTGCGCAAGCCCGGGGCGCCTCGGTGCGCTGGAAGATCGCGTGATGGCCTCCGACCGCGTTATCAATGTTGACCATCACGCGACCAACACTCGCTTTGGGTCCGTCAACATGGTTGACGAACGCGCAGAGTCCTCGACCATGGTGCTCCTGGACTTCTTTGGTGTCTGGGGTATCAAGCTGACCACGCCGATGGCTCATGCTCTCTATGCAGGGCTGTTGACGGACACCGCATCGTTCCAGTTCGGCCATTCCCGCATGCACACTGCAGCGGCGCGCCTGCTGGATAAGGGGCTCAATCCGCGCACGATTGGTGCACAGCTGCTGGAAGAACATCCGTTTGCCTACCTTCCATTCCTGGGCAAGGTGCTTTCCACCGCGACATTGGTGCCCGAGTGGGGCGACGGCGCTGGCCTAATCCACGTCGTCATTGAGCACGACCAGACCGCCGAAGTTGGCCACGATGAGATTGAATCGGTCGTGGACATTGTGCGTACGACTAATGCGGCCGACGTCTGTGCCGTGCTTAAGGAGTATGAGCCAAACCAGTGGGCCGTCTCGCTGCGTTCTCGCGAGCTTGTCGATGTCTCCCAGGTCGCCCTGGAAATTGGCGGCGGTGGCCACGAGCGTGCCGCCGGTCTGACTCGGGAGTGCAGCAAGGATGAGCTGCTGCAGGCCATCCTGGACACCAGCGATGTCGCAGCCCAGGCACGCCGAGGCACGAGCGAGGCCTAGGGGATTGTCGGACTCGCGAGAAACTCAGGAGCGCACTGAGATTGAGCAAACTGGCATAGAGCGAACCGGGCACAGTGCGAAGTCAGATGTCAGCCTTCGCGCAATCGTTTCGCTGGCGCTGCCAGCGTTGGGTGTTCTTGCCGCGCCCGCACTCTATGTGCTGCTGGATACGGCTGTCATTGGTCGGCTTGGAGCTGTCCAGCTTGCGGCGCTTGCCGCTGGTTCGACGGTATTTTCCGTGGTAACTACGCAGCTCACTTTCTTGGCTTACGGCACGACCGCCCGATCAGCGCGAGCCTTTGGCAGGGGCAACGTGGACGAGGCGGTTGAAGAGGGATTGCAAGCGACGTGGGTCGCCATCTTTGTGGGCCTTAGCCTCTTTGCCATCATCGTGGGGTTGGCACCAGTATTTACCGGTTGGTTAGCTCCTCATCCGGAGGTCGCTCATGATGCCGGGCAGTGGTTGCGAGTTGCTGCCTTCGCCATTCCGCTGACGTTGATTGCGCAGGCTGGAAATGGTTGGTTGCGCGGTATCCAAAACACCCGCGCGCCGCTGCTATTTGTGCTCTCAGGCCTTGTTCCGGCCGCCATTGTGATTGTGCCGCTGGTCCGCGCCTTCGGCCTCGAGGGCTCTGCGCTGGCCGTTCTCTTCGGCGAATTGATTACCGGCGGACTGTTCCTCCGCAGTCTTTTCAAAGAGTGCTCTAGCCGCAAGCTTTCCATGCGCCCGAATGGCGCCATTATCAAAAGCCAGCTGGTCCTCGGCCGCGATCTCATCGTTCGCTCCTTGTCCTTCCAGGTAGCGTTCCTCTCCGCCGCAGCGGTTGCTGGCCGCGTTGGGCCGACCACGCTCGGTGGGCACCAGGTCATGCTGCAACTGTGGAACCTGATTTCGTTGGTGCTCGACTCGCTAGCGATTGCTGCACAGACGCTCGTCGGTGCAGCGTTGGGCGGTAGCTCCACGGCCGTTGCCCGCTGGACTGGCAAGCGCGTGACGGTCTGGTCAAGCGTCATTGCCCTCGGCCTAGCGGCTGTTTTCGCAGTAGGTAATGCCAGCATCGTCCGCATTTTTACCGACGCAACAGGCGTGATTGACGCAGTCACCGCCGGACCATGGTGGATTCTTGTCGCAATGATTCCTATCGGCGGTGTCGTCTTCGCGCTCGATGGCGTGTTGCTCGGCGCCGGCGACGCAGCCTTCCTCCGTAACGCCACCGTTAGCGCGGTCCTGTGCGGATTCCTCCCACCGGTCTGGCTGGCGCAGGCATTTGGCTGGGGGCTGACCGGCGTGTGGTGCGGTCTCTTGGCCTTCATGATTCTGCGACTAATCTTTGTCGCTACCCGTTTCCGTGGAGAGAAATGGTACGGCATCAGCGCATGAGTGTGCTTGCCGACGTCCAGGAGTATCTGGCCAGGCATTTGCCCGCCGGTAGCCGGCTAGTTATTGACTCCAATGCCGAGCGTCCGTTTAGTGATGCGGAATTGCAGCAGCTCCGTAGCGCTGAGTTGAGGCTGTCTGATAGTGCAGCACCTGTTCGAATCCGTGATTTCACCCGAGGGCGCCTCGCTGCGCATGAGGCGGTGCAACGGCTAGGAGAGCCTGCCCCACATGGGATTGGCATGTCGACCACCGGAGCGCCGCTGTGGCCGCGAGGAGTCGTGGGGTCAATTAGCCATTGCGACGGGGCCGTGGCAGCCGTGTCCGCGAGCGCTGAACAGCTGCAGGGGATTGGCATCGATGTCGAGGTCGAGCAGACTCTAGAGTTAGGAATCATCGAGGCAGTCTTGCGCACTGACGAAGCACGCCTTGACCCGCTGGTGCAATTTAGCGCCAAGGAATCAATGTACAAACTCTGGGAGCCGATAGTCGGGCAGTGGCTAGACTTCGACGAAGTCTCCGTCCAACTGCGAAAGAAACGGATAGCAGCGCGAGGTTTTTCCCGAGGACTCACAGGCGGACCTTTACAGCTAACGTTTCACCGTGAGATTCCCGACGCCTTCTGCGGAGTAAAAGGCTTCTGGGCTCGCGGTGCAGGCATCGTTGCAACCGCGGTGTGGCTCGAGCAGTCTTAAAATCCTTGAGAGGTAGTCACAGCGTGGCCGGGCGCACCACGAAGACCGTCTTAGCCCGTTTGCCAGATTCTGTGAGCAGCGCCGGAACCTTTCCCGTTGGTGACACCGCCGCATAGACTCCAGGTTTTCCGATCGGCTCCAGCCACTTGCCCTGAGCCAAATCAGCCGCCTGCTGTTCAGTAATTTCGCGGGTATCAAAGCAACGCAGGCAGGCCTCGTCCAGACTCATCGGCAGCAAGGAAGCGGCGCGCTCCGGGACTGGGCGTCGCATCTCCGCAATTTCTGGATGGGCGGTGTCGAACTGCTCGGCCTTCGCCGTGAGCTCGTCGATAGTCAACGCCTCATCAATAGTGAAAACGCCGGCGGCAGTACGCCGCAGAGCAGTGAGATGACCACCGACTCTCAGTGCATCCCCCAAGTCACGAGCTAGGGCGCGGATGAAAGTGCCGGCAGAGCAGTCGACCTCCACGTCGATATCGATGCACTCCCCGGGGCGCGAAGGATCGGAGTCGTGGCGGATGTCCAGAACCTCATAGCGGGTGATCGTCACTGGGCGCGCAGGGATATCGACCTTCTCACCACGGCGGATGCGCTCGTAGGCGCGGACACCGTCAATCTTCACCGCTGATACCGCCGCGGGTTTTTGCATGATTGTGCCGGTGAACTTCGCAATTTCCGCTCGAACCATTTCATCAGTCACCGATGCCGCCGAGGATTCGGAGAGCAACTCGCCTTCGGCGTCGTCGGTAAGCGTGGCAGCGCCGAGTCGAATGGTGGCTTGGTAGGACTTCGTGTCGGCGTGGACATGTGGCAGGAAACGGGTGCCGCGGCCGATGCCGAGGACGAGCACACCGGTGGCCATTGGGTCGAGGGTACCGGAGTGGCCGACCTTCTTGGTGCGGAAGATGCGACGGAGTTTGCCCACTACATCGTGGCTTGTCCAGCCTTGGGGCTTGTCGACGATGACAATGCCGGAGTCTGCAATCGGATCGAAGTCGGTCATAGACGCAATCCTATGTTGCGCTATATGCGGTGTGTTAAACGGTGACCAGTTACACTGGCTCTCTGTGGAGATTTGGTATGGCTTGGACAATGCACCCGAAGACCTGGGGGACACGGTCGTAACCATCGGAGTGTTCGATGGTATTCATCTTGGGCATAAGCGCCTGATAGCTGCTGCGGTCAGTGACGCTCGCGCTCGTGGCGTGAAGTCGCTGTTGATGACTTTCGATCCCAATCCCGTAGCGCTGTTTGCCCCGGATAAGGTGCCGCCGGCGCTGTCCACCGTTTCCCGTCGTGCCGAGCTGGCAGAGGCGGAGGGAATCGATGCCATGCTTGTCGTGCCTTTCGACAAGAACTTCTCCAGCATCCCCGCAGAAGACTTTGTACGCACCGTTGTCCGCGACAAGCTGAATGCACAGGCCGTCTTCGTTGGCCAGAACTTCACCTATGGGCAGAAGGCCGCAGGTACCGCCGAGACTATGCCGGAGCACGGCTGTAAGTGTGGGGTCGACGTCACCATCGTCGACCTTCTCGACGTCACTGCCGCGGACTCGACCGAACGTGTTTCGTCGACACGTATTCGCGGTTTGCTTGCCGACGGTGCGGTGTCCGCAGCCGCCTCGTGTCTCGGGTACTTCTACCGTGTCGATGGTGATGTTCTTCCAGGTCAGGGGCGTGGGGGAGTGCAGCTGGGCTTTCCGACCGCCAATATTGACTTCGCTGAGGGCCTAGCAATCCCGGCTGATGGTGTCTACGCGGCATGGTTCACGGTTCAGCCGACGGCAGCCCGCCCGGAGCCGGACCCGAAGGGCGATATCGAGTTTGGGGTGCGCTACCCAGCGGCCGTGTCGGTGGGCACTAATGTGACCTTTGGAGACACTGATCGAACGGTCGAGGCCTACGTGATTGACCGTCATGCGGACCTCTACGGCACCGCCGGGCAGGTTGAGTTTGTCGACCGGATTCGCGGAATGGAGAAGTTCGACTCGGTCGAGGAGCTCATTGACCGGATGAGCCAGGACGTGGCAGACACCGAGGCCATTTTGGCTAAGACCGATTAGCTGTTAGAGTAAAACGTCGGCTGTGACTGCGGTCCACAAGCAGTTGCGAGGAACCAGCTGCCAGACGCTGTTTGGTTCCGGAAAAGCCGAGAATGTGGACTGAAAAAACGACCATAATTTGATTCAAGGAGTTAGATTTACATGGCTTTGAACACTGCAGAAAAGGCTGAGATTCTCAAGGAGTTCGGCCTGCACGAGACCGACACCGGTTCCCCGGAGGCTCAGGTTGCACTGCTGACCGCACGTATTCGTCAGCTGACCGAGCACCTGAAGTTCCACAAGCACGATCACCACTCCCGTCGTGGTCTGCTGCTGCTGGTCGGTCGCCGCAAGGGCCTGCTGCAGTACCTGCAGGACAACGATGTTGAGCGCTACCGTAAGCTGATCGAGCGCCTGGGTCTGCGTCGCTAAGGTTCTCCTTAAGGTCCTGTTTGTCAGAGCTTCATTGGTGTAAGTTGCTCTGTTAATTCAAGGCTTTTAAGCTTTTTAGACTCGCCGTTTGGGTTTCCATTGGATGGAAGCTCACGGCGGGTCTTTTTTTTGATCACTTGTCGTTGTGGTATTCACTCATCGATGCGCTGTAGCGTGGCCACAAGTGAATCCCTCATCGACATGTGGAGGGGCTGATCGAAAGCGTGCGCACAAGTGCCGGGCACCATCGATAAGACACGGTAATTCGTCGATAAGACACGGTAAACCATCGATGAGTCAAGAAAAGTCATCGATAAGTGCCCCCCGCCCCGCAAACTCCTAGAACCCCGCGTAGGTGCAAGAACCCAGATGCAGTGAGAGATCTCCGATCCGTCCAATACAAGAACTTTCCGCGTTAGCTGGTAGAATGCGTGACGCAAACGAAGTTCATTCGATCTTTTACAGGCGACATCGATGATCGCCGCTATTTCTAGGAGTAAGAAACCTATGGCCAACAGCAAGGCTGTTGAATTTTTCTTTGATGAGGATTTCGGTATTACCGAGGCCGTTGCCACCATCGACAATGGTGATTTCGGCACCCGCACCATTCGCTTTGAAACGGGCCAACTGGCTCGTCAGGCCGATGGTTCGGTGACCACCTACTTGGACGAGGAGACCATGCTCCTGTCCACCGTCACCGCTTCCAACCAGCCCCGCGAGGGCTTTGATTTCTTTCCGCTGACCGTCGACGTTGAAGAGCGTATGTACGCCGCGGGCAAGATTCCGGGTTCGTTCTTCCGCCGTGAGGGCCGCCCGTCCACCGACGCCATCCTGGCATGTCGTCTGATTGACCGTCCGCTGCGTCCGACCTTCGTCAAGGGCCTTCGCAACGAGGTACAGGTTGTCGTCACCGTCATGTCCTGGGATCCGAAGGACCGTTATGACGTTGTCGCAATCAACGGCGCGTCAGCTGCAACTCAGCTTTCCGGGCTGCCGGTTTCCGGCGCTGTCGGTGGCGTCCGCATCGCGCTCGTTGCTGATGACAAGCACCCAGAGGGTGCATGGGTCGCTTTCCCGACCGAGGAGCAGCACGAGCAGGCTCTGTTCGAGATGGTCGTCGCTGGCCGTATCGTCACCCGCAAGCGTCGCGGCAAGAACGTCGAAGATGTCGCCATCATGATGGTGGAGGCCGGAGCAGGGGAGACCGTCGTCAAGCGTATTGCTGACGGTGCACCGGCGCCGACCGAGGACATCGTCGCCGCTGGCCTCGAGGCAGCAAAGCCGCACATCAAGGTTCTGTGTGAGGCACAGAAGGGTCTGGCTGAGCGCGCAGCGAAGGAAACGCAGGAGTTCCCGCTGTTCCCGGCATACGGCGATGAGATTTTTAACGCAGTCGAGAAGAAGTCCGCTAAGAAGCTGGCCAAGCTGCTCACCATTCCGGGTAAGCAGGAACGAGATGACGCCACCAATGAGTACATGGAGGACGTCGAGGGGCAGCTGCTGGAGCGCTTCGTATCCGATGATGTCGACGAGCAAGCTGCATCTAAGCAGATTCGCGCTGCATACAACGCAGTGATGAAGCAGATTGTCCGTGAGAAGATTCTCGCTGAGGGCTTCCGCATCGATGGTCGCGGTGTCACCGACATTCGTGACTTGGGCGTTGAGGTCGGCTTGATTCCGCGTGCCCACGGCTCTTCGCTGTTTGAGCGCGGCGAGACCCAGATTCTGGGTGTCACCACTTTGGACATGCTGAAGATGGAGCAGCAGATTGACTCGCTGACTCCTGTTACCTCCAAGCGCTACATCCACCACTACAACTTCCCGCCGTACTCCACCGGCGAGACCGGTCGTGTTGGCTCTCCGAAGCGCCGCGAGATTGGTCACGGGGCACTGGCTGAGCGCGCTCTGCTGCCGGTCGTGCCGTCCCGCGAGGAATTCCCGTACACCATTCGCCAGGTCTCCGAGGCTCTTGGATCCAATGGTTCGACCTCCATGGGCTCGGTCTGTGCTTCGACTCTGTCGCTGTACAACGCCGGTGTGCCGCTGAAGGCTCCGGTTGCCGGTATCGCCATGGGCCTGGTTTCCGGCGAGGTTGACGGTGAAAACCGCTTCGTCGCACTGACCGATATTCTCGGTGCCGAAGACGCATTCGGTGACATGGACTTCAAGGTCGCTGGTACTGCGGACTTCATTACCGCACTGCAGCTGGACACCAAGCTCGACGGTATTCCGTCGAAGGTTCTGGCCGATGCTCTGTCCCAGGCTCGTGATGCACGTCTGGCCATCCTGTCCACCATGGCTGAGGTCATCGAGTCTCCGGACGAGATGAGTGGTCTCGCTCCGAAGATCACCACCGTTAAGGTTCCGGCTTCGAAGATCGGTGAGCTCATCGGTCCGAAGGGCAAGACCATCAACGGCATCACCGAGGAAACCGGTGCTGATATCTCTATCGAGGACGACGGCACCGTATTTGTCTCGGCAACTTCCGGTAAGGCCGCGGACGCTGCAATCGAGCAGATTAATGCCATTGCTAACCCGCAGCTGCCGAAGGTCGGCGAACGCTACCTGGGCACTGTCGTGAAGACTGTCGCTTTCGGTGCTTTTGTCTCCCTGACTCCGGGCCGTGACGGTCTGATCCACATCTCCAAGCTCGGTGGCGACAAGCGCATCGAGAAGGTCGAGGATGTCATCAATGTCGGCGACAAGATTCAGGTCGAAATCGCTGATATCGACAACCGCGGCAAGATCTCGCTGGTTCCGGTCGAAGACGATTAATGCTTGGCGACGGAGGATGTGCTTTAGGTAGCCTCCAACAACGCGTGTAGCGATGGCGCGGTTAGGTCACAAATTGACCTAACCGCGCTTTTGTTTTGGGTTAATCTCGGGTTTCGAAGGGATTAATTTTCGAACCCACGTGGAAGGTAATTTGCGCATGCAACTTGTCGCGCACGATCATGAATTCATCGACATTGCGGCCGGTGGCTATGTCGCAAGTATTTCCCAGTTCGGTGGTGGACCGAGATCACTGGAGTACTGTGGCCTGCCACTGCTGACTGACTATCCCAAAGGGTTCAATCCACCGTTGTCCGCAGGTACGCTCCTGGCTCCGTGGCCGAACAGGGTCGCTGACGGAGTATTCATCTTTGATGGGGAAGTCCATCGACTAGATATTTCGGAGCCGTCCCGGGCGAATGCTATTCACGGATTTGTTGCAGATCGCGTTTGGTCTGTGGTCGATTCTGATGACAGCAGCGTCACCTTGGGCGTGGAAGTTGAGCCGCAACCGGGCTGGCCTTGGGAACTCGGTATGACCGTGCGCTGGCAAGTCACGTCTGCAGATGGCCTATCGGCGGAGTTCACAGTGCATAATCGCAGCGATAGGGAGTGCCCGTTTGGTCTGGGCTGGCATCCCTATTTAAGCGCGTTGGGCGCTGACTTCGGCAGTTGCACACTACGGTTGCCCGTTGATAACAACCTGCCACTGGAGCCAATTCGAAACTTGCCCGCCGGCCCAGCGGTGCCAGCGGAGACAGTGGTTCCCAGCCTTCGAGAGGGGGTATCCCTGGATGGACTGTGGCTGGATCACTGCTTCTTTGCTGCCGCGGAGGCAGCGGGGAGTCACTCACCGTGCCGTCGTGAAGCACATTTGGTTGGACCAAATGGCAAGGGTGCTGTGCTCTGGGCCGATGATGAATTCCGCTTCTTCCAGGTCTATGTTGCCGACGCTGGACGACGAGAAGGATTTCCTGGGCACGGGAATGCGATTGCGGTGGAGCCAATGACATGTCCGCCGGATGCGCTACGCTCCGGTACCGGTTTGCTGCGAGTTCAGGCTGGAGAGACAACAACTCTTGCCATGGGACTGCGCGCGGAAACGGGCGGAAAATAGTTTTCCCAGCGCAGAAGAGTGCAGCCCCCTCAATCGGGTTAAAACCTTCTTAATTAATTCACCTGGAATTAAGAATGGAAAATACACTTGGGGACGAATGTAAAAGAATAGGTCTTCCTTTTGTTCCGGATAGTGGCTATCTGGCCCCACACTTCGGGGTAGGTCGAGCCACTTTCACGGCCTTGATGGGCGTGCACCAGCCAGGTGCCGAGAAAAAGAAATCCCGATTCGTGCATTTCCTGAATACGTTTTGACTCCCTAATTGTGAGGAGGCCGTCGTGATAGTGGCGCAATCAGCCCTACGGCTCGAGGCATCATGGGTGGATTACTCCATTGTTGCCCTATACTTCCTATTCGTCCTAGGCATTGGCTGGGCTGCACGAGCCAAAGTGTCCAGCTCCATTGACTTCTTCCTCTCTGGGCGCTCACTGCCGGCTTGGGTGACAGGGTTGGCGTTCGTCTCAGCCAACCTAGGCGCAGTGGAAATCGTCGGTATGTCCGCAAATGGTGTGGAATACGGTTTCCAGACCATGCACTACTTCTGGATTGGTGCGGTTCCCGCCATGGTGTTCCTGGGCATTGTCATGATGCCCTTTTACTATGGCTCCAAGGTTCGCTCAGTACCAGAATTCATGCTGCGTCGTTTTGGTCCCGGAGCGCACCTTGTCAACGCGATTTCATTCGCCGTCGCGCAGCTGCTCATCGCGGGTATCAACCTTTTGCTGCTGGCCAAAGTGGTCAATGCGCTACTCGGCTGGCCACTGTGGCTGACATTGGTCGTCGCTGCAGTCATTGTGCTGTCCTACATCACGTTGGGCGGACTGTCCGCAGCGATTTACAACGAGGTACTTCAGTTCTTCGTGATTGTCGCAGCTCTAATGCCACTGACTCTAATCGGTCTGCACAGCGTCGGCGGCTGGTCGGGGCTTAAGGAAAAAGTTGCCACTGAATCGCACTTCCACACCTGGCCGGGCACGGATATTTCTGGTTTTGACAACCCGGTAGTTTCAGTCATCGGATTGGTATTCGGTTTGGGATTCGTGCTGTCCTTTGGCTATTGGACAACGAACTTCGTGGAGGTTCAGCGATCCATGGCAGCCGATTCGCTGTCGGCCGCACGCAAGACTCCAATTATCGGCGCGTTTCCAAAGATGTTCATTCCGTTCATCGTGGTGCTGCCGGGCATGATCGCCGGCGCGACTGTCGCACCCATCATGGATCAGACTGCCAAGCCTAACGACGCAATTCTGTACCTAATGAGAGATTTGCTTCCCAACGGCCTGCTGGGCATCGCTATTGCAGGGCTACTAGCAGCCTTTATGGCAGGTATGGCGGCGAATATCTCCGCGTTCAACACAGTCTTTAGCTACGACATTTGGCAGACCTACGTCGTCAAAAATCGAGCAGATGATTACTACCTCAAGGTTGGTCGTATCGCTACCATTGGCGCGACCGGCATCGCAGTGTTCACCGCATTGATTGCCGATAATTTCGGCAACGTCATGGACTACCTGCAGACGCTATTCGGCTTCTTCAACGCACCGTTGTTCGCTACCTTCCTTATCGGTATGTTCTGGAAGCGCATGACGCCGACAGCAGGTTGGACGTCTCTGCTCGCAGGAACGGGTGCTGCGATTTTGTACTGGTACATCTCCGAGTTCACGTCGGCAAGCGCAACCATCTTTGAGCTGCCGGGGCAAGGCACTGCGTTCGCTGCCGCCTCCGTGGCATTCGTCGTCGATATTGTGGTGGCTGTGGTCGTTTCGCTCATGACAACGCCGAAACCCGATGAGGAGCTGGTGGGCTTCGTCAAGTCCGTCACGCCGAAGGCTCACTTCACAGACGCTGCTGAGGCAGAGCTGCCATTGTTACAGCGAACTGTTCCGCTGGGTATTTTGTGCCTGGTGATGGCCGTAGTTCTTAACATCGTTTTCGCATAGGAGCTAGTGAGAAATCATGTCACGGACACACAACAATTCAACTGTAGAAGCGACTATCAGCACCGGTAATAAGAAAGCAGGTGCCTTTGACATTCGCAATGTCATTGGGGCGCTGCTTGGTCTTTACGGCATCATTTTGCTGCTGTCGTGGCTGTTCCTCGATCCTGGAGTTAACCCGGAGACCAGTGTTGCCAAAGAGCCGATGTATAACCTGTACAGCGGCATAGCCCTGCTTCTCTTTGCAATCGTTTTCTATGCCTGGGCAAAACTGCGCCCAACGGTTGTCGAAGAATCATAAGGAGTAAAAATGACAACCGATGACCAGCCTTCTCACGCTTTTTCGGTAACGCGCACTACGCTTGCCGACGGTCGCGAGCTAATCTACTTCGACGATGAACCGGACTATGTCTCGGGCAAAAAGACTCGAAAGTTAACCGACGAACGTGATTTGCCACAGGCGATTACGGAGTCGGAGCTGCGCCAAGATCCGCTGACAGGTGATTGGTACTGCTACGCGGCGCACCGCATGAACCGCACCTTTATGCCTCCTGCTGGTGAGAACCCACTAGCTCCGACGCTGCCGGAACAACTTCCCACAGAGGTGCCTGCCAGTGACTACGACGTGGTGGTTTTTGAAAACCGCTTCCCTTCGCTTTCCATGCACATGGAAGTTCCGGATGACTTTGCCCAAACTGTCGACGGCGCCGAGATTTTCCCGCGGAAGCCGGCCTTGGCTCGGTGCGAGGTTGTCTGCTTTACCCCGAATGTTTCGGACTCCTTCCGGGATCTGACCTTTACTCGTGCTCGCACCGTTATTGAAGCGTGGGCGCACCGCACTGCGGAACTCAGCAAGCTCGAAGGTGTGAGGTTGGTGTTCCCCTTTGAAAACAGGGGCAAGGAAATTGGGGTAACGCTGCAGCATCCTCATGGGCAGATTTACTCGTACCCGTATCTGCCCCCACGTGCGGCAGCCATTGTTTCACGCGCGAAAGCCCACTTCGAAACCACCGGTCGTGACCTCTTTGAGGATGTCCTGGAGGCCGAAAAGGCTTCAGGTCGACGGATCATCGCAGAAGGGGAGTACTTCACCGCATTCGTCCCAGCTGCAGCTAAGTGGCCAGTCGAAGTCATGATTATGGCTAACCGCGCTGTCGGTAGTTTTCAGGAGCTGACCGATGCGGAGAAGGACGAACTGACAGCAATGTACCTTGACCTGCTGCGACGTATTGACCGATTCTTCCCCGGCATCGACAAAACGCCGTACATCGCAGCATGGAACCAAGCTCCGGTAGGCGAGGATCACCAGTTTGGCCGCCTCCACCTGCAGCTCTATTCCATGATGCGCTCTGCAGGACGCATGAAGTTCCTCGCGGGTTCAGAGTCCGGGCAAGGAGCCTGGATTTCGGACACGACCCCGGAGGCAATCGCTGACCGCTTCCGGGAAGTTGGCCAGACTCGCTGGCTTCCCACTCGCTCCCATAAACAGGCGGTATCTGACGTAACTGAGCAATTCCGCCGCAGTTTCGGTTCGGAACCACAGGGCGTCTTCCGCGCCCCAGGCAGAGTCAACCTGATTGGCGAGCATGTCGATTATGCCGGTGGTATCTGTCTGCCATTCGCGTTGGCACAGAGTACTTTCGCAGCGGTGGGTGCCCAGGCTGCTGGTGACTCGTGGACAGTGCGAGTTGTTTCGGACTTGATGGACAAGGACGACGCCGCAGACGGTGACAAGCCGGTTGCTATCGCAATGTCCGATGTCGGTCCGAACTCTCCTGCAAATTGGACGGGATACGCAGTTGGCACTATCTGGGCTATGCGTGAGGCAGGGCTGTTGCCCGCGGATTGTCCAAGCCTTGACATTGCGATTTCCTCCGATGTTCCGATCGGTTCCGGGCTCTCCAGCTCCGCCGCTCTGGAGTGTTCTGTCGGCGTTGCAGCCTTTGAGCTCGTCCACGGGCGCGCACCAAACGATGAAGAGCAGCAGGGAATTGTTGAGGCGGCTATCCGCGCAGAAAATGAGGTCATTGGTGCCTCTACCGGCGGTCTGGATCAGCGTATTTCCATCAAGGGCAAGGAAAACCACGCACTGGTCATTGATTTTGCGAAGAGTTCTGACCAGCTTGTAAAGGCTGCTTTCGCAGACGAGGACCTAGAGGTTTTGGTAATCAACACCAACGTTCGGCATAGTCTCTCGGATGGTCAGTATGCGACGCGTCGCGGAATCATCGATGCCGTGACAAATGGTCTTGGGGTATCTGATTTCCGCGGTCTGGATGATGCAGTTGGTGCTGCTATCAATTGGGCGAAGGAGAACGTCCCAGCTGAGGCAGATAGGGATCAATGGGTTGATACCGTGGCGCGCCGAGTACGTCACGTTGTTACCGAAATTGACCGGACGGCACAGGCGATTGAAAAGCTTTCCGAGGGGGACTTCGAGGCCTTTGGCACGTTGATGGTGGCAAGCCATCTTTCGCTGAGGAATGACTACGAAGTTTCCTGTCCAGAGCTGGATCTTGCTGTGGACGTAGCGCTTGAGCAGGGGGCGCTTGGTGCCCGAATGACTGGCGGTGGCTTTGGCGGCAGTGCCATTGCGCTGCTGCCACACGACCGTGTCAGTGCTGCAGCGAATGCAGTTGCGTCGGCCTTCCGTGACAGAGGAATGCCGGAACCGGAGTTTTTCGTTGGAAATCCCGGGCCGGGAGCAAGCCGCCTAGTTTAGGCGGTATTCCCCCCGGTCTTGGGGGGGGCTACTGTAATGCAATCTTCTTCCGCTGCGGCTTGAGCAGCGTGGTGAGGAAGATTAGCACCACGGCAAATCCCGCGGCGGTAAACATCGCAATGCTATAGCCACGAATCAAGTCGTCGGCGGCAGGAGCTGCTGCACCAGTGCCGGACAGGCCAGTGGCAATAACAGCTGACAGCGCCACAAACAGTGCGGTACCGACAGCGCCGGCAACCTGCTGTAGCGTGTTCATGATTGCTGAGCCATCCGGGTAGAGGCGCTTCGGAAGATCACCAAGACCGAATGTGAACAGCGGAGTAAACAGCAGCCCCAGGCCAATCTCAAGGACGATGTGGCAGGCGACAATCCACCATAGCGGAGTCGATGCTGAGATGAAGCCGAGCCCGAAAAGACCGAGGGCAAGGACAATGGAGCCGGGAATTGCCAGTGGGCGCGGACCATAGCTGTCAAAGAGCCGGCCGACAGCCGGTCCCATCAGACCCATAACCAGTGGACCAGGCATCACAATCAAACCAATAGTCTTGACGTCGACACCTCGCAGATTGAGGTAGAGCGGCAAAATGATGATCACACCGAACATCAGCATGAAACCAATGGTCAGAATGATTGTGGACAGCCTAAAGCTCTTTGTGCGGAAGGTTCGAAGATCCAGCAGAGCTCGGTTGTGCGGTGCCAAACGGCGCTGGCGCATGATGAAGAACACCAACAGCACGATGCCGACTGCGCACAGGATTCCGTCGATAAGCGAAAACTCTGCGCCTACGCGGCTCAGCGCGTACACCAGCGGGCCGAATGCGCCGGCACTGAGGAACACCGAGAGGATATCGATGGGCTTCGCGGAGTTTTCCTCAATATTGGGAACGAGGATGACGCCCACTACCAGCACAATTAGGCCGAGCGGCAACATCGTGTCGAAAAGCGCATGCCAATTGTTATTGGCAATCTCCAGAATGAGACCGGAGATGGTCGGTCCGATAGCAGGCGCGACAGCGATGACCACGCTCATTCGTCCCATCATGCGCCCGCGCTCATGCTCCGGTACTACGTTGAGCACCGTGGTCATCAGCAGCGGCAGCAGCACTGCGGTACCGGACGCTTGGACAATGCGTGCGAGCAGAACGATCGCGAAGTTTGGCGCGAAAGCACCGATGAGAGTGCCCACGACGAATAGTCCTTGACTGACCGCGAAAAGAATGCGGAACGGCACTGCCGAAATGAGAAATCCAGTGACCGGAATGACAACTGCCATGGTCAGTAGGAACGATGTTGTCAGCCAGCCTGCGGTAGCTGCGCTGATTCCGAGGTCCGCCTTGACGACGGGAATTGCGACGCTCATGACCGTCTCGTTCAAGATAGCCATGAATGCCGCAGCTAGTAGCACGTAAATGGCCATATAAGCACTTTTGGGCGCATCGGCCTGTGGTGCCTCCGAACTTGGGCTGAGTTCGGAATCTTCAGATTCAGAAACCAATTGAAGTCTCTTTCTATATATCGGTACAGAAATAGGTAATTGTCGAAGATATGGAATCTTAGCGCAACAAAAACCCCGTCGTAAGTCGACAAAAAGGCAAAGCGGACGGGGGCATTGGCACACAAGTTGGCCAACACATTCTAAGGTAAGGGAGAAAGATAAACCCGTTGGGAAAGGACAATAGCTGTGAGCAATATCAAGGTCGGCGTACTTGGCGCCAAGGGCAAGGTAGGGTCCACCATCTGCGAGGCAGTCGAAGCCGCCGACGATTTGGAGCTGGCAGCGGGTCTCGACTCTGGCGATGACCTGAATGAACTTGTCACCGCTGGTGTGCAGACCATTGTTGACTTTACTCAGCCCGACGCTGTGATGGGCAATCTTGAGTTCTGCATTAAGAATGGCATCAACGCCGTCGTGGGTACTACGGGTTTTACCAAGGAGCGCCTCGATCAGGTGCAGCGCTGGCTTGACGACGCCGCCGGTGAGGCCAATGTTCTTATTGCACCGAACTTCGCAATCTCCGCGGTACTGACGATGAAGATGGCGGAGCTAGCCGCTCCGTACTTCGATTCCGCTGAAGTTATCGAAATGCACCACCCTTTTAAGAAGGATGCCCCCTCGGGCACCGCTATCCACACTGCTGAGGCTATTGCTCGTGCTCGCAAGGAAGCCGGCATGGGGGAGCAGCCGGACGCCACTGAGCAAACTCTCGATGGTGCTCGCGGTGCTGAGGTCGAGGGCATTCCGGTGCACGCAGTCCGTATGACCGGTTCGGTGGCTCACGAGACCGTTATCTTTGGTGCAGAAGGGCAGTCGCTCACCATCAAGCAGGACTCCTACTCGCGCACCAGCTTCGTACCAGGCGTTCTGCTGGGTGTGCGCAAGATTGAGGATTTTCCGGGCCTGACTGTGGGACTGGAGCCGTTCCTGGGACTTTAATGGCCGGGAGTTAACTGAAAATGTCTGAAAATGTCACTCTCAAGGCGCAGCTAATCGCCGCGACCAACTTCTTCCCGCCGGAGGACATCGACTTTGATACCGATGCCGATGGTGGGGAAGCATTGATTGAGTTCTCCGGCAGGGCTTGTTATGAAACGTGGGACAAGCCCAATCCACGAACGGCGACGAATAGGGGATATCTGCGACATGTGCTTGAGGTAGGCCACACCTCACTTTTTGAACACGCAAGTGCAAGCATCTATGTTCGTGGGCTGTCGCGCTCGTGTGCACATGAACTCACACGGCACCGCCACTTTTCCTTTTCGCAGTTGTCGCAGCGGTTTGTGCCGGCCAGTTCCAACAATGTTGTGGTTCCTCCCGCAATTGCGGAGGACCCGGATCTGTTGCGAGTTTTCGAAAGCGCGGTTGATCAGTCCCGTTTCGCCTATGGTGAGTTATTAGACGCACTGGAAGAGAAGTGGGCCGACGAGCCCAACGCTATCTTGCGGCGAAAGCAGGCACGCCAGGCAGCCCGGGCGGTTTTGCCCAATGCCACCGAAACTCGAATCGTGGTTACTGGTAATTTCCGGTCTTGGCGCCACTTCATTTCGATGCGTGCGACTGAGCATGCCGATGCTGAAATTCGGGAGTTGGCAGTGGCTTGCCTGCGGGAGCTGCAGCGCTGTGCTCCTGTTGCTTTTGGGGATTTTGAGATTAACACTCTGAAGGATGGGTCGGTCGTCGCGTCGAGTCCTTACGCCTTCGAGGGGTAATCGCACGTACAGTGTGAAGATATAGTCGATTGAGATTTTTAAGAAAAGGTAGTCAACAATGAGCACAGGAATTGCGTCAACTCGCGGTGCTGACATTTTCGGCACCGTCGCCGTAGCTATGGTGACCCCTTTTGATAAGGACGGAAACCTCGATGTCAAGGCGGGTGTGCAGCTCGCTGGTCATCTTGTAGACGGTGGCTGCGATGCACTCATTCTGGCCGGTACTACCGGCGAGTCGCCTACTACGACGGTTGAGGAAAAGCTTGAGCTTCTCCGAGCTGTCCGTGCAGAGATGGGTGACGAGGTTAAGCTCGTGGCCGGTGCCGGCACCAATGACACGGCCGGGTCCATCGAGCTGGCAAAGGCTTCTGTGGAGGCGGGCGCGGATGCGCTGCTCGTCGTCACGCCGTATTACTCCAAGCCGTCCCAGGAGGGGCTGTACCGTCACTTTACGGCAGTGGCTGACGCAACCGAGGCGCCGGTGTGTCTGTATGACATTCCACCGCGTTCGGTTATTCCGATTGAAGTTGATACCATTTACCGGTTGGCGGAGCACCCGAGAATCCAGGCTGTTAAGGACGCCAAGGGGGATTTGGGAGCTGCCGCCGGCATTATCGCTAATACTGATTTGGCGTGGTACTCCGGTGACGATGTGCTGAACCTTCCGTGGCTGTCTATTGGCGCCACCGGGTTTATTTCCGTTATTGGACATGCAGCCCCGCAGCTGCTGGCTGAGGTGCGCTCTTGCTTTGACAAGGGAGACCTTGCTGGTGCGCAGGCTGCCCACGCGAAGATGACTCCGCTGTTTGCCGCTCAGGCTGCACTTGGCGGTGTAAGTTTTGCTAAATCCGCTCTGCGTCTGCAGGGCATTGAGATAGGAGATCCACGCTTGCCGCAAATTGCAGCAAATGACCAGCAGCTTGAGGTGCTTGAAGAAGCTATGCGGAAGGCAGGTGTTCTGTAGTGGCTGAAGGACGCAATCGCGCCCGCAAGGTAACTCGTAAGGCTGGTCCGCCTTCCGAGTCCGACGTGGCTGCAGCAGAGCAGTCCAATAACTCTGCATCCAAGGGTTCCGACAAGGGTGGAGCTAAATCCAACGGCTCGAAGTCCTCGCAGCGTTCCGGTGAGCGTAAGAACTCCGGTAACGCTAAGAAGTCCCAAGGTTCCTCGAATTCTTCCAACCGCGGTTCCCGCGGTGGTCGCGGTGGCCGTGGAGGTAATCGCGGAAATAGTTCGAGGGGTGGCCGTGGCGGACGCGGTGGCAACCGTCGTAACGTAGTCCAGTCGATGCAGGGTGCGGACTTGACCCAGCGTCTTCCTGCACCGCCGAAGGCCCCCAAGGACGGCCTGCGCGTGGTTGCACTGGGCGGTATTTCCGAAATCGGTCGCAATATGACCGTGTTGGAGTACAAGAACCGCCTGATCATCGTCGACTGCGGCGTGCTGTTCCCGAGCTCGGATGAGCCGGGTGTTGACCTGATCCTGCCTGACTTCTCCTACATGGAAGACAAGTGGGATCGCGTGGAAGCTCTCGTGGTCACCCACGGTCACGAGGACCACATCGGTGCTATCCCTTGGTTGCTCAAGCAGCGCGCGGACATCCCGATTATTGCTTCTCGCTTTACCCTGGCACTGATTCAGGCCAAGACACAGGAACACCGTCAGCGCCCGAAGGTCATCGAGGTCAACGACACCAGCCACATTCAGCGTGGCCCGTTCGATCTGCGTTTCTTCAATGTCAACCACTCGATTCCGGAGTGCCTTGGCATCGTCATTAAGACCGGAGCCGGCATGGTCGTCCACACCGGTGACGTGAAGATGGATCAGACCCCGCCGGACGGAAAGCCGACTGACCTGCCGGCGCTGAGCCGCTACGGTGATGAGGGAATCGACCTCTTCTTGTGTGAGTCCACCAACGCTACGATTCCGGGCTTCTCGGGATCCGAGGCGGAGCTGGCTCCAACTCTGCGCCGTCTGATTATGGATGCCAAGCAGCGCGTTATCGTCGCGGCCTTCGCATCGAATGTTTACCGCGTGCAGGCGGTCATCGACGCAGCTGTTAAGGCTGGCCGCAAGGTTGCCTTCAACGGTCGCTCTATGATTCGCAACATGCGCATCGCGCAGGAATTGGGGCTGCTGACCGCTCCGGAAAATACCATTGTGGAAATGAACGAGGCCGCTCGCATGGCGCCCCACAAGGTCGTGCTGGTGACTACCGGTACGCAGGGTGAGCCAATGGCTGCGCTGTCTCGCATGGCCCGCCGTGAGCACCGTCAGATCACCGTCCGTGATGGCGACCTGATTATCCTCAGTTCTTCGCTGGTACCCGGTAACGAAGAGGCAGTCTTCGGCGTTATCAACATGCTGGCCCAAATTGGTGCCACGGTTATCACCGGTAAGGATGCGAAGGTTCACACCTCCGGTCACGGCTTTGCCGGCGAGCTGCTGTTCCTCTACAACGCAGCTCGTCCGTCGAACGTCATGCCGATTCACGGTGAGTGGCGCCACCTCCGTGCCAACAAGGAGCTGGCTGTGTCCACTGGCGTGAAGCCAGAGAACGTTGTCCTGGCTCAGAACGGTGTGGTAGTCGACCTCGTTGATGGCCGCGCTCGTGTAGTTGGCCAGGTTCCGGTCGGTAACCTCTACGTCGATGGCGTCACCATGGGTGACGTCGACGCTGACGTGCTGGCAGACCGTGCTGAAATGCGTGAAGGTGGTCTTATCACCGTCACAGCCGTCATTGATAACCGCACTGGCCGCCCGTTGGAGAAGCCACGGGCTCAGGCTCGCGGTTACTCGGACGACGCCAAGGAAGTGCTCGAAACCGTCGAGCAGGTCGTTGACGATACTCTCTTTGACCTGGCTGGCAGTGGCGAGAACAACCCGTACCGTATGGCTCAGGAAGTTCGTCGCCGCACCGAGCGTGTCATTAACCAGAAGTGGCGTCGCAGCCCGATGGTTGTTCCGACAATCGTGCCGATGTCCTCTGAGGCAGCCGAAGAGGTTACCGATGAGGAAATCCAGGAGTCGCGCGAAAGTATCTAAATTTCTAGAGCGTCTTTTAGCGTAAGAGCCCGCATCCACCTACAACCGTGTGGATGCGGGCTTCTCCGTGCCTGGTCTAGGCTGGAGCTATGACTTTTGCTGAACGGGAACGTGAAGACCTAGCTAATCTACTGCTCAGCGTCGGCCCCGACGCCCCGACCTTGTGCGAGGGGTGGACGACCCGGGATCTTGCCAACCACCTGTACATTCGTGAAAACCGTCTGGATGCCGCGGGCGGGATGTTCGTCAAGGCGCTTTCGGACCGCCTCGATGCTGTTACCGCTGAGGTCAATCGAATGCCCTACGTCGAAGTGGTGGGGAAGTGGGGTAGTGGTGCTCCGCGATGGAATCCAATGAACTGGGCAGACCGCTACGTCAACGCTGCGGAGAACTTCGTCCATCACGAGGATGTCCGTCGTGCCCAGGAAGGCTGGACCGTTCGTCAGCTGCCGCCCTCCGGAGTGTCGGACCTGTGGCGTCTGGTCACTACTGCCGGCCGTATGATGTTGCGCGGTTCGACCTCGACCGTGGTGCTAATGCGTGACGACGGAGTTGCGGTGACCCTAATCGACAACAGTGCTAAAGGTGCTCCAGTTGTGACTGTCCGCGGAAGCGTCGGGGAACTGGTGCTGTGGCTCTATGGCCGTGACGAGGTACGCGTCACCATCGACGGTGACGAATCGGGCATCAAGCGCAACAGTCTTTAAAATCACGTTCTCAGTTCTGGACGGTCGCGACAGCACGCCTGTTAAACAATGACATGCGTGTGACTAATGTGAAAACGATCCGGTGTTAGCTGTAAGGTAATGGTCATGTCTGCGACCAGCCGAACCAGAACTGACAATCGTCGTGGATCTTCCCGCTCTGCGGAGACAGATGCCACGCGGCGATACCCCGTGCACAGCGCCACGGAGGAATTCGAGCGCACTCCTAGCGCCATGTCGTTCGTGGCCAATAGCTTGGCCAGCGCCTGGACTGAAACTGCCCGCGGCGTGGCCGGTCTTGCCCGGCGGGTCAGCGGTCGCAAAAATAAGCGAAACGAAGAGGAGAATATGTCGCGGCGCGAAAGAGACGCCGATTTTTCGACGAAGCCCCGTAGGAAGCGTCGTAAAGCAGCTAGCGGCTATGACGATGTAATTGAACCGCCGGCACCGGCCTCCGTGCCAGCTGACGAGTTCGACGCAGACTTCGATGAGGGTGGCGAACCGGGATCGAAGGATGGCCTCGCACTACTCGTGCTGGCGTTGGCGATTGTGCTCGCTGGCTCGACATGGTTCCACCTGGCAGGGCCAGTGGGGGAGTTCATTGAAACGGCAGTGCGCACGCTCATTGGTATCGGCGCTTTTGTACTTCCGGTGCTGCTCGGTGTTGTTTCCGTATTAATGATGCTGGATGCTATGCCGCGCCGTGAACGTCTGACACCTACCATCACTGGAGCTTCGCTGATCGTGGTGGGGCTGCTCGCAATTGTGCATATCGGCTCGGGTCGTCCTGCGGACTGGCAGGGGCGACGTGCAGCTGGTGGCGCAATTGGTGGTTATATCGGTTCGCCGCTAGCAGCCGGGTTTACCTCGTGGGTCGCCGTGGTTTTGTTGCTGGGTATCGTTTTTTACGGCGCTCTGGTGCTCTCTGGCGCGACGGTGCGCCAGCTTATCGATGCCACTAAGGAATACTTCAACTTTTCCGAGTGGTCTTCGCGTCGTGCCGGCGACGAGCCGGAATCGGACGATCCCTACGGCAATGTCGATGACATGCTGGAACGTCGTGCGAGCTGGGATTCCGATACCGCATATGCCGATGAGGACTTTGACCAGCCGACGCAGCTAATTGAGCGTCGCCCAAGCCACAGCAGCCGCACGCAACATTCCTCGTCTCGTTCGACCGGTCGCCCTGCTTACCGAGCGTCCCGCCGTGGCGCGGATAGCCGTATATCCGCACCCGAACCCGCGCCTTACGACGAACCGGATACTGACGGTAACCTCTACGATCTTTTGGACGAAGAGCCGCAGAGGAACCGACAGGCTCCGCGACGTGCCCGTCAGGTTGAGGATGTCGACTACGATTCGGCAAAGACCACAGTGTTCGATGTCCGGAATGGGGCACCGCACTCCAATCGAGTTTCCCCAGTGGAGCCGGCGTTTCCGGCAGCTGAGTACGTGGAGGAAGCTCAGTCGGATGCAGTACATCGCGACACCGCTGAGACAGAATCGACTATTCCAGCTGTCGGGGGCACGAACTACCACGCTGTCGACGAGGATTATGACGAGTACTCCGAGTACCCGACGCAGGAGGCTGCTGCAGCTAATAACAGCGAACGGAATTGTGTTTCCGATTCCCGAGCTCCGAAACAGCCCGCTGTTCAACCTGAGGCCGTAGAGCCGGCGAGCGCGCCGCAGGGCGAGTCGTCTGTCGATGATTCGCGGGATGCAGTGTCTGAGGCTACCCGCCGCACAATGGATGCCATTGCCGCTCGTTCTGGTATCGATGCCTCTAAGATTCCGGCCACAACTCCGAAGTCTGAATTGGAAAAGGATGCCGAGGGTACTTCCGGTTCGTCGGCACGCACGCCGGAATCTGACTACCACCTGCCATCGACTAATTTGTTGATTCCAGGTGAGCGTCCCAAGACACGTACGGCGACGAACGACCGCATGATTGAGGCGATTACTGAAGTATTCGCAGAATTCAAGGTCGATGCTGCGGTGACTGGTTTCTCTCGCGGTCCGACGGTGACTCGCTACGAGGTCGAGCTTGGCCCGGGCGTGAAGGTCTCGAAGATCACGAACCTGCAGTCCAACATTGCCTACGCGGTAGCGACCGACAATGTCCGCTTACTGACTCCGATTCCGGGAAAGTCGGCCGTTGGTATCGAGGTGCCGAACAACGACCGTGAGATGGTTCGGCTTGCCGACGTACTCAACGCGCCCAAGACCGTTGCGAACGATGACCCGATGCTGATCGGTCTCGGTAAGGATATTGAGGGCGAGTTTATCTCGCACTCCATCCAGAAAATGCCGCACCTTCTCGTTGCCGGTTCGACCGGTTCGGGTAAGTCCGCGTTCGTAAATTCGATGTTGGTTTCGCTGCTGACTCGTGCGACCCCGGAGGATGTCCGCCTGATTCTGGTGGACCCGAAGATGGTCGAGCTGACTCCATATGAGGGGATTCCTCACCTGATTACGCCAATCATCACTCAGCCGAAGAAGGCCGCGGCGGCTCTGCAGTGGCTGGTTGAAGAGATGGAACAGCGCTACATGGACATGAAGGCCGCCCGCGTCCGTCACATCAAGGACTTCAACCGTAAGGTCAAGTCCGGTGAGATTACGACCCCACTTGGCTCGGAGCGCGAGTACCGTCCGTACCCGTACATTGTCTGTGTCGTTGACGAGTTGGCAGACCTGATGATGACCGCACCCCGCGATATCGAAGATGCGATTGTGCGCATCACGCAAAAGGCCCGTGCTGCCGGTATCCACTTGGTGCTGGCTACGCAGCGTCCGTCTGTGGATGTGGTCACCGGCTTGATTAAGACGAACGTGCCATCGAGACTGGCATTCGCTACCTCGTCGCTCACGGACTCCCGCGTCATTCTTGACCAGGGCGGTGCTGAAAAGCTCATTGGTATGGGCGATGGCCTGTTCATCCCACAGGGTGCAGGCAAGCCGCGACGTCTTCAGGGGGCCTTCGTCACAGACGAAGAGATTCAGGCAGTAGTCGATGCAGCTAAGGCGCAGGCCGAGCCGGATTACACCGAGGGTGTCACGGAGGATAAGAGTGCTGAGGCTGAGCGCAACATTGACCCCGATATCGGAGATGACCTGGAAGATTTGCTTCAGGCAGTCGAGCTGGTGGTCACCGCACAGCACGGATCGACCTCGATGTTGCAGCGCAAGATGCGAGTCGGTTTCGCCAAGGCCGGTCGACTGATGGATCTGATGGAAACTCGCGGAGTGGTTGGACCGTCAGAGGGATCTAAGGCACGTGAGGTGCTGGTCAAACCAGAGGAGCTCGAAACCATTAAGTGGATGATCAAGGGCGCAAACCCGGAGGATGCTCCTAAGGAAGAAGTAAACGTAGTCGACGCTGATCCGAATCAGTCTATGGCGTAGGACGACCCAGCCTTACCGCCGTTTCTGATTGCGTGTATAGTCGGCACACGTGGAGGGGAGTATCCCCGGTAAAAGTGGATGTTTTCCGCTAGCCCGTGACGGTTATCGTCAGCACGGATTGGACGCACAGACTCGTCTTGCGCACATCGAATCCCGGTGCCGTCACTTTTGCCACTATGGCAGAAGCAGGAGAGACCTCCGGTTCATGTTCGCACGACCGGAGGTCTTTTTTTAATATGCATGTCCCCGCATTGGTATGGATTATCACCATTGTGGTCGTCATGGGTTTTATCGCCTTTGACTTCTATGCACACGTTCGCACGCCGCATAACCCAACTATGAAGGAAGCCGGCATCTGGACCGCTTTCTACGTAGTCTTGGCATTAATTTTCGGCGGAATGGTGTGGTTGTTATGGGATCACCACCGAGGCATTGAGTTTCTATCGGGCTATATCACCGAAAAGGCGCTCAGCGTAGACAATCTATTTGTCTTTGCACTCATCATCGGCGCATTCAAGATTCCGCGCCAGTACCAACAAAAGGTTTTGCTGTTCGGTATTGCGATGGCGCTGGTATTCAGAGGCCTGTTCATTTGGGCTGGTGCGGCAGTTATTGCCAAGTGGTCTGACGTTTTCTACCTGTTTGCAATCTTCCTGATTTACACGGCTATCAAGACGGTGTACGACGAAGCCGTCGATAAGCCGGAACCCGATCCGTCGGATATGAAGCTGATTCAATGGCTGCGTCGAATCGTCCCAATTTCGGACCATTACAACAAGGACAAGCTGACCGTTAAGGAAAACGGCAAGCGTTACTTGACTCCACTTGCCATCGCGCTGGTGTCCATCGGTTTTATCGATGTGATGTTTGCGTTTGACTCTATCCCGGCTATCTACGGCCTGACGGATGAGGCATATATCGTCTTTACTGCAAATGCCCTTGCTCTCATGGGGTTGCGACAGATGTACTTCCTGCTCGACGGTCTGCTGGATCGCTTGGTGTACCTGGCTTATGGCCTGGGTGTCATCCTGGCCTTTATTGGTGTGAAGTTGCTGTTGCACGCACTGCATGAAAACAACCTGCCGTTTATCAACAGCGGTGAGAACGTGTCGGTGCCTGAAGTATCGACCTGGGCGTCGCTGGCGGTCATCGTCATCGTTCTGGTGGTGACTGTCCTGGCATCGTGGCTCAAGAGCAAGCGTGATGAAAACATGGGTGCGATTGCCCTTCCGCGTGTTCACCACGATGATGATGGAAGCCGCGATGGCCTCGGCTCTCACGCCTCCTCTACTTCTGTCAGTGAGGGGTCAACGTCGGCCGGAAGCGAAACTAACGGTTCACACACCGGTAAGAACGAGCCTGGGCGTTAATCGAACACGATTGTGAGATAAGGTAACAACTGTGACTGCTCCAAGTGCTGATACAAGCCGTGTTTCCAACTGGAACTTGCCCAATTTCCTGACCGTGCTTCGCATCCTCGGAGTACCGGTGTTCCTGTGGGTACTTCTTCAGGAGGGCGGCGAAGCCACCAATTGGCGCTGGTGGTCGTTTGTCGTATTCGCGCTTCTGATGGCGACTGACAAGTTGGACGGGCACCTCGCACGTAGCCGTAACCTCATTACCGACTTTGGCAAGATTGCCGATCCGATTGCCGATAAGGCTCTAATGCTGGCTGCGCTGATTGGTATGAACATCATCGACATTCTGCCGTGGTGGGTGACTGTCATCATCGTGATTCGCGAAGGTGGCATCACCATCTGGCGTATGTTCGCCCTGCGTCAGGGGCGTGTTGTTCCGGCTTCTCGGGGCGGCAAGATAAAGACGGTCCTGCAGTCTGTAGCAGTGGGGCTCTTCCTGATGCCAGTGGACTGGTTGTTCTGGCCGTCCTGGATTGTGATGGTTGCCGCCATTGTCGTCACCGTCGGTACTGGTATCCAGTACATTGTGGATGCGCGAAAGGTCTCGTAGAGAAATTAAGTGGAGGGTAAAGCTGTGAACACAGTCGAACGCCTCGCCCAGAGCGACGAAAACGCTGACGGTGTCGATGGCGTTTCGCTTCAACTCGTCCAAACGCTTACGGCTCGTGGCGAGACTTTTGCAGCCGCAGAATCACTTACCGCAGGTCTTCTCTGCGCTACAGTTGCCTCCGTACCGGGAGCCTCCGCCGTTCTCCGCGGTGGCGTGGTCACTTACGCCACTGACACGAAGGCGTTGCTTGCCGACGTGCCAAAGGATGCTTTGGCCGCATATGGCCCCGTGTCCGAGTTGACGGCCCGGTATATGGCACTTGGAGTGGCAAATAAAGCAGTGGCGGACTGGGGGATTTCGCTAACTGGCGTTGCTGGTCCAGCGATGCAGGATGGGCACCCAGTAGGTGAAGTCTGGTGTGGTCTGAAACCGCCGGGAGTTTCGTACCTTGATGGGGTAACTGCTGTTAGGTTGCCGGTGAATAAAGAGGGGTCTCGCGCGGAGATTCGTCGTCAAGCAGTGGTATTGGCGTTAGAACTGTTGTTGCAGAATCTCGACGGTGAGTAGAATTTTTGAAAATTGGGAACAGGTCGGCCTTCTAAAGCGTTAGAGAAAGTGATGACCAACAATACTGCACTTATGACCATTCGCTACCCAGAGGTAGATAGCGCTGCCGCTTTCGAAGCTTCCATGGATGCCACAGCACCGTCGGCGCGGGTGGCTGTAGGGGAGCAGCCTGGATCGGTTGCAAAGTTAACGGCACAGGATTTGGCGGAACGGGGAGAATCCCGTGAGCCACTCCTGCGAGAGGCACTGGGGGAGACGCTGCGTGATATCCGTTCGCGCAGTGGACAGACGCTGCGTGAGCTTTCTGAAAATGCGGCTATTAGCCCTGGTTATTTGTCTGAGCTTGAGCGTGGACGGAAAGAAGTCTCATCTGAGCTGCTGGCGTCGGTATGCGCGGCGCTTGGTGTGACGGTGTCGGATTTGATGATGGAAGCAGCCACAGCGATGGCCCTGCATTCGGCGAGCCCAGAATTGGCAGCGATGTAGAAATTGGTTGCGGCGGTGGAATTTCATTCCATTGCTCCGGTACTTAGCACCCGAAGACGCTCGGCTTTAGTTAAGATTGGGTGCGCGATAAGCACAGACCTGCTTTGAGGTAGTTGCAATAAGAAAGGTGTATGGGACGCTATGGCTAATCCATTTGTAAAGCTGTGGAATTACTTGATGGCCGCTTTTGATTCCAAGATTGAGGAAAACGCTGATCCGAAGGTGCAGATTCAGCAGGCTATCGAGGATGCCCAGCGGCAGCACCAGGAACTATCGCAGCAGGCAGCGGCGGTGATTGGTAATCAGCGCCAGCTGGAAATGCGCCTTAACCGTCAGCTCGCTGAGATTGAGAAGCTGCAGGGGAACACTCGTCAGGCATTGCAGCTCGCTGACAAGGCTCGTGCTGAGGGGGATACTGCCAAGGCTACGGAGTATGAGAACGCAGCTGAGGCTTTCGCAGCTCAGTTGGTTACTGCTGAGCAGTCGGTAGAAGATTTGAAGGCTCTGCACGATCAGTCGCTGCAGCAGGCGGCTCAGGCTAAGAAGGCCGTCGAGCGTAATTCCATGCAGCTGCAGCAGAAGGTCGCGGAGCGCGCAAAGCTCCTCAGCCAGCTGGAGCAAGCAAAGATGCAGGAGAAAGTCTCTGAGTCCCTGCAGTCGATGAATCAGATTTCTTCGGGGGCTACACCTAATCTGGATCAGGTTCGTGACAAGATTGAGCGTCGTTACGCTAACGCTCTTGGTCAGGCCGAGCTAGCTCAGAACTCGGTTCAGGGGCGTATGGCTGAGGTAGAGGCCGCAGGCGTTCAGCTTGCTGGGCACTCTCGCCTGGAGCAAATCCGCGCAGAAATGAACGGTGGCAACGAGCTCTCTGGTGGCGAGGCTCAGAAGTCCATCGAGGGAAGCGCTGCCTCCAACGTTGACCCTGCTGTTGCTGAGCGCATGCGCCAGCTGCGTGAGGGCAATTAATTCTCCTACTCACCTTCACCACGTGCGATTAGCGAATCACCCATTGCCTTCGAGCGATTAATGGTTCGGATGACCACAGGTACGCCGAAGGCAATGATTGAGCCGGCAGCCCCTCGTGCTTTTCGAGCCTCCAGTACCTCGGCAGCGGCCATAACCTGAAGCGGAATCATACGCAGCGTCAGCGATAGTGCGAGCGCGATGGTGTCGACTGGTAGGCCGAAACGGGCGAACGGCTGCATCGCAGTGGTCAAAGTATCCATGATGTCGCTGACGCGGGTCGTCAGCGTTAGCAATATTGCCGCTGCGATTGCGGCGAGAAGCGCGAGGAAGGTCGTCAGCGCTTGCTCACCCCCGGCGCGCCACCACAGGAGAAGCGAAAGCAGCGCCAAAATGACTACGGCTCCACGGAGCTGTCGGAAAGCAACCATTGGTGGCACCTTGGCCACCGCATAAGCGAGGGTGACAATTGCCAGGGCAATCGCCCCGCCTAGCCAGGTATCCACGAGAATCCCGGTGAGCAATAAAAATGCGATGACAATGATGAGTTTGGGGGCCGTCGGGAGCCTGTGCACAGGCGACTTATGGTTTAGGTAAAGCCCTAACGGGACATCGGCTGGATGAATCATGAGCGGCCTTCTTCCGCACGAGTCATATCGCTGACGTATCGGTCAATAACTTCCTTCGGCGCACCGTCGTCGACGATTTCTCCTGCGCTTACACGGATAACTCGGTCGAAGTCCATAAGAAAATCCAGATCATGAGTGACCACGATAATTTGCTGCTCAAGCTGGGCGAAAATACTCCGAATGTGGAGACGATTGCGCAAGTCGAGGAGCGTAGTGGGCTCATCGGCAATAATGGTCGTGGGATTAAGAATTAACACTGCCGCCAGCGCCAGTAGCTGTTTTTGTCCACCCGAGAGCAAGTGTGGCGAGGCGTCAGCATGATCGGCAAGCCCAAACCGCTCGAGGGCTTCCTGCACCAGCTGGTTGCGCTCATCCTTTGGTAGTTTTCGCTTGCGTAGTGAAAAGGCAATGTCCTCTGCGACTGTAGGCATCACAATTTGATTATCCGCATCAGAAAAGATGAAGCCGACATTCTTGCGAATTGCCTTTGCCTGCTTTGCGACATTCATGCCCTCATACGTGACCGTGCCACCAGTGACCGGGCCCAGGCCGTTAATGAGTCGCACCAGCGTGGACTTACCGCCACCGTTTTCGCCGATAATGCCAATGCGCTTCTCTGTGAGAGTTAGCGTGGTCGGCTTCAGTATCTGGCGTCCCGAATAGGTTGCGGAAGCGCGGTCAAAAGCGATGGTGGGCATAGTGCGACTCGAGACCCTTTCTAATTCTGTGGGGTTAATTGCCCGAGGTGGCTGCTTCCTTAACCAAACGACTTTGCTTACGGTTGGCAGCGTCGGGAAGCAAATCAGGGAAAGCCTGCAGTACTGCAGTAGCAATAAGCGCGGCTACGACAACCTTTGCCACGTCGCCTGGGATAAACGGGACGTTGGTAATCAGTGCGTCGGTGAAGCTAAGTCCCATACGCCAAGCCAATCCGACAGATCCGAAGAAGTACTGTAGTAGAACTCCAACGAGGCCCGCGCCGATGAAGACGCTGATTCGTGAAACTTTCGCCCGTGGTGCTTGCTGGGCAATCGCGCCGATTGCGAAACCTGCAATTAAGTAGCCGACAATGTAGCCCACGGTAGGGCCGGGAAGTGCGGCGAGAAGTGGTTTCCAGCCCGCCATGTTTGGGACGCCCACGAGACCAACAGCCAGGAACAGGGTAGTGGCGAGGCCACCGCGTTTGAATCCGAGAATCATCCCGGCCAGTGCGATGCCCATGTTCTGTAGCACGATTGGCACGCCGAGGCCGCCAACGGGAATGGCAATGCCGCCGAGCACGATGATCAGTGCTGCGAAAGCAGCGATAAGAGTGAGGTCATACACCTTGGAATTATTCACAGCTCTCATCTTAAACCCATGGGTTGAGCACTGTTCAGGCAGGGGAGCGGGGATTAGGTTATGAAAAGAGGGTGGCCAGGTAGGTATCAGTGACAGGTATCTTGTACGTTGGTCTCATGCGATTGGCCGATTTTCACAACTTCGTCAACCACGAATTTGGGCCTCAGCACGGCCCGTGGCTGTTGCATTCCCACGTACTGATGGAATATGGAAAAACTCCCGCGGAATTGCTCGAGGACGGGGTCGAACCTCGGGATATCTGGTGGGCGCTGTGTAGGGAACACGATATTCCCGAAGACCGCTGGTACGGTCCTGACGAATAGGTTCCGGCGTAGACGACGGTGAATGCTTGCCGACGGCTCTTGCGTGTCGTTGCCATTCGAACAGGGTTTCGCATATTATCGAAAGTGCTGATGAAGTCAATCCGTCTGATTCGGTATAACTTCCGGGTGTAACCGGCAGTAGAGGTGTCGCGGACCAATTTGGAACCGGAACGGCTAGTTTCGCGCCTAATTAAGTGTGAGCGAAGTTTCTGTTTTGGATGAAAATCGGGAGACACATTCTCTGAGTACGGCTCCAGAACCCGATACCGTACGCGACAATGACCGCGACAATGACAATGAGGAAGAACAACGAACTATGGCTCGTAAGAAGGCTACGGCTTCGAACCAGGGCAATGATCGCCTGAAGGCGCTCGATGTAGCTCTGGCGAATATTGAGAAGGACTTTGGTAAGGGTGCAGTTATGCGCCTGGGGGACGACAATCGTCCTCCAATTCAGGTTATTCCCTCCGGCAATATCGCTATCGACGTGGCCTTGGGCCTGGGCGGGTTCCCGCGTGGTCGTATCGTAGAAATCTATGGTCCAGAATCCTCGGGTAAGACCACAGTCGCACTGCATGCTATTGCAGAGGCGCAGCGGCAGGGCGGTATTGCCGCATTTATTGATGCGGAGCATGCGCTGGATCCGGTTTATGCGCGCAAGCTTGGAGTAGATACGGACAACCTTCTGGTATCCCAACCAGATACCGGTGAGCAGGCACTTGAGATCACAGATATGTTGGTGCGTTCCGGTGCTATTGACATCATTGTGGTTGACTCGGTGGCCGCGTTGACTCCGAAGGCTGAAATCGACGGTGAAATGGGCGATTCCCACGTTGGTCTGCAGGCGCGGTTGATGAGTCAGGCGCTGCGCAAGATGACGGGTGCGCTGTCCCACACCGGTACCACTGCCATCTTCATTAACCAGCTGCGTGAAAAGATTGGCGTCATGTTCGGCTCTCCTGAGACCACCACGGGTGGTAAAGCACTGAAGTTCTACGCTTCCGTTCGCTGTGACGTACGCCGAATTCAGACGTTGAAGGATGGCCAGGATGCGGTGGGTAACCGCACGCGCTTGAAGGTAGTCAAGAACAAGGTGTCGCCGCCGTTCAAGCAGGCAGAGTTTGACATCATCTACGGCGAGGGCATTTCGCGTGAGGGCTCGTTGATTGACATGGGCGTTGATAACGGCATTGTCAAGAAGTCCGGTTCGTGGTTTACCTACGAGGGCGATCAGTTGGGGCAGGGCAAGGAAAAGGCTCGTATGCACCTGCGCGAGAATCCAGAAATTGCCCAGGAAATCGAAGTCAAGATCAAGAAGAAGCTCGGCGTCGGGGAATTCGCGGAGGTCGAGGACGAGACCGATATCGATGCCCCTGTCGATGTCGTGCCGGACATCGACTTCGATGATTTGGAAGACTAGCTAGCTCGAGGCGTAGTGCCGCGACACACGAAAAGTGAGGACCGTGGAGGATCGTAACGGCCGCGATGTGCGGGAGACTATCGAAAAGCTTGCTCAGCAAATTGCGGAAGCTGACGGTAGTTCGCTCTACGATGCGGGTCGTGAGGAATCCAAGGCCCCGATTCGTGCTAAGGCACTGCGCTTGCTCGATCAGCGAATGCGTTCCCGCAAGGAACTCGTAGAAAGGCTCGAGGCAGTCGAGGAGTTTCCAACCTCGATGATTGAAGAAGTCGTTGATGACCTGACCCGAAGTGGATTGGTCAACGACGAGCTTTTCGCATCCGAATGGGTGCGGCAGCGCTTTGCCAGTCGCGGCAAGTCGAAGATGGTTTTGAACCGGGAGCTGCAGGAAAAGGGCATTGATGTTTCACTTCGTGCAGATGCGTTGGAGCAGATTACGCACAACGCGGAAGAAGAAGTCGCCCGGAAGCTAGCGGCGAAGAAAGCGGCCACTATTAAAACAGTGGCACCTGACTTCAACTCCAAGCAAAAGGATTTACGCAAAGTCGTCGGTGTGCTGGCGCGGCGTGGTTTCCCCTCTGAATTGTCCATGAGCATTGCTCGGGATCAGTTAGAAGAGCGATACCGGGAACTCGAAGAGGACACAGATTAGCGCCGGTGCCACCGCACGCCGGATTAGCACGCCGGCTGCGGACCCGTCAGGTTTAAAGGGGTCGCTGATTGGGGAAATGGGCCATAAACAGCTAACCTAAACTGCCGTGACTACCCCTTCTTTGAACTCTCAGCAGCAGTCTTCGCCTCGCACATATGAGGTACGTACGTTCGGTTGTCAGATGAACGTCCATGACTCGGAACGACTGTCTGGCTTGCTGGAAGAAAACGGTTATGTAGCGGCTGCAGAAGGCGATAATCCTGATCTGGTCGTTTTCAACACCTGTGCCGTTCGAGAGAATGCGGACAATCGCCTTTATGGCACGTTGGGACAGCTCAAACCAGTCAAGGATGCTCACCCAGGCATGCAGATTGCCGTCGGTGGCTGCTTGGCCCAGAAGGATAAGGACGTCGTCGTAAAGAAGGCCCCATGGGTGGACGTTGTCTTCGGTACGCATAACTTGGGTTCGTTGCCAGCACTGTTGGAACGCGCCGCTCATAATGACCGGGCTGAAGTCGAGATTAAGGACGCACTGGAAGAATTTCCCTCGGTGCTGCCGGCCAAGCGTGAATCCACTTACGCAGGTTGGGTGAGTATTTCCGTAGGCTGCAATAACACGTGCACCTTCTGCATCGTCCCCAGTTTGCGTGGTAAGGAACGCGATCGTCGTCCGGGCGAGATTCTCGCTGAGGTACAGGCACTCGTGGAGCAGGGCGTTACTGACGTCACCCTCCTCGGACAGAATGTCAACGCCTATGGTGTTAACTTCGCCGACCCTGACATGGAACGCGACCGCTCGGCTTTTTCCAAGTTGTTGCGCGCCTGCGGCCAGATTGAGGGGTTGGAGCGCGTGCGCTTTACGTCTCCGCACCCAGCTGAGTTCACCGATGATGTCATCGACGCTATGGCGGAGACACCGAATGTGGTTCATCAGCTACACATGCCACTACAGTCCGGTTCCGACCGAGTGCTGAAAGACATGCGCCGTTCCTACCGCACCAAGAAATTCCTGGGAATTCTGGAGAAGGTTAGGGAAAAAATGCCGGACGCGGCCATTACCACTGACATCATTGTCGGTTTCCCAGGCGAGACCGAAGAGGACTTCCAGCAAACTCTCGACGTGGTGGAAAAGGCTCGTTTTAGCTCGGCGTTCACCTTCCAATACTCGCCTCGCCCGGGAACTCCGGCGGCGACCATGACTGATCAGGTTCCACCAGAGGTTGTGAAAGAACGCTATGGTCGTCTGTTAGCGCTTCAAGAGCGTATTTCCGAGGAAGAAAACGCCAAGCTCGTCGGTCGGGAAGTTGAGCTGCTGGTCAGCCAGTCCGATGGGCGTAAAAATGCGGAGACTCATCGCATGTCAGGTCGGAGTCGGGATGGCCGCCTGGTGCACTTCAGCCCGTCGGAAAGCGAACCAGGCGTCGTCGACCGCAAGATTCGCCCAGGTGATTACGTGACAGTGCGTGTGACCGACTCCGCACCGCACTTCCTCATTGCTGACTCCGGTGTGCTCACACACCGCCGCACTAAGGCGGGGGATAATATAGAGGTCGGTCAGACTCCGACGACCGCTCCGATTGGAGTTGGTCTGGGCTTGCCAAAGATTGGACGCCCGGAGAAAACGAGTGTAAGTGAGGGATGCGGCTGTGAGTAGTGACAAGGCTTCGCCGGAAAGTGATATGGAATCCACTAGCGAGCAGTCGGTGGAATCCGCGCAGGCGTTGCGGGTTCAGGAGCGCAAGGCCGCTGGCGAGCTGGACCTCGGCCGTGCGGTGATTCCGATGATGGTTGCCGTCATCGGCCTCATTACGAGTTTCTTCCTTCCGCACTCGGGCGTTGTTTTGGGCTTTGATGTGTTGCTGGATACGGATGTTGCGCATCAGTACTTCACGACTCGACCGGAGCGAATTTACTCCATTCTCGTGGTGGTAGGTGTCTTGCTAGCTATTGCCACGCTGATTACGCGGACGACGATTCTCGCATTCGTCACCTGGTTTTTTGCCTGTATTCAGATGGTCTACTCAGTCTTCGCTGGTTGGATGCGTCAGTCTCGTCCACAGGAACTGGCCGGCGAGGGTATTTCCTTCGGCCTGATGCTCGGTATTTTCTGCAGTTTTCTACTGGCCATCTCCGTGACTTTCATCGCTTTCCGACGTAGTAAGGAGCAGCTCGCAATCGCGACGAAACGTCGCAAGCACGCTGACACCGATCCGGTACTGCGCGCGCAGCAGGTTTACCTGCGGGCGGGCCTGACACCGAATACGACAACGGATGTTGAGGTCGTCGACGACCGCCGTGAACGTGCTCGCCGACGCAATCGCGGCCAGCAGGGCAGTAGTGCGGACAATGTCTCTCAGCAGACCGGCGAACAGGACGAACAGGTCAGCGACGAGTAGTGAGGCTTTTTAACTAGCGCAGTAAGTAAGGGGCTCTCTTCCACTCCGGAAGAGAGCCCCTTACTTTTAACCATCGACGCGTTGCCAGCGCGTAGCTGAGCCAGGATTCTGTTGCGGACGCCGGAGAGCGAGAACATGCTTCCCCGACACACAACTAGCTTCTGTTAGAGCTCCTTGAGAGTCTCCGCGGCCTGCTCTGCCCACTGTCGCCACTGTTCGGCCTGCTCCCGAGCCTTGGCTGCCTGAGAAGCCTTGCCCTTCGCCTCAAGTTCGGCGGCCTTCTGCTCAAACTCCGCTGCGCGGTCGGCGAACTGCTGGACGCGAGCCTGTGCTTCGGGGTCGGTACGGCGCCACTGCGAGTCGGCAGCATCGGAGACGCGCTTTTCCAGTGCGCCAATGCGGTTTTCATACTCACGCACACGACCACGCGGCACAAAGCCGATGGCCTCCCATTTCTCCTGCAACTGACGCAGTTCGTTGCGAGCGTGATCGAGGCCCTTGGACGGATCAATGCGGTCTTCGTATTCAGCCAGCAGTGCGTCCTTGGCCGCAGCGTTTTCCTCGAACTCCCTGTCTCGAGCTTCATTGACCGCGTTGCGAGCACCAAAGAACTCATCCTGGGCGGCCTTGAACTGCGCCCACAGCTTGTCATCGACCTCGCGCGGGGCTCGACCAGCGGCCTTCCACTCAGCCATCAGGTCACGGAAGGCAGCAGCGGTGCCACCCCAATCAGTGGAGGTCTTCAGGGCCTCAGCTCGCTCAATGATGTCCTCCTTAACGCGGCGAGCAGCCGCACGGTTGCGGTCCAGTTCCGCAAAATGGGCACCGCGGCGGCGGTTGAAAGAATCACGCGCGCGAGAGTAACGGCGCCAGAGTTGATCATCAGTTTTGCGGTCGATGCCGCGAATCTGCTTCCACTCCGTGAGAATCTCGCGGATACGGTCGCCGGCGACCTTCCACTCGGTGGAGTTCTCTGCGAGCTCCTCGGCCTCTGCGGCGAGCTCTTCCTTACGTGCGATGGCGTTCTTACGGCGCTCTGCCTTGTCGTGAGCGACTTTCTCCTCTGCGACGTGGGAGGTGGCAATGACCTCTGCAAGGCGCTTATCCAGCGCATCGATATCGCCGAGAACCGTGGCGGTGGCAAGGCTCTCACGCAGTTCAACTGCGTTGTGAGAAATGGTCTTTGCCTCCTGCGGGTGGGAGACTACACGAGATTCCAGTAGCTCGACCTCGGTGGCCAGATCCTCGTAGCGCTTGCCGTAGTGGGCATAACCCTCTTCTACGGTGCCAGCCTGCCAGGAGCCAATATTGCGTTCGCCGGCGCTGGTGACCAGCCAAACAGTGCCGTCTTCGTCGATGCGGCCAAACTTCTTTGGATCATTGTGGACGGCATGTGCCACAGCGGCCGACCCCGCAGGCGCTGGAGTAGCTCCAGGGGCCTTACGATGAGCCGGCATTGAGCCTGGTCGAGGTCCCGGGCGTGGACCCGGGCGTGGACCTGGCTTAGGGGAATTGCTGGTACCGGTCATAGTGGGTAAACCTCTTCCAATCTTCATGCAGAACTGCCGCGCGACACGGCTGCCATCAAACACTTACGGTATGTGCTCGAGTATCCCAAAAATTTTGGCACAGCGCGCGTAACACCGCCGGATTAAGGCATCGACTAGCCCCTCACGGTAGCGTTGAGGACGTGAATTCGCGTTTGCCTCGGCTTGTTATCGTTCCGCGTGCGCTCCTCATCGTCGAGGAGCTAGGTGGTTTTGCGCCCACCGCCACGGAATTGCGCCGTCATGCCCGTGAAACCGTCGCGACGCTGTGGACAGATGACGAACCCGGGGAGCCCGGCGCGGTCGCTATTATCACTGGCAGGATGCAGGCGAAGTCCCCGCACCAGACCAGCGCACCCGGCAGTTTTTCTCCGTATGGGGTTGATGTCACGGTGTCAGGCGGAACCGAATTACCTGAGCTGCTGGGACGCTGGCTTATCGAAGACTACGCGCGACGGAATTCTGAAGGACCCACTGGCCGCGTCATTCAGGCAACGTGCTTCGACTCTATCGCTGAGGCACTCGCTGCCGGTCACACGCGTCTGCTTGTGCTTGTCGACGGCGCATTCGGCCTTGCGGACGATTCCCCGGTCGGCGTAATTGAAGGTGCAGCGGAGGTTGATGCGCTGTGCAGTCTGATTGCTGGTCAGGACTGCTCAAGCATTAACGTGGAAAATATTGTGTTTCCAGCTCCCGGCGCGTACGCGGCCGAGTTATGGCAGCAGCTGAGTAAAGCTGCTGAAAGCTGGACGGGGTCTGGAATGACCGTCGTAAAGCGTTCTTACTATGACGGGGCGCCTTATGGAATCGGCTACCACGTGGCCAGCTGGCGGTGTGTTGCGAAGTAAGAGCGCGCGTTTTTAGTTTTTGTGCAGGAGTGTGAACTGGGTAGTGACGGCTTTCGAGAGTGAGAGCTTGCCGGTGCCGATTGCGGTGGTAGGGCCGACGGCGTCGGGAAAGTCGGATTTGGGGCTGGTACTTGCGGAGCAGCTTGGCGGTGAGGTCGTCAATGTTGATTCGATGCAGCTCTATCAAGGAATGGATATCGGAACAGCGAAGCTGTCGGTGGACCAGCGGCGGGGGATTCCGCACCACCAACTCGATGTGCTGAACGTGACGCAGCCGGCGAGTGTGGCGACGTATCAGCGTGAGGCGGTCGCGGATGTTGAGGCCATTCGCGCGCGGGGGAAAGTCCCCATCCTTGTCGGCGGGTCGATGATGTATGTGCAGGCGTTGGTGGACGACTGGCAGTTCCCACCTACGGACCCTGAAGTACGTGCGAAGTGGGAGACAGTGCAGGACGAGATCGGTCCGGCGGCGTTGCATGATCGGCTGGCAGAGATTGATCCGGATGCGGCGGCAATTATTGAGACCAATGACCCGCGGCGCACCGTCCGCGCCCTGGAGGTCATCGAGCTCACGGGCAAACCTTTTGCAGCGTCGAAGCCGTCGATTGATAAGCCACCGCGGTGGAACACTCGCATATTGGGGTTGCGCACGCAGGCGGAATGGCTAAATCCGCGGATTGAACAGCGTACGCGGGGCATGTTTGCCGCTGGCCTGGTGGAAGAAACTGAGAGTTTGATTGCGCAAGGGTTGCGCGAAGGTGTGACCGCTAGTCGCGCGATCGGCTATGCGCAGGTGCTGGACTACTTCGATGGGGTTTACGACCTGGATACGGCTTGTGAACGCACGATTACTGGTACGCGCAGGTATGTGCGACGTCAGCGCTCCTGGTTCAACCGTGATCATCGGATCATGTGGCTAGACGCTGCCGGTGACGTGCCGGGACAGGCGTTTTCCGCACTTGGTCTGTAAGAGATTCGGACCTCCCGCTAGCATCAAGGGCATGGTTTCATTTGCCAAAGGCCACGGTACGCAAAACGATTTCTTGATTTTTCCAGATGATTTGGTGTCGATTGATTTGACCGAATCACTGGTCGCAGCAGTGTGCGATCGACAGCGAGGTCTTGGCGCTGACGGCGTCCTGCGGGTTGCCCGAGCGGGGAAACTCGTCGATGCCGGTGTTTTGGCGACATTGCCGGAGGGCGTTAAAGCCGACGATTGGTTTATGGACTACCGCAATAGTGACGGTTCTATTGCCGAGATGTGCGGGAATGGTGTCCGCGTCTTTGCACACTATATTGCCGCGATTCACAGCCCGGACAGTGTCGTCGACGGAACTTTGCGGGTGGGCACTCGAGCAGGGCTGCGCGCTGTTTCGATTGATGAGCTCAGCCGCAGGCACGCGGTCGTTGGGGTGGATATGGGCCAGCCGGAAGTCCTCGGCCTCGCTACTGCGTTCATCGGTTCGGGCAACAACGCCCAGAAATTCGCCGGGATTGGTGTCGACGTGGGAAATCCGCATTTGGCCTGCGTCATGCCTGGCCTAAATGCCGCCGCTCTGGCGGAGCTGGAATTGGAAGCGGCGGGTAGTGTCGCGAAGCCAGTGCGTGCCGACGAAGCCATGTTCCCGAACGGCCTCAATGTGGAAATTGTCACCCCGCTGGATGCCTCTGATTCGGTGTCCATGCGAGTAATTGAACGTGGAGTTGGTGAGACCCGCTCGTGTGGCACCGGTACGGTTGCGGCAGCTATTGCCGCGCTGGCCGATGCCGGCCGGACTGAGGGGGCTGTGACAGTCAAGGTGCCCGGCGGTGTGGTGACTGTGGATGTCCACAAGGCCAGCAATGCGGATGGGGACTTCTCGGCGACCTTGACCGGGCCGAGCGTGATTCACACGCTCGGCGATATTGAGCTGGAAGCCCTGTGACTGGTAGCTAGTGCTGCAGGAGCACTAGCGGGGTAGCGGAAGCGGTGGGAAATCAGCGGACTAGTGTCCGCCGCAGCCACCGTCGCCACAACCACAGCCGCCATCGCCACAGCCGCCTCCGCAACCTTGAGGCGGAATGATCTCACCGGTCAGTGAGAAAGTACCGGAAACGACCATGCCTGGCTGGGGAGCTTCGTCGCCGCCGGGGACAAGTACGTCCATAGGAGTCGGCAGAGCAAGGTTGAGCACCCAGAACTTCTTGCCGGTTAGCTCATTGACATGCTTGCGGGAGTTATTGATAACACCAGCCAGTTTCACGGTTGCGCTAGGCGATGCCTTCCCGACCTGATCTCCGACAATTGCCTTAGCACCTTCGAAGTCCAATGTTGTCGGGGTTGCCCCGGTGCGCTTCTCATACTCTTCGATGGATGCGTCGAGGGTGAAATCAGTTGCTAGAGCTGATAGCGCGACATGCTCAAAAGTCTGAGTTCCGGCATCAACAATCATTGGCCCCTGTGACAGCAGGCAGGTAGCGACCTCGATGACCTTGTCAAAGTTATCCGAGGAGGGATCATCCTCGACGATTTCCACGAGCGCCAAGACATCGTCCACGCTGGATACATGGGCAGTGACGGTCGGGCTGCCCGCGAAGCCGGCGTAGGTAGAAAATGGTTCAACACCCAGGATGTGCAGACGCGCACCAGAGGAATCTTCGAAACGGACCAGCTGGCCACCGCGGACCTCGCCGATGACCGACAGATTGTCACTGGCAATCGCGGCTTCCATCGCGTCTCGCCAGCTGGGGTAGTCCATGCCAATGCTTCGCAAGTCAGTAGTCATACTTTTCGATGATACTTCCCATATCTTCATCTGCGAACTAACGAATCGCACGTGAGCACATTGTGCTCTGGGGTACCTAGAACCATTCCTGCACGCCGCGGCAACTATTCGGATGGGACTAACAATTCTGCCACGCTAAATAGGTAAAGGTTAAGTGTGGCATAAATAACTTTCCTTAGGTGTGCCGGGTTTATTCCATTTAGGCATGCCTAAGAGTAAGCTCATCTCTGTAAACACGATTTGCTTAGCTTAATTCTTATCTATATAAGCGAGGTTTCTCATGCTCGGATTGCGGTCTCGAAAACAGTCGGATGACATTCAGTCGCTTGCCGACGTCCCGGTGGGGGTAACCGTCACTCTGGGAGCGTCGCATGTGGATGAGCGCCTGTGCCGCAGGCTTTCGCAACTGGGGCTTCGCCCTGGAATGAGTGTCACTGTGGGACGGAGCACCAGCGGCGGTGGGCGAATCGTCCATGCTGGCGCAACGCGCTACGCCATCGATGCCAGCACGCTGCACAAGATGTCCGTCGCGGGTTAGGTTCCCTACATCTCTTTTTCTCACCTCCCTCCTGAAAGTTAACAATGACAACACCTACGGATTCCTCAACGCGAAAATTCGCATCCACGCCCAGCTGTCATGCTTGCAGTGGCGGAGCGCCAGCAAAGGATGGTGCACCTGTTGTCGCAGTGGTCGGCGCACCGAACTCCGGTAAGTCAACACTGTTCAATAGTTTGACTGGTGCGAAAGCGCAGATGGGCAATTGGCCTGGTACGACCGTAGAGGTCAGCCGCGGCGCGTGGAAGACCGATGCCGCTGAGTACGATGTCATCGATTTCCCGGGTGCCTACTCGCTGGATGCCATGAGTCCGGACGAAGAGCTCACTCGCGAGATGCTCATCGAGAAACCGGAAGAAGAACGCCCGGATCTCGTCGTTGTCGTTGTCGACGCCACGGCACTGGGCCGTGGCCTCTACATGGCCGCGGAATTGGCGGAACAGCCCCAGCGCATCGTTCTGGCTCTGACCAAACTAGATGTTGCCAAGGCCAAGGGCATCGATGTGAATCCGGACGCATTGCAGTCAGCTATGGGGATGCCGGTGGTGGCGCTGGATCCCCGTCGTAAAGCGGGAATGGCGCGGTTGGCCGACGCGGTAGCAGCGGCTCTGGACGGATGTAGTTCGGTGTCGTCACCGATTCGCCAGGTCGATGGTGAATCGATTGAACGCCTGGACGACGCACGCTTTGCCGCGATTGATGCGGCGGTTGCGGCATCTACGGGCGGGGTGGAAGATCGCCAGACTTTCTCCGACCGCATTGATAACGTGGTTCTTCACCCGGTGCTCGGACCGATTGTGTTCCTGGCAGTTATGTGGGCAGTCTTCCAAATCACGACGACGGTAGCAGCACCGTTGCAGGACGGTTTGGAAACCCTTATTACCGGTAATTTCGCAGATTTGGTTACCCGTGGATTAGAAGCGGTGGGATGGGACCATCCGATTGTCACCGGACTGCTTGTAAACGGCATCATCGGTGGTGTCGGCATGGTGCTGACCTTCGTTCCGCTGATGGCACTCATGTTCCTGTGTCTCGCAGTACTCGAGGATTCAGGGTATATGGCGCGTGCAGCCGTGGTGGCTGACCGTGTCATGCGAGCAATTGGTCTTCCGGGTAAGGCATTTATTCCGCTCATCGTCGGCTTCGGGTGTAATGTGCCAGCGATTTCGGCGACACGTGTGCTGAGTAATCCGCGCCACCGCATTTTGACGGCATTACTGGTTCCGTTTACCTCCTGCTCGGCGCGCCTAACCGTGTATGTCATGTTGGGTGCGGTGTTCTTCCCGGAACACGCGGGCACAGTCGTTTTCGCTATGTACGTGATCTCGATTCTGCTGATCGTTCTGACCGGCCTTGCACTGCGTAAGACCCTGTGGCGCACCATGCCGTCGGAACCGCTGGTCATTGACCTGCCAACCTACCAGCTACCGACCGCACGGCTGGCACTATCGGTGATGTGGATGCGTCTGAAGGGCTTCCTGCAGACCGCTAGTGGAATCATCGTCAGCACCGTCATCGTCGTATGGCTTTTGATGTCTATCCCGGTTGTCTCCGGGCACTCCTTTGCCGATGAAAACCTGGCACCGCAGGACTCCGCATACGGTGCAGTCAGCGAAACTATTGCTCCTGTGTTTAACCCGGCAGGTTTCGGTACATGGTCTCTGACAGGTCCGTTGGTGACGGGCTTTGTGGCCAAGGAAGCCGTCATTTCTACCTGGGCACAGACCTATGCAGTGGAGGACGTCACCGATTCCGATTCGAGCGAACAGGCCTCCAGCCCGCTCGCGGAGAATATTCGACGTGACTTTGACAATGCATCCGATGGACATGGATTGGCAGCAGTCTGGGCCTACATGATCTTCCTGCTGGCTTACACACCGTGCGTGGCTACGCTCGCGGCACAACGCCGCGAGATCGGCTTGAAGTGGACGGGCTTCGGTTTGCTAGCGCAGCTGGTCGTTGCATGGGCACTGGCCGTGATTGTTTTCCAAGGGTTAAAGCTGTTCCTGTAAAGCCTCGTTGATTCCTAGTAGCTTCGGCAAAGCTACTAGGGCACACTTGCGAACTAGAAATCAGATCCAACAAGAATCGCGATACGGAAAGGAGCTATCGCCGTGGGACTCTTTAGAGCCAGGAAGAATACGACGGTTACTCGTCGGCCTTCAGAAGCCGTTCAGGATGCAATCGCGCAGGGCATTAGCTCCCGACGCAAAATCTGCGAAATCACCGGCCTCCAGCGAGCAACGGTAGACCTCATCCTTGACCGCATGGAACACACCGGCCAATTGCGACGGGAATCCCTCGGTGGCATGTGCCCAGGCGGAGGTTGTTCCAACTGCGGGATGTCCGACAGCGGTACGTGTACTGGTGGTAGTTCTAACAGTGGTCCGGTCGCGCTGGTTCTGACACGCAGGCCACCTTCTGCAGCCTAAGTCTTGAGCTTCGGCTCGGTATTCTCCGTGCACAATGCGGAGAATTTGGCTTGTCATGCGACAATAGCAGCTAGTATGACGAATTTTTCCAACAACTTTGATGAGGTCAGCGACGAAACGTCGCAGCAAGCTCGCACCTCGCACGAGATGGACGATTTTTTCATCGACGCTAATGATGCTGGCGAGAACGCCGATAGTGCCTCCGGGGATGCGTTCGCAACGAACGTCGGCACGCAAAGGGAACCTACCGTCGGTGATTTGGATTTGGAGGCGCGTTCCTCACTGCGCCGGCTGACCAGGTCAGTAGCACATACTGAATCCGAAGAGGTGATGGTCGAGTACCGTCAGCTCCGACTGGAGCGCGTTGTGTTGCTCGGTGTCTGGACATCCGGGACCCTTCAGGAAGCCGAAGTGGCGATGGAGGAGCTCGCCGCACTGGCAGAGACTGCAGGTTCGGAAGTTTTAGAGATGGTGCTGCAGCGTCGTGATAAGCCGGACCCTGGTACTTACGTGGGATCCGGCAAGCTCAACGAGCTTCGCGATATTGTCGCCTCCACCGGCGCAGATACAGTTATTTGCGACGGTGAGCTGTCTCCCGGCCAGTTGGTGGCGCTGGAGGATCGCCTTGACGCCAAGGTTATTGACCGCACCATGCTGATTCTGGATATCTTTGCTCAGCACGCGAAGTCCAAGGAGGGCAAGGCGCAGGTCTCGCTGGCACAAATGCAGTACCTGTACACGCGTCTGCGCGGCTGGGGCGGCAACCTATCGCGTCAGGCTGGTGGTCGCGCGGGCTCCAACGGCGGCGTGGGTCTGCGTGGTCCGGGTGAAACTAAGATCGAAACCGATCGTCAGCGCCTACGCCAAGATATGGCGCGAATCCGCAAGGAATTAGCTGGCATGAAGACTGCGCGTGAGATCAAGCGCGCACGTCGTAAGGCTGGACACCTGCCGCGCGTGGCAATTGTCGGCTACACCAACGCGGGTAAATCTTCGTTGCTCAACGCACTGACAGGCGCTGGTGTGCTGGTGGAAGACGCGCTGTTTGCGACGCTGGATCCGACGACTCGTCGCACCAAGCTTCGCGACGGTCGCACGGTGATTATGACCGATACGGTCGGATTTGTTCGCCACTTGCCGACGCAGCTCATTGAAGCTTTTCGCTCGACCTTGGAAGAGGTGCTCGAAGCCGACGTCATCATGCACGTCGTAGACTCCTCTGACCCATTCCCGCTGGAGCAGATTAAGGCTGTCAACAAAGTCATCAACGAAATCGCGGAGGAAGAAAAGGCCGAGATTCCGCCCGAGCTGTTGGTAGTCAACAAGGTGGACAAGGCCGATGGCATCACTCTGGCGCAACTGCGTCACCAGCTCGATGATGCGGTCTTTGTCTCTGCGCGAACGGGTGAGGGGATCGGTGAACTGGAGACCCGACTCGAGCTTGCACTCAATGAGCTGGAGTCTCACGTCCACATGTTGATCCCCTATGACAAGGGCAATATTGTCTCCATGCTCCACGAAGATGCGACCGTGCTGTCGGAGACATGGACAGAGCAAGGCACCCAGATGGATGTGCGTTTGCCCACTAGCCTCGCGGATGAACTGTCGGCATACCGCATCGAACCTGCAGCGGATCCTCACTTCACGGCGGATGCGAATGAGGATAGTAGCAACGACGCCTAGTCGGAATAGGGAGAGCGGAGTTGGAATAGGGAGAGCGACAAAGAGCTCCGGCAGTCCTGGGTTTAATGCGGTATCCGTGGCGTGATCTGCGGTGGGCATCCACTAGCATTACAACCATGAATTCTACTTCTGACGCGGAGACCCAACAGGGAACCTCCGCAAATCCGCCTGCTGAAAACGCCGAACGTGGCCGTCTTTTCGGTTGGGATATTCACGGTGACGGTCGAAAGATTGCACCGGGAGCCGTGGTGGCTCCCAACGAACGCCTCGATTGGCCTCGTACAATTGGCATTGGCGCACAGCACGTCATTGCCATGTTTGGTGCAACTCTTCTGGTGCCGCTGTTGACTGGTTTCCCAGTCAATACCACACTGCTGTTCTCGGGTATCGGCACGATTGTCTTCCTGCTAATCACCCGAAACCGCTTGCCCTCTTACCTGGGCTCGTCGTTTGCCTTCATCGCACCACTGACCGCGACACAGGCGCAGGGTATTGGTGTTCAGCTCGGTGTCGTGCTCTGCGCCGGCATCGCGCTCATGCTCGTTGGCTGCGTTGTAAAGTTCGCCGGCAAGCGTGTCCTCGATGCAGTGATGCCACCTGCAGTAACCGGTGCCATCGTCGCTCTCATCGGACTTAACCTGGCGCCTGCCGCCACGGAGAACTTCGCCACTCAGCCGTTGGTCGCATTTGTCACGATGGCATCCATTGTCTTCGCAACCGTCGCTGGCCGCGGTATGGTCAGCCGTCTGGGTGTCCTTATCGGCGTACTAATCGGCTGGGTCTTCGCCGCTGCCACTGGAAATCTCTCGCCCGAGGCTACAGAAACTGTCGGCAATGCCGCCTGGATTGGTCTGCCCGCATTCCACGCGCCGGAGTTCCACTTCAATGCGATGCTGATTGGTCTGCCCGTCATCGTAGTACTCATCGCAGAGAATGTCGGTCACGTCAAGGCTGTTGCTGCCATGACCGGCCGAAACCTCGATGACATCGCTGGCGATGCTCTTATTGCAGACGGTCTAGCCACCACCATCGCCGGTTCAGCTGGTGGTTCTGGTACCACTACCTACGCTGAAAATATCGGTGTTATGGCCGCTACCCGTGTCTATTCGACCGCAGCTTACTGGGTGGCAGCTTTCACCGCCATTGCACTGGCTTTCATTCCAAAGTTCGGCGCACTCATCTTGACCATTCCTACCGGCGTGCTCGGTGGGGCAACGATGGTGCTCTACGGCCTGATCGGTTTGCTCGGTGTGCGCATCTGGATGGACGAAAAGGTCGACTTCAACAACCCGGTTAATCTCACCGCTGCCGCCACCGCGCTGATCGCGGGTATCGGTAACCTCACCCTCGACATTGGTTCGCTGACGCTGGAGGGCATTGCTTGGGGTTCGGTCGGCATTATTATCGGCTATCCAATTTTGAACTGGCTCTACAACCGCATCGGTGAGAACCGCTCGTAGGCCACCCGTCCAGGGCAGAATCTCGCACGAATGCTTAACGACGGAACCACGTGACCGTTGCCACGATGTTTCGTCGTTAAGCTGATTGCTTTTAATCGCTCAGATCTTGGGCGATGAGTTCGGCGATTTTCTCTACCGCAACCGCGTTGCTACTGGTCACAGTGACTTCATCGCCGAATTCGGCACCGAGTGCCATGAGCATCAACGAGGATGAAGCATCGGCCGGTTCGTTGTCGGGCTCGTCTGAGTCAAGGAGCTCGACCAGAATTTCTTCCTGAAAACGGGAGGCACGCTCAGCGATGACCGTTGCAGGGCGGGCATGAATACCCACCTTGGAGCCGACGTGGACATGTTGAGTAACCATGCGGGCGGCATCCTGCCTTTCTGCTTCTCGATTTCCTCGATGCCATTTCTGAGCTTAATAGGTTGCCCGGATGGGTTGGGGAATGTTTGCTGAAAATCGTAGAAATGCTCGTTGGGATAAACCAGCCGGTGCGGTAAAAACTACGCTTCCGCTGAAACGTCTGCTTCTAGGTTTTGATTATCGGTGCTGACTTGCCGCGGCCACAGGCTTTTAGCTGCCACAACGAGAATTGCTGCCACTATGCTGCCCAAGACGATTGCAGTAAGCCATGCGACAGGGTTGTCGATTGCAAACAACACAAAAATACCTCCGTGCGGAACACGTGTGGCCGCACCCAAAGCCATTGAGGTGCCACCGGTGACGGCACCGCCAATCACAATCGACGGAATCACACGTAGCGGATCTGCGGCGGCGAAGGGAATTACTCCCTCTGAAATGAAGGCCGCACCGAGCACCCAGCCCGCTTTGCCGTTTTGACGCTCCGCCGAACTGAACAGCTTTGGTCGGAGCACAACTGCCAGAGATGTAGCCAATGGAGGTACCATGCCCGCCGCCATCACAGCGGCCATGACCTTCCATGATGCGGGATCTGCTGAGGCGATGTTTGCGACGGCAAAAAGATAGGCAGCCTTGTTGATCATTCCGCCCATATCCACGCACATCATTGCGCCGAGAAGACCACCGAACAGGAACGCCGCCGTCGTATCCAGTGATTGCAGCCACTGCTGCAGAGCCGTCATCAGCCACGCCAGCGGCATCCCGAGCAGCAGGTACATGGTGAGCCCAACGGACATAGCGCCGAGCATAGGAATCACGACAACCGGCATCAGCGGTCGCAGCCAGTCCGGGACTTTCATCCTCAACAGTAGGGCTACAACTAGTCCCGCCAGGATGCCTGTCACCAGGCCCCCAAGGAAGCCGGCGCCAACCGTGACCGCGATGGCACCGCCAATAAAGCCTGGTGCAATGCCGGCTCTGCCAGCCATGCCAAAGGCGATATAAGCACTCATTACAGCCACAATGACCTGCATGCCGTGGTTGCCAATGGCAAAAAGCGCGGAGCCGAGATACAGCCACAGCCCACTACGATCGATTAGCACGGTGCCGAGATCTTTTGTCGGCACAGCAATCGGGGCATCGAGTCCGATAATCTCCGGCAGCCGCAAATCCCTAGTCACGGCGTCAGCTACTACACCAACCTGATGACCGCCGACGAGGAATCCCAGCGCAATCAACAACCCCGATGCGGCCACGAACGGCACCATATAGCTGACACCGGTCATAATGGCATCACGAACCCAGTGTCCGAAGGCTTTGTCACCGCCTAACGATGATTTATGTGCCTCCACCTTCGTAGTTGCTTGTACCCTCTCAGATGAAGGGTCTGCGCCTGTAGTAGCGGTTTGCGAACCGGCCTCCTTGTCGTGGTCATCCTTAGGTTGCGGCGCCTTTCGGTCGTAGGCGCGAGCCCGTGATTGTTCTGCTTTTGCCTTCGCTTGTTCAATAACCGCAGTAGGTTCATTGACTGCCTTACGAATTGGCACTTTGATCTGTGGTTTATCGCTGAAGCGCTTAAGCCCCGTAACCCCAATATCGGCTGCGATTACTAGCACGTCGGCTCGGTCAATTGCCTCTGCGGGGGCTTCCTGGGTTCCTGCCGAGCCCTGCGTCTCTACAGTTAGCGTTACATCAGCCATGCTCTCAGCCGCGCCCGTGAGCGCTTCGGCTGCCAAATAAGTGTGAGCGATGCCCGTGGGGCAGGCTGTGATGGCGACGATATTGGTCTTCGTCGGAGGTTTTTTCGCTTTCCGACGAGGCGCTTTGGTGATGTGCTCGCTAATGATTCGGGCGGCCTCTTCATCGCTTTCAGCACCGCGAAGAGCTGCGCGAAACCCCTTATCGCGAAGTGCCTTTGCGAGTGCGGCCAGAATGTCGACGTGGACATCGCTGTTAGTAGATGGGACACCGATGAAAAAGAGCAGGTCCGCTGGCCCGTCTGGTGTGGTAAATTCCGTAACGCTGGTTAAGCGGGCAAACATCAGGGTCGGCTTCGACCAGTCCTCATGGCGGCAGTGGGGGATCGCTATCCCGCCCGGCAGACCTGTCGGGGACTTCTCTTCGCGTTCGAGGGCTGCTGCGACGATGCCGTTGCTGTCAGTGGCGCGGCCGGTCTCTACAGCTTTAGCGATCAGGTAGGTAAGGATCTTCTCCTTTTGCGGACCGATATCTAGGTCAAGGAACACTGTCGACTCATCGGCTAGGTCTAATGCAATAGCGGAAAAATCTGCCGAAGAAGACATGGTTTTCTAATGCTCCTTATCTAGGCATCGAAAAGCTAAGCGTCGAGCTGCCATAACCGGCCGGCCTCGGGGTGAACCTGTTCTGGATAGGGGATGGTCGTACCGGGAAGACTGGTTGCAGCCGCCCCATAAGCTACGGCGGTGGTTAGTGCATCTTGGTAGCTATCACCGCGTTCGCGGGACATAACGTAGCCGGCCAAAGCACAGTCTCCAGCACCGACCGTCGACTGAGCGACTATCGAGGGGGAGGTAGCAGCGAAACAACCGCCTGACTTCACTGAAAGCACCGCTCCTGCTTCGCCGAGAGTGGCCAGGACTTCGGATACGCCAAGCTCGTTCAGCGCACGAGCAGCCTGCGCTACGGGAAGATAGTTCCCTTCGGCTGCAGCGGCCTCAAGTTCTTCGCCGTCCTGATTAATGATTTGACCAAGTTCGTAGGCGTTCGGCTTCATCAAGAAAGGTCGCACCTTTGGAAATGCGCGAACGACCTCAGTCAGTGGGCCGTCGCTCGTATCCATAGCAACACGAATATTCGGGTTGACCGAATACACCGCCTCGGTGCATTGAACGTAAAAATCCCTGGGGACACCAGGGGGCAGCGAACCTGCGAAAACTACCCACGTGGCGCGTTTAGCATGGTGGATAAGCTTCTCCAGGACACGCCTACGGTGCGCTTTCGTCAATGTCATGCCAGGAGAATTGAGCTTGGTGGTCGTCCCATCTGGCTCTGCGAGCGTGAGATTAACGCGGGCTTCGTTAGTCGTGTTGATGGCTTCATGGGGTATGCCAGAGACTTCCAACAGACGCGTGAATTTTCCAGAGTCCGATGCCGGGTAGAGCGCGAGCGTCTTTTCTCCGGCGTAGTGCAACGCCTTGGACACATTAATTCCCTTGCCACCAGCCATGTCCTCAGCCATTGGTAGGCGGAACACGCCACCTCGCTTGAGCTCCGTATCGAGTCGAGCAAGTCGATCGATTGACGGATTTACAGTCAAGGTCAGGATCATGAAGCAACCACGACCTCGACACCTTGCTCCCTGAGATCGTTGACGAACTGTTCCGGGGCAGAGGAATCTGTAATCACGACGTCGATATCTTCCAATGCTGCAAAGCTGACGAGGAAGTCGCGGCCAAGTTTCGTCGAGTCCGCCATAACGATGACCTTGCGCGCATTCGTGATCATCGCGCGCTTTACCGCTGCTTCCTGCGGATCAGCAGTAGAAAGACCGTGGTCAATTGTCAAGGCATTAGAACCAATGAAAGCGACATCGGCACGCATAACCGCGAGAGTGCGGAGTGCCGTATCGCCAGCAACCGCCTGAGTAATGACGCGAACTTGGCCGCCAAGGAGTTGAAGCTCAATGCGGTTCGATCCTGCGAGTGTGATGGCGTTGGGAAGAGAGTTTGTGACAACCGACCAACGGCGGTTATCAGGGGAGTGGACCATCAGCTCTGCAAGAGCCTCGGTGGTAGTTCCAGCATCGAGAAAAATTCCACCACCAGAGTCAGGCAGAAAATCCGCAGCACAGCGGGCAATAGAGAGCTTCGCGTCCTTTTGCGCGTTCTTTCGAGCGGCAACTGAAAACTCAACAGTCTGAAAAGAACGAGTAGCCACAGCGCCACCGTGTACGCGGTGAACTGCGCCCTCTGCATCCAACTGAGCTAGATCACGACGAATTGTCTCTGCTGTGACATCGAAGGCCTCCGCAAGATCAGCGACCGTCACGCGCCCTTCGACTGCTGTCAAAGACGCAATCTTCCGGCGGCGTTCCTCTGCGTACATTCCCCGCTCCTTAGCTGTTAAGAAATCTCAGCTTTACTATCTGTTCCCAGTATGCCCGTTTATGTCTGTTTCGGGCAACGAAAATGTGGGAAATTAGAGGCTGCGTAGGACGCTGACGATCTTGCCGAGGATCTTGGCGTGCTCCGCAGGGAGTGGGTCAAATGCGCGATTATGGGGCATGAGCCACTTGCCAGCAGCGTCTTCGTGCCATTCCTTGACTGTTGCTTCATCTTCAAACAGGGCTGCAACAAAGTCCCCCTGTTCGACCACGTCTTGGGAACGGACTACCACCCAGTCTCCGTCGAGAATGCCCGCGTCAACCATGGAATCACCCACGACCTTGAGTAGGTATAGCTGACCAGAGCCCGTAATCTCCATCGGAAGTGCCATGTGACTTTCCACATGCTGCTCCGCCAAAATAGGGTTGCCAGCCGCAATCTGTCCAACGATAGGAACGAAGATTGGCTCTGGCATGTCCTCTGGCATCTCGGGAGTTTGGGTGGTGCCAGTAGCCTTTGGCCCAGGCTTTACCGGAGTGAAAGTGCCAGCGGAGGACTTCGAATCCCTTACGTTTACCGCGCGGGGTTTGTGTGGGTCGCGGCGGAGAAAGCCCTTCTTCTCCAACTCCTTGAGTTGGTATGCCACCGACGAGGTGGAGTTCAAGCCCACAGCATCCCCAATTTCTCGAATGCTCGGTGGGTATCCGCGAAGTACGACGGCATCCGAAATGACGTCAAGAATCCGACGCTGCCGATCGGTGAGTGTTTTAGGGTTCGCTTTCTTCTTTTGAGCCATGGAACATCCCTTCTCAAACTCTTTCGAATGAATCATAACTCAAAACTGTTCGAATCGTCGAGCATCGAACACTGTGCGTCCTTGAATTCTTTGGAAAAGATGTCCATTATGCGTGTTCGGAGGCGGTGCCGATGTCGAAAATCGAAAATAAATCCGGATAACAGTAGACAATGTTCGAACATGGTGCTATAAATCGAACATGACAAGTTACTCGAACAGTCGTTTGATGAAAAGGTCTAGACGGATTCTCCGCATCCGCCCTTGGACATAGTCTCCACAGCGTCGGGAAACGGTCGTACAACTCTTATTCTCTCCAGGCCGGCAACGGTGGGAGAGTCAACGTTGGAAAGGGAGAAAACATGATGTCTACGGTTTCAACCGCACTAGGTGTTAGCAGCACATCTGATATTGACTTTTCTCAAGTTTCTGAGCGCTCTGCTCGGACGACACGGAAAGCCCCGTTGGTGTGGGGTGAACGTAGTGCGTCTTGCACACAGCACATCGTTCGGCCCGGTCAGCGTGCACGTAGTGCACAGCGCAATCGCAACGGGGTGTCATCGGCGCGAATGCGAAGGGACAGGTCGCGGCCCAGTCATGTCTCGGTCAACTACGGGCGTCCGTCTCTATCAGTTAGCAGGGCGCAGCAGTCCAATCGTAGTGATGTATCCGCAGGCACTAACCTGACTCGTTTGATGGCGGTATGGGCTCTAGGGCTTGGTGCTTTCTTCGGAGTTTTCGGCAGCATGGTCTTTGAACAAGGGCAAAATGGGGCAGTCGAAAGCACCTTTACGTCTACGTACGCTTCCTACTCTGCACAATAATCATTCCGGTTTCCGGCGTTGGGGTGGGACGTAGACTGGAGACTGTGTATTGCCAGTTTTGTCATCATGATCAGACACGAGTCTTGGACTCACGGTTAATAGATAACGGTATGGGGATTCGTCGCCGGAGAGAATGCCTCAATTGCGGTAAACGTTTTTCTACGATTGAACGCTCGCAGCTGATGGTCGTTAAACGGGATGGAATCCCTGAGGAATTCAACCGCGAAAAGGTTATCCAGGGTGTTCGACGTGCGTGCCAGGGGCGCGAAGTATCAGAGTCTCAGCTGAAGAAACTTGCACAAAAAGTGGAGGAGAGCCTCCGCGAGAAAGGCACGCCCCGGGTGGACTCAAACGATATCGGCCTTGCCATCCTTGAGCCGCTCAAAGAACTGGACGAAGTTGGCTATCTCCGCTTCGCTTCGGTGTACAAGTCCTTTTCCTCCGCGGACGATTTCGCGCAAGAGATTGCCAGCATGCGCAAGGGGAAAGGACCTCAGGCTAATGGCAACGAGGTTAAAAAGAACTAACGCAGTTTATCCACACGTTTCTTTATTCGAGTCAGGGATACGCTCTGGGCGGTACCCAGCCGTTGTGCGAAAAGGCTGACGCGCAGCTCTTGAATGAGCCACTGAATATCCCGTACCTCCGCGGAATTCGAACGTGCCTTAGGCAGCTGCTGAAGCTTTGCCGCCAAGTATTCGCGGGCCTCAGTCACCTCATCTTCACGTTCGGCATCACGGTCCGGGTCACGGTTCATTTCCTCAAGCCGAATCTCCATCGCTTGGAGATAACGTGGCAAATGTCGTAGGTGCTGCCAACCGTGCCTTGCCACAGCGCCCTTAGGGAACATGAACTCCAGCTGGCGACGCATATCGTCAATAGCATCGCCTTCCCACTTGTTTAGCTGATTTACCACCGAGACATAACGAGGCATTGCCTGGGCAACGCCGACGACCAATTGGCGCACCTCTGAGGCGACTCCAGAACGAACGTGTTCGAGTAGTTTGTCGAATTCCTTCGGATCGCGGACCGGGCCGCCGGCAGCCATCATACGGTCGCGAATCACTGCGACACGGCAGTCCTCGACAAGCCCATCGGCGCCCCCATGTGGCCATGCGTCCACGCCAACACGTTGCTGGAGTGGAAGCCCCTTAGTCATTTGTGCACCATTTACTGGGCAATCCCGCAATAGCATTGTCAAGTTTGTGGTCGCCAACGTCGCCTCAGCCTGAGCCTTAGTTGGTTTGACCTCAATGGCCACGCCATCCTTGGTGGTCACCAGCGTCGGATACATCGTGACGGACTGACCGTCGACATTACTTTTGACCGTTAATGAGACGGCGCCCAAGTTCTCTGAAGTCCACTTTTTCACAGCTTCGCGTGCTGCAGACTTCGAACGTTTCGACACAGCAGTTGAGACCGTCGAGGCATGCTTGTCTCGAAGCGCAGCAAGATCTCGGCTCTGATCGACGATCTTTCCATGGCGGTCGACCACTGCGTAGTTAAAGCGCAAGTGTGCTGGCAGCTTCGAAGGGGCAAAGTCTGCACCATTGATGCCCGAGCCTCCGAGTCGTCGTAAAGCATCGGCAAAAACATCGACGAAGCGGCCTGAGTACGGAGTCATCGTCTCCAGCGCGCGGCGTGCGAAATCCGGGGCGGGGACAACGGACTTCCGCAGTGCCTTCGGCAGAGTGCGAATGTAGGCTTCCGCGAGCTCAGCGCGAAGACCTGGTACCTGCCAGTCGAAGCCATCTTCACGCAGACCTGCAAGAAGAGGCACGGGGACACGGAGAGTCACACCGTCATCAGGGGCGCCCGGTTCGAATTTATAGGACAGAGAGAAATCGACCGAGCCCTGCTGCCACATTTCGGGGAAGGCGTTGTCGTCGATGTCGCCGGCTTCGGGGTTGAGCAGCTTATTGGGATCAAAGTCCAGTAGATTTGGCTGCTTGGGCTTAGTTTTCTTCCACCAGCGGTCAAAATTGGTGGCCGTGGTGATAGAGGCGGGCAGCTTGGAGTCGTAGAACGCGTAGAGCACGTCGTCATCGACGACAATGCCGCGGGAACGCTGCTTTTCCTCGATCTTCTCGGCTTCGGCAAGTTTGTCTTGATTGTTCTTAAAGAACTCGTGATGTGTGTTCCATTCGCCGTCGACAAGCGCAGAGCGAATGAAGATCGAGCGGGCGGCGTCGGCATTGACTCGGTGATAAGGCATCAAACGATCAACCACCACAGGCACGCCGTAGAGCGTCGACTTCTGGTAAGCCATCGCTGCACCGCGTTTAGTCGACCAGTGAGGCTCTGAGTACTGGTGCTTGAGCAGATGAGGGGCTACCTTCTCTACCCACTGTGGCTGAATCGTGCCTACGTTGCGCGCAAAAGTGCGCGAGGTCTCGACGATTTCCGCAGCCATCACCCAGCGAGGCGGCTTCTTTGCCAACGCGGACGAGGGGTGAATGAGGAACTTCGTGTTTCGGGTGCCAGTAAATTCCTTGCCCTCGCCCTCGCGCGTACCAATCATCGATAACAGACCCGGTAACAGCGACTTTGCCACCTCGTCGGGATTGTCGACACCACTGGTTGAGCTGCGGGCCGAAAGACTCCAGCCCAGCTCAGCCGTTGCCTGGTGGAGTTGACGCACCAAGTCCTGCCACTCCCGAACGCGCAAATAGTGGAGGTACTCGCGCTTGCACATCTTGCGGAATTGGTTACCGCTAAGCTCGCGGCGCTTTTCCTCCAGGTATTGCCAAAGCTTCAGCAGGGAGTTGAAGTCGCTGGTGGTGTCCTTAAAACGGGCATGTAGCTGATCTGCCTGAGCTTGGCACTCCAGCGGACGTTCGCGGACATCCTGCAAAGACAACGCGGCGACAATGACGGTCACAGCCCCAAGAGTGGTGTTTTCGTACCCTTCGACCAGCATGCGGGCAAGGCGCGGGTCGACAGGTATACGGGCAATCTGTCGGCCGATGTCCGTCAGTTCGGGGGCGTCGGCACTGGAGCCGGAGCCAGATTCACGGCCTCTCCCAGACCCCGACGTTGTGGTAATAGCCTGAAGCTCTGTGAGGAGGTTAATGCCATCGCGCACTGCCTTCTGCTCTGGTGGCTGGACAAAGGGGAAGGCCTCAATCGCGCCAAGCCGCAGCGAAATCATTTGCAGTACAACCGAAGCGAGATTGGTGCGCAGAATCTCCGGATCCGTAAACTCGGGGCGCGAGAGAAAATCCTCCTCGCTGTAGAGACGAATCGCCACGCCATCAGCTACACGACCACAGCGTCCAGAGCGCTGATTCGCGGATGCCTGGCTGATGTCCTCGACTGGTAGACGTTGGACCTTCGTGCGGGTGGAGTAGCGGGAAATGCGTGCGGTACCAGTATCGACGACGTACTCGATACCCGGTACTGTCAGCGACGTTTCCGCAATGTTGGTCGCCAGCACAATGCGACGCCCGGAATGCGGGGTGAAGATCCGATGCTGCTCTGCATTAGATAGCCGTCCGAATAGTGGAACGGCTTCTACCCCCTTCCAGTGCTTGCCCTCGATGGCCTCGGCTGCTTCTCGGATCTCGCGCTCACCCGAAAAGAACACCAGGATATCGCCATCGCCAAGCCGCATGAGCTCCTCGCACGCAGCGATAACACCATCGATCTGCTCAATGGCGACTTCCTTTTCTTGCCCATTTTTCGCAACAACAGTCCGCACCAGAGGGCGATAGCGGATTTCTACCGGGTAGGTGCGCCCTGACACCTCGATGATGGGCGCAGGGTGCTCGTCGTCAGGCGCGAAATGACGGGCGAACCGTTCCGGATCAATCGTCGCCGAAGTGATAATGATCTTCAGATCTGGGCGCTGCGGCAGAATATGCTTTAAATATCCCAGCAGGAAGTCGATGTTGAGGCTGCGTTCGTGCGCCTCGTCGATGATGATGGTGTCGTACTCACGTAGCAGGCGGTCGCGGCCAATTTCGGCCAGCAGAATACCGTCGGTCATCAGTTTGATGCAGGTATCCTTGCCGACACGGTCATCGAAACGCACCGCATAGCCGACGTGCTGACCAATCTTTTCGCCCAGCTCATGAGCAATTCGCTCCGCCACCGAACGCGCCGCAATACGACGGGGCTGCGTATGGCCAATCTTGCCGCGTACGCCCCGTCCCAGTTCGAGGCATATCTTCGGAATCTGCGTAGTCTTACCAGAACCAGTCTCACCAGCAATAATGACGACCTGATTGTTCTCAATCGCCTCTGCAATATCGTCGCGGCGCGCGGACACCGGCAACTGCGCCGGGTAGGTGATGCGAGGAATCGCTTTACGACGATCTTCTAACCGCTCCAGCGCAAAGTCGAGGTCTGCAGAGATGGCAGACAGCGCCTTCGGCGCGGATGCTCGCTTCAGCCGACGACGGAAGGACTGAGCCTCCCGAATAGGTAATTGATCAGCGAGCTGGTAGAGCTCTTTTTTACGCGCGTCTTTAACGGGCTTGCCAGAGCGCTGCGGTCTGGCGGAAGTGCGGTTTCCAGAATTGCGGTTTCCCGACTGGACACGTGGAGCTGGTTTATCAGAACGGCTAGGAGTACTCATGGTTGCCTACTAGATTAGCCGCGTCTGGGGAGACAACCCACATCTGTGCTGATTGGAGACGCTCAAAATGGTCCGATGGCAGCAGGGAGCGTCCTACTTTGCCGCCGCTAGCTCTTCGGCAACTTCCTTGCAGTCCTCGCGCCCACAGTGCTGTGTCTCGGTGTGCTCCCAGCAATCATCGCAAATAAGCACCTGACGACGGCAGGTATCTTCGTTGATGCAGTTCTGGAAGGTGTTTGTGGGCTTGCCGCAGTGGACGCAGTGCCCGAGCTGTACGTAGTCCTCGTCTTCGATGCCATCGCCAAACTCCATATGCATGCGCTTGTCGAAGACATAGAGGGAGCCTTCCCACAGCCCCTTATTGCCAAACTTTTCGCCGTAGCGCACAATACCGCCGTCGATTTGGTAGACCTCTTCGAAACCGCGGTTCTTCATAAGTGCGGAGAGGATCTCGCAGCGGATGCCGCCGGTGCAGTAGGAGATAACCGGCTTGTCCTTCATCCAGTCGTACTTACCGGATTCCAGTTCGTCGATGAAGTCGTGCGTGGTCTTTACGTCCGGGACGACAGCGTTTTTAAACTTGCCAATCTCGGCTTCCATTGCGTTGCGGCCATCGAAGAAGATGACATCGTCGCCGCGTTCCTCGACCAGTTTATTGACCTCTTCCGGCTTCAAATGTGTGCCGCCGCCAATGACACCATCGACATCGACTTTCAGCTCACCCGGAGCACCGAAAGCGACGATTTCGTCGCGAACCCTGACGGAGAGTTTTGGAAAGTCATCAGCGCCGCCTTCGCTCCACTTGAACTGCATGGAGTGAAAAGCGGGGTACTGCTTGGTTTTCTTGATGTACTTCTTGCAGGCATCGAGATCACCGCCGACGGTGCCATTGATGCCGTGCTCGGACACCAGAATGCGGCCCTTGAGCCCTAACGACTCGCAAAGATCGCGCTGCCACAGCATGATGGCACGCGGATCGGACAGTGGGGCGAACTGGTAGTACAGAAGAATCTTGCTGATGCTCACGGGGACTATTCTAGTCTGCTCTCTCAGTTATCCTATTTTCGGCGTGAGCTGCTGGTATGGCTTAGTGCTTCTGATAGAGAGCCTTCTTCTGGTACTTAGGCTCCGAAGTCACTAGCACACCGAGGTTGCGGAAAATTGTTTCGTCCACGCTGCCCAGAATGGTAGTGGTGTGGACATCACAGTTTCGAAGGTTCTTCAGCTCGGCGAGGGCTGCGCGGGCATCGTCGCTGGTGGCCGCCGACACGGAAAGGGCGATAAGAACCTCGTCGGTATGCAAGCGGGGGTTGCGGCTGCCCAGGTGATGCGTCTTAAGCGTTTGAATTGGCTCAATGGCAGCAGGGGAGAGCAAGTGCAAGTCCGGGTCGATATTGGCGAGCTTCTTGAGAGCGTTGAGGAGCATTGCTGCTGAGCATCCGAGTAGTTCAGAAGTCTTGCCCGTGATGATTGTGCCATCGTGCAATTCGATTGCGCTGCCCGGCGCCCCGGTAGATTTCTCAACTTCAAGCGCTGGTGCGACGACTCGGCGGGCGGCTGTCGACACGTTGGCCTTGCTCATAATCATGGCAATGCGCTGCGAGACTTCGTCGTCTGCGCTGTTCTTGTGTTCGTCGACAAGAGCCTTGTAGTAACGGCGAACGATTTCCTGGTTGGATGCCTCTCGGCACACTTCGTCATCGTCGATACAGTAACCGGCCATATTGACGCCCATGTCGGTCGGTGACTTGTACGGTGACTCGCCCGCGAGCTTCTCCAACAGAGTGCGCAGCAGTGGGAAGACCTCGACATCACGGTTATAGCTGGTGACCTTGGTGTCATAGGCGGCCAAATGAAAAGGGTCGATGAGATTGATGTCATCGAGATCAGCCGTTGCCGCCTCGTAGGCCAGATTTACCGGGTGTTCGAGTGCCAGGTTCCAGATAGGGAAGGTCTCAAACTTTGCGTAACCGGAACGAATTCCGTGTTTGTGATCGTGATAAATCTGCGATAGACAGGTCGCTAGCTTTCCAGAGCCCGGGCCCGGCGCTGTAACAACGACCAAGTCCCGCGACGTTTGCGCCCATTCATTCAGCCCGAAGCCGGCTTCACTGACAATTTTCTCCGTGTTTGTCGGGTAGCCCTCGATATTGCGATGGCGGATGACGCTCAATCCGAGTCGCTGTAGGCGCTCAATGAAGTTCTTTGCCAGGGTGTTGTCGTCGGAAAGCTGCGTGACGACGACGCTGCCGACTAGAAACCCGCGTTCACGAAAGACATCGACGAGGCGCAGCACATCGTCTTCGTAAGTGATGTCGAGGTCAGCGCGGACCTTGTGGCGTTCCAAATCCTTGGCATTGATGCACACCATGATTTCCAGATCGTCTTTGAGGCGATCGAGCATAGCGATTTTATTGTCAGGCGTGAAGCCGGGGAGCACGCGCGAGGCATGCATGTCATCAAATAGCTTGCCGCCCATTTCGAGATAGAGCTTGCCGCCTTCACCTGCGATGTCTGCGCGCCGCTTCTTAATATGAGCGGATTGCATTTCGATGTACTTTTCGCGGTTAAAACCGACAGCCTGAGCCATGGTGCCCTTTCTGAAGTTGTGTCTGCGGGGAGCGCGCTAAAGCTTGCGAAATTCTACTGTGTCCATGGTAGTGATACTGCCTTGCGAATGTTGTATCGGTTACTGCTGTCGCGGGGGGAATTTTGGGAACTTTGGCTTATTAGGCCACGCGTAGGGGATTGTCTGATTAATCTCCCATGTATTGATATTCAAAAAGAAATATGAAGAGGATGTGACATGCTCGATCCCCAGATGGCATCATCGTCGAATTCGGCAGAACCAACCGCACGCGCCCCGTACCAAGTGGGCAGGCGAGGCTTCCTCGTCGGAGCAACTGCCGTGTCAGCTGCGAGTATGATGCCTGCCGTAAATGGTGCATCAAAGGCAAACGCCGCTCCTGCAAACGGGGCTTCTGCCGCCGCGGGGAATTCGACCACCAATTTGAATGTCGGTCGAGGAATGGCTGACATGACAGGCGAGCCACTCGGCGCTGGCATGAACGGGTATGCGGTCATGGACCAGACCACCTCGGGTCTGCGTCTTCGCCAGATGGCGCGTGCATTCATCTTCGGTGATGACAACGACAACCGTGTCGTCCACGTCACCGCAGATATGGGGCTCATGTTCCAGTCCATCCAGATGGAAGTTCTGCGGCGACTGCGAGCTCTCTTCGGAGACCTCTACCACGAGGGCAACGTGCTTATCTGCGCATCTCATACGCATGTCGCGCCGGGTGGTACATCGGGCCATCTTATGGTCGACCTGACTACTCTCGGATTCCGTCCCGTCACTTTCGAAGCTGTAGTCGTCGGTGTGGTCAAGGCTATTGAACGTGCACACGCTGATTACCAGCCGTCGACTATCCACCTGACCAAGGGGATTGCCCAGGATGCGGGTGTTAACCGCTCCCTGGAGGCATTCAGGCGTAACCCCGAGGAAGAACAGCGTCTTTTCCCCGACGGAGTCAACCCGGAAAGCCATACACTGCACGTGAGTCGTGGTGGTCGCGAAGTCGGCTTCATTAACTGGTATGGAATTCATCCGACCACCTTCGGTCCCGAGCACACCATCATCGACGGCGACAACAAGGGCTACGCAGCATGGAAGGTTGAGGTCGACCGCGGGGTTACCCACCGTGAGCCGGCCGATGCCCCCTTTGTCGCCGCATTTACCATGTCGTGCCCGGGTGACATCAGCCCGAACATGGGGCTCGTGCCAAATTCGGGCCCAGGCAACGGAGACGAAGCAGAGTCTGCCCGCATTCTCGGTCAGCGTCAGATTGACGCTACCCAGGGACAGACCATTGCACTGCCAGGAGGCGGTATCTCCACTGTCCACAAGTGGGTCAACCTGGGCGATGTCGACATCGACGGCCAATTCACGCCCGACGGCCAGCCGCATCGCACTGGACCTGCAATCCTCGGTGCGGCCTTCGCAGCCAGTAGCCAGGAGGATGGCGGTGGAGAACCAGCCCTCGGGTTCAACGAAGGCGAGCGCGGCGGTACGCCGTGGGTGCACCAGCTCAATAACGTCGTACTCCCGAAAAACATCGGGGAGATTCAGGGCAACAAAGAGTGCCTGCTGCCAGTCGGCTACATCGATGGTCTTCTCCAGCAGACCCACATGTTCTCCATCACCCGCATCGGTGGCTTCACCTTGATCACCAATGGCCTTGAACCCACCACAATGTCGGGCTACCGCATGCGTCAGCACGTCGCTGAAGTCCTCGGTGTTCCAATCGATACTGTCATCTGCCAGGGCTACACCAACAGCTATGGCCACTACGTCGCTACCCCAGAGGAATACGATCAGCAGGACTACGAGGGCGGCGCAACGGCTTTCGGCAAGTACACGCTCAGTGCGATGATTTCCATTTATCACAATCTCGCTCACGCGCTTGCCGACGGCATTGCGGTCGAGCCAGGCCGTGCGGCAGGCGATCTCACTGGCATCATCCCGCCGTCGCCAGCAGGAGGAAAGGTTATCGATTCCGCTCCAATGGGCAAGAATTTTGGTGACGTGCTTGAATCCACGGCAAGCGTCACGGTAGGGCAGAAAGCCGTTGCCCAATTCGTCGCGGCAAATCCGAATAACGACTTGCGACTGGAAGACGGCTACCTACTTATCAAGAATGACCGCGGTGAGATTGTTTCCGACGACTGGGACCAGGCAACTGTCATTGAATTTGCCAAGGACGGTATTTATACCACCGCCAAGGTCACTTGGGAGACCGGAGGAGTCGCGCCGGGCAAGTATGACATCATCGTGCGTGGTAGCGCGTTGGGTGTCGGTGATTCATTGAACGAATTCGAGGGAGTCGCTTCGGTGGAGCTCGTGTAAGAACGTCCAATTAAATACATTAATGCGCACAATGTGACTTATACTTTGGCCCATTAAAATCTCATCAAGGGCTTGTCTCACGTATAGTCCGTTGTGCGCATTATTTGTATGTATCCGTCAATTTGGCAGGAGCAGTCTGCTTCATGAATACCCCAAACAATCCATACAGCAACAACGATCCTTACGGTGACGGCAGCCGGGACAATGAGTCCAGTAACTATGACTCCCAGAGCCACGGTTTTCCCAACAATGGTTCGCAGGACTACAACCCTTACGGGTTCGATTCGGACGCACAACATGGCTCGCGTGGACCAGAGGATTCGCCACAGTGGAATCAGGCTTACGGTAGGGAACAGGCCTATGGCGATATTCCGTCCTACGGAACTGGTGAGCCAAGCGAGAACTATGGTGGCCAGCCCTATGGTGCGGGATCAAGCTACTGGCAGCAACCGGCAGGGGGGAATCCTGCAGCCGGTGCACTTGCTCCCGGAGTCAACATGCCAGGTGGCAATGAGCCACCGGTGAAGCCTGTGGCACAAGGGCCGACGAAGGTCGACATTGGAAGTGCCTTTTCCGCGGCGTTTCGTAGTCTAAATAGCAATTTTGCTTCTTGGCTTGGCGTCATGCTGACGTTCTTCGCCGTCCTAGTCGCCCTGATTGTTGGCGCAGCGGCAATTCTCTTTGCCTCTGGTGACTTCGATCCGGAATTTGAGCCGAACTATCCAGGCGATGTTCCGTTTGAGGATCTAGGGTCAATGTTCGCGACTGTCGGCGCGATGGCACTCCTATTTGCCGTGGGCATGTTCGCGATGCAGGCATTTATGTTGCGCGGTGCATTCGACGCTGTCGATGGGCGAGTGCCGAACTACGGTACTTTCTTCCGTGTAAACAGGTGGGGGTCTCTTATCGGTGTCTACATTGTCACGTTCCTGGTGGGACTGCTCGCCATGCTGCCGGGGATGGTGCTCTTCATCGCTGGAGCATCCCTGTCCGCCAATGGCAGTGAAGCTGCCGCGGCGATGATTCCACTGGGCTACTTGGTTTTGTTGTTGACGTCGATTTTCATCATGCCAATTACAGCGACTATGCCACTACTTGTTTTCGATGGTCGAGCAACTGCGCTTGAGGCGCCGGTTGTCGCTTGGCGCCTGGTAAAGCCCCAATATTGGACGATGCTTGTTGCATTCATTCTGACGTCGATTGTTTCTTCCGCAGGTGCGATGCTCTTCTATATTGGCATCCTGTACACAATGCCGCTGGCTATGCTGGTTCAGGTGCACATCTACCGCCAGCTCATCGGTGGCCGGCGAGTTATTAATGACGCGCAGGAAAATCCGGGCTATTACCCTCCGCAGCAGTAGCCGAAACGAATAAGAAAAAGCGCCCAAGGAACCGGTACAAATTGGTTCCTTGGGCGTTATTTGATCAGCAGGAAATCCTGCGGGGGAGCGTTCGACTATCAAAGCCGAACGTATCCTCCTAATATTTAGCGGGTAGCCTCAGCGAAGACAGCCTGTGCAATACCAGAGACGGTGCCTGCAATCTTCACAGCTTCCCAGACCTGCTCCTTGGTCAGACCAGCATCGCGGACGACCTTTGCGTGGGAGGTCACGCATGCTTCACAGCCGTTGATGGCAGAAACTGCCAGAGACCACAGCTCGAAGTCTTCCTTCTCGGCACCCGGATTGGAGATGATGTTCATGCGCAGACCGAACTTGACCTGTGCGTAGTCATCACCGAGCATGTGGCGAGTGCGGTAAGCGACGTTGTTCATGCCCATAACGGTGGCCGCACCAAGCGCAGACTCGAAAGCCTCGTCAGACAGGTGCTCCTTGGCTTCCTCAGCAATCTCGGAGAAAACGGTCTCGTTGCGGGTGGCAGCAGCAGATGCAAGCAGGGTACCCCACAGCTGCTGCTCGGAGAGTTCCGTAGAACGGGTGAGAGTGCCAAGGTTCAGCTTCATGTCCTTGGCGTACTCCGGTAGGCCGGAACGAAGGTTATCGATGCTCATATGAGTTACTTCAGCTCCTGCTTCAGAACATCCATCTTGTCGATGTTCTTGGTCGGGTCATTCTTCTGCCAGTTACATGCGCAGACCTCTTCAGACTGAAGAGCGTCGAGAACACGCAGAACCTCGTCAACGTTACGACCGACAGCGTCCGGGGTAACGGAGACGAACTGAATGATGCCGTCCGGGTCAATGATGAAGGTTGCGCGGTCTGCAACACCGTCAGCGTTCTCGACGCCGAGTGCACGCATCAGGTCGTGGCGGATGTCGGAGAACATCGGGAACGGGATGTCCAGCAGTTCCTCGTGGGTTGCACGCCAGTTGAAGTGGGAGAACTCGTTGTCGCCAGAGCCACCGAGAATAACGGTGTCGCGGTCTTCGAATTCCTCGTTCAGCTTGCCGAATGCAGCAATCTCAGTCGGGCAGACAAAGGTGAAGTCCTTCGGGTAGAAGAAGACGACTTTCCACTTACCCTCGTAGGACTCATTGGTTACCTGCTCGAAGTAGTCATCCGGAGAAGAAGCGTTTGCATCACGCAGGTTGCCGCCCTTCAGAGCGGTCAGAGAAAACTCGGGGAACTTGTCGCCAACAGTCAAAATTGCCATGGAATCCTCCTGAATGTATTCCTTTTGGGGTCACACACCATTATGCCTATGGATCCCCGAACCGTCAAGAGGAAAAAGTTAATAAGCTCGTGTAGGCTTATAGGTATGCGTAATAGAGATTATCGGCCCACTTTGCCTCAGTTACGTGCCTTTGTCGCGATTGCCGATACCGGTCACTTCGGTCAAGCCGCTGCCCGCCTCGGCATTTCACAGCCCAGCCTGTCACAAGCGCTTTCTACCCTTGAGCAGGGACTGGGGGTGCAGCTTGTAGAGCGTTCGACTCGCCGAGTGCTGGTGACGCCACTCGGTCGCGGTCTGATTCCATATGCCCGCCAAGCATCTGAAATTGTTGACGAGATCGTTGCTCGCGCCTCTGGCCGTACAGATGATTTGTCCGGACCACTATCCATTGGTGTTATCCCTACGGTTGCTCCATACGTGCTGCCCAACTTCCTCCAGTTGGTTCGTGACGAGCTGCCAGATCTAAAGCCTAGGATCGTCGAAGAGCCGACCGAGCGTCTCATCGAATCACTTCGCTCCGGCACCATTGATGCAGCGATCATGGCACTGCCGTCTGATGTGCCTTCCTTTGAAGAGATTTACCTCTACGACGAGGAGTTCTACATCGTCGTGCCAGAGGATCATCCGCTGGCCGGTAAAGAAGACGTAAAGCTTGAGGCGATCAGGGACTTGGACTTGCTCCTGCTTGACGACGGTCATTGCCTGCGTGACCAGGTGTTGGATATTTGTCGCAAGGTCGATGCTGTTCACGGCGAGACCTCCAGCTTGGAAACACGGGCGGCTTCTCTATCGACCGTCGTGCAGTGTGTTGCCGGTGGGTTGGGGCAGTCGCTTGTACCGGAATCGGCTGTCAAGATTGAGGCCGACCGACCCGGCCTGGCTGTTGCGCGATTCGAAGGTCCGGCACGGCCGGGACGCACCATTGGGCTGGTTCACCGCGCATCATCGGTACGCGGCGGCGAGTTCAATCGAATTGCCGAACTGGTACGGCAAGCATACATAGACGCTGTTGCCTAAAGCTCTCTTGGCGCATGCTGCAATAGCGTACGAAATAAGCAAAAACCGGGCTGGCAGTTCCAGCCCGGTTTTTCGCGTTTATCCCTGAATAATTCGCAGCGATGCCAACCTGACCTCGCCGTATTCATCAGATGCAGCCAAGTCAACGTCCGCTTCAAAGCGCCAGCCGTGGTCGCCCTCAGGGTCATCGAGTATCTGGATCACATGCCATAGGCCCTCACCAGCCTTGCGGTCAATCGAAATCATATCGCCGCCGCGAGCCTTTGCATCGATCCCTAGGTCATCGTATTCATCGAAGTAGTCATCCATCGCGGCAGGCCAATCTGGCGCATCGTCGAGGTAGTTGTCCAGGTCGGCCAGCTCCTCCTCCTTTTCAAAGGCAAAGAGCTGCACGTGGCGAAACATGAGATTGCGCACCATACGGGTAAATGCACGTTCGTTGCCTGTAAGGGGCCGCGACTCGTCGGTGCCAAAAGCCGCTTCCTTGAGAGTTTCCTCGTCCAATGGCTTGTCCGGATCGGCCATCTGCGCCCATTCATCCACCAGGGAGTTATCCACCTGCACAACGAGCTCGCCGAGCCATTCCACAATGTCCCGGAGTTCCTCGTTAGCGGCTTCCGGAGGGAGAGTGTGTCGCAAAGTGCGCCAGGCATCGGTGAGGTAGCGCAGGAAAATACCTTCAGAGCGGGCAATTCCATACTCAGATACCACGTCCGAGAAAGTCATGGCCTTTTCCACCATCTCGCGCACCACAGACTTGGGCGACAGCGAAAACTCACGCACCCACGGGTGACCTTGAGCATAGGTGTCGAATGCGCCCTCCAGCTCGTCGGCAAGCGGCATCGGCCATGTGATGTCTTCGACGATGTTCATACGTTCGGTGTAATCAACACCCTCGGCCTTGAGCGCGGCGATTTCTTCACCGCGTGCCTTTTTCTGCTGCGCGATGAGCAGTGGGCGAGGGTCTTCCAGAATTGACTCAAACACACTGATGACATCGAGTGCGTAGTTCGGGCTGTCCTTATCCAACAGTTCGAGCGCGGCGATGGCGAAAGGCGACAGCGGCTGATTGAGCGCGAAGTCACGCTGCAGCTCCATTGTCAGCTCGGGGCGGCAGTCATCGCCCTCGCCATGCATGACGACGATTCCCGCGTTGACCAAACCGCGGTAGAGCTCAATTGCGGTCAGAATAGCCTCATTTTGCTGGTGGCGGGTGTCGTGATTGGTGCGCAGCAGATGACGCATGTGTTCGTAGGTATCGCCACCACGTGCAATGACGTTGAGCAACATACCGTTGGTAACTGCAAAGCGACTGGTCAGCGGCTCTGGTGGCTGAGAAACGATTTTGTCGAAGGTCTTCTCCGACCATGTCACTTCGCCCTTGGGAACGGACTTCAGCCGCAACTTCTTCAGTTTGGCCTCATCCTGGCCGGCACGGCGACGCAGCTTGGCGTTTTCGATTTCGTGTTCAGGTGCTTCGACAACTACGGTGCCCTCGGTGTCGTAGCCAGCACGGCCGGCGCGTCCAGCAATCTGGTGGAACTCGCGTGACTTGAGAATTCGGCTACGACGGCCATCGAATTTGGCCAAACCGGTAATCAGCACCGTGCGAATAGGCACGTTGATGCCGACGCCGAGGGTATCCGTGCCGCAGATGACCTTCAGCAGACCAGTCTGAGAGAGACGCTCAACCAAACGACGGTACTTCGGCAGCATTCCCGCATGGTGGACGCCAATTCCCTGGCGCACCAACTTGGAAAGAACTCGACCAAAGGCCGTGGTAAACCGGAAATCGCCAATCTCCTCGCGAATCCGCTCCTTTTCCTCCTTCGTCAGCAACTTCAGACCGGTCAGTGCTTGGGCCTGTTCAGCTGCTTGGCGCTGGGAGAAAAAGACGATGTAGATTGGGGCTTTGCCGGATTCCAGCAACTCCGCCAGCGTGTCATGAACTGGTGTGTAGACATAGTGGAAATCCAGCGGTACCGGGCGCGTCGTACCTGTAACGAGGTTGACGTCGAGTCCCGTGCGTTCCTTCAAATCCGTCTCAAACTTTTGAGTATCGCCGAGAGTGGCGGACATCAACAGGAATTGGCAACGGGAAAGCTCGAGCAAGGGCACTTGCCATGCCCACCCGCGATCGGGATCCGCATAGAAGTGGAATTCATCCATTACCACCTGGTCAATATCGGCGTCGGCCCCGTCGCGCAGGGCGATATTGGCGACAATTTCCGCAGTTGCGCAGATGATGGGTGCACCACCGTTGACGGTGGCATCGCCGGTCATCATACCGACGTTCTCAGCGCCAAAGACCTCGCAGAGGGCAAAGAACTTCTCGCTGACCAAGGCCTTAATAGGCGCTGTGTAAAAGCTGCGCTGGCCACGAGCGAGGGCGCAGAAGTGGGCAGCAATAGCCACCATGGACTTGCCCGAACCTGTCGGAGTGGCAAGGATGACGTGGTCGCCACCAGCGAGACCAATAGCGGCCTCCTCCTGGGCCGGGTAGAGCGTGATGCCCTGATCCCTGGTCCAGGCAATGAACGAGTCCATAATCGCATCGTCGAAAAGGGACTCTGGAACCTCAGCTAGGTCGGGAAGCATTTCAGATAGTGACACGCTTCCCACCCTAGCGGTAACCCCGGATTAGAAGCGGAACCAGGGCTTCCAGCCGCGCCGACGGCGAGGTTGTTCCGGTTCACCGGATTCTTCGCTTTCCGCCTGCTCTTCCCGAGGCTGTTCTGACTCAGGCTGTTCGGCAGTGCCGTCTGCAGAAAACTCCGCAGACCTATCATCCGCCGAGGCCGACTCGGATTCTTCCGAGTGTGCGTCAGTGTCCTCTGATGTAGTTGCCGAGGAATCCGAGCTGGCCGGGGTCTCCGCCTCGTCGTCAAGCGAGGAAGAATCCTCTACTGGGCGCAGCGGTTGAGAAGCGAGGAACCTTTCGAACTCAGCGCCAATCTCGTCGGCCGAAGGCATCTCGCCGTTAGGTCCAAGCAGGGGAGAAGTCTCCAGCTCTTGACGACGTTGAACTTCCTGGTCGTACTGTTCCTCGAGAAGATTGACCAGCTGAGAGACCTCGCCGGAATCATTCGTCTGCGTATTGAGCAGCTCCGCCACCCGCGCGGATTCCTTCTCCAACGCCTCAAGCGGGAGCTCGAGCTTGGCTAGTTTTGCTACCTCCTGCAACAGCCGCAGTGACGCCAGCGGATACTCAGAGGCCGCGACATAGTGTGGCACCTGTGCGGTGAAACCAAAGGCATCACAACCGCGGCTTGCGAGCTCGTACTCAATGTTCAGGCTCGCAGCACCCGGAACTGTGACGCGGTTTCCCCAGGTATGCATATCACCGAGTTTCCGCTTATCTGTGCCATGGGCGATGATGCCCAGTGGTCGGGTGTGCGGAACCGTCATCGGAGCCGAGTACAGCGACACAGTCCGACCGACATCGTAGCGCTCCGCCAACTCTGCAACGGCAGTCGAGAAAGCCTCCCACCGCATGTCTGGCTCAGGGCCAGAAAGCAGCAAGAACGGCTTACCGACGTTGTCGCGAACCACATTGAGTGACAGGTTCAAATCGGATACATCCACAATCTGGTCGTGGTTCATCGTCACAGAGGGACGGCGAGAACGATAATCAATCAGCTCGTCGATAGAAAAGTTCACCAATGGACGGTGCTCGAGAGCATCCAAGAGGAAACTAGCTGATTCCGAGACGGCATTACCGGCATCCGCATAACCGCTAAGTGCAATGACCAGGGTCAGATGGCCCTCGCTTCCCGTTACGTCAGGAACCGGAAAAACTACCTCGTACATATTGCCCTGAGGCTTGTCGGTCGGATCACTCACGTACGACTACCTCCTGCATCACATTTTTCGTCATTTGAAGTAAACAACCACGATACCGCAGAAACTATTCCAGTTATCCACAAGTAGAAAGTAGTCCACAGATGGGCCGATTTTTCCGGTCGCGCACAAGCAAGGCTGTTGCGGATTCGATAACAATGAGAGCCACCAGATGGCGAGAGGATTGTCCGCTGTCGAGCTATTCCAATGGGGGAAAAGGGGTAAGGAATTAATGGGAAACAAACAGAACTTCGGTGCAGGACAAAAGCCTGAAATTGAGCCGAGTGTTTTTCTGACGAACCTGCCGGGAATCGTTGGATTCTATCCGCGGGGGCAGGTAGTGATTGCGGCGTTGTATCGTCAGCAGGTCGAAGATCTCATCGATGGCAAGGTCGAGTTTGATCCGACAGCGCATGCTGGCCCGATGCTGATTAAGGATGTGGCCTCGATGGAGAACAATCCTGACTTGGTGCGGGCAGCCGCGGACTTCCTGCTCGATGAAGGATGCACTCACGCAGATGTGTTTATCATCGACGAATCCTGGGGGATTGAAAAGGACTCCACACCTATTACAGGCTGGCTGCGAGAAGGCGGCCTGCATGAGGTGCGTTTGGCGGGCGTTGCCACTATTGCTGCGGGGGAAGTTGTCACGGACGAGCAGGGAGAGATCGTCGGCATTGTCGGTGACAGTCTGATGACCGACAATGCAAATCTAATCTCTCGGCAGGGAGAGCAGATTTTCAAAAACTATGAGGAGTACCGCAGCTATTTTCGAGGTGGCCAATTCCGCGACAGTAAAGACAGGGCTCTGATTGAACGCCTCCGGGAACGAGCGACAGCCGTTGAGCAGCCTAGGAAGCTCAAAATTGGTTCGGACAATCCCGCGCTCATCGAGCATTTCGACATGCTAAAAGCCGCCGTGGAAAACGTGGCCGATGGTGTGATGGATGCACATGAGGCGGTTCGCGATGAAACCGCGGGATATGCCATTGCTGCAGCACTGACCAACGTCACCTTGCGCGATATGTCCATGATTTTCATTACTACGCAGTTGGCGCAATCAATGGGAGAAATCTGGCGCGAGGCCGCAATCGTCCACCGCGGCAGCCTGCGTGCTAACGCTTTAGCGTGTTTTGCCATCGCAAAGTTCGCGGCTGGGCTGGAGAACTATGCGCAAACAGCTCTCGATGAGGCAGCGGGGGAGCAACCGAATCATTCACTGACTCAGTTGCTGGAAATTGCGGTCGCCAATCAAATTGTGCCGAGGTGCGTTGGCACAATTCTTGGTGCGGCACAAGAGGTGCTGCGCAGGGTATACAAGGTGAAAATGCCGCGTATTGATTAGCGACCCTGCAAGCTGTGCTGCAGTACCTAGCGGTGCGCCGAGTGGGCTCGGTCGCCGAGGTTCTTGGTGTACTCCCATGCATCGGCGACGATGGTTTCCAGCTCCGTATGATTGGGCTTCCATCCGAGCTCGTCCATGGCGCGCTGAGAAGAGGCAATAAGGGTTGCCGGATCACCGGCTCTACGCGGTGCATCCTCAGCAGGAATCGGGTGACCGGTGACCTTACGGCAGGTCTCAATAACCTGGCGAACCGAAAAGCCGTCGCCAGAACCGAGGTTGAAGATACGGTGGGTTCCCGGCGTGTTGGACTCCAGTGCCAAGACGTGCGCATCGGCGAGGTCTTTGATGTGGATGTAGTCACGAACCGCGGTGCCGTCCGGAGTCGGCCAGTCATTGCCAAAGACCATAATCTTGTCGCGGTGACCGAGCGCAACCTGCAGTACCAGGGGGATGAGGTGAGTTTCCACCTCACGGTTTTCGCCAAAACCGCCCCAGGCACCCGCCACATTGAAGTAACGCAAGCTGGTAGCGCCGATGTTGTATGCCTTGGCGTAAGACGAGATGGCGTAGTCCATGGCCAGCTTGGTGGCACCGTAAGGGTTGGTCGGTGCGGTTGGCATGTCTTCGGTAATTGGTGTCTTCTCTGGCTCACCGTAGGTTGCAGCTGTCGAAGAGAACACCAGGTTATTCGTACCGGTATCACGCATTGCGTCGAGTAGCTTCAGGGTTTGGCCCACATTGTTGTGCCAGTAGTCGGAAGGAACCTCAACAGACTCGCCAACAAGCGATTTCGCAGCGAAATGAACGACGCCGTCGAAGCTGTCGGAGGACAGAACCTCGTAGGCCTTGTCCGCCACATCGCCTTCGACTAGGGTCGCGCCCTCTGGCACCGCATCACGGTTGCCAACAGAGAAGTTGTCCAGAATGGTGACGTCGTGGCCAAGAGAAATCAATACTGCCGAGCACACGCTACCGACGTAGCCGGCACCACCAGTGACGAGGAGTTTCATTTGATAATCACCATGATTGCGTGAGACAGAGTATCCGGAATGTCAAGAGAATGATCACCACGGGCGAGAGTCACGCGGCCGGCGGCAACCTCGGCAAGTGCCTCAGTACCCGGCATAATTCCAGCCTTGTGGAGACGCTTCATGTAGCTCTGCTCGACCTGCAGGATTTCGTTAATCTGGACGATCTCAACGGTGTACTCGCCGGGGTTTAGATCGGACAGTCGGCGAACGTTCTCTAACGACTCTGGTGACTGAGTCCCACCGAGGTCTCCCAAACCGGGAATCGGATTGCCGAATGGGGAGCGTGTGTAAGAGTCAAGCACGTCGAGAAGTTTGCGCTCGACCTCGTCACTCATTACGTGCTCCCAGCGGCAGGCTTCGTCGTGAACCTTGTCCCATTCGAGGCCAATGACATCCGTAAGTAGGCGCTCAGCTAGGCGGTGCTTACGCATGACAGCCGTGGCCAGCCTGCGGCCCTCGTCGGAAAGCTGCAAGCTGCGATCTGGGGCAACTACGAGAAGGCCATCGCGCTCCATGCGCGCAACGGTTTGGCTAACGGTCGGCCCCGACTGCTCAAGGCGTTCGGCAATGCGAGCACGCAAAGGAATGATGCCCTCTTCTTCGAGTTCGAAAATCGTACGTAAGTACATTTCCGTGGTGTCAACCAAATCCCTCACGGTTTTCCTCCGATAACACAGTCTTAAAAGTTTTCACTCAAGTATTAGGATAACCACACTTGCGCAAGAAAGATGTTAGGGCTCGCAAATCTAGTGGCTTTGGTGCTGATTAGGCAGCGAAAAGCTTGGTTCGGTGGGCGCTGCTGAGACGGAAGGGAGCGTACGCGATGTCGAAAGTTCGACGTGCAGACGAAAACGCCGACCGCCAGTGTGGATGAAACTCCGGCACGGGGTCGGCATTGAAGTCCAGCTCTATCTCAGGGCTGAAATTAGGAACCCTATCGATGTCACCGCCATGTGGCGTTAGTTTGCGTACTCACGCAGCTTGTCAGCACGGTCACCCTCGCGGAGCTTGGACATAACTTCCCGCTCAATCTGGCGGACGCGCTCTCGAGACAGGCCAAAGTGGCGGCCAATCTGATCCAGCGTGCGGGGCAGGCCATCGTCGAGACCGTAGCGGAGCTTAATAACTTCCTGCTCTCGAATCTCGAGAGTGGACAGAACCTTGCGGACATCGTGGTGACGCAGGGAAGCGACAACTGCCTCCTCGGCATCAGTTGCCTCTGAGTCCTCGATGAAGTCTCCCAGAGGAGCTTCCTCATCAGTGCCCACCGGCATGTCCAAGCTCACCGGGTCGCGGGACTGACGCAGCAGCATCTCAATCTTGGCTTCTGGAATGCCGGATTCCTCTGCCAATTCCTCATTCGTAGCCTCACGGCCGAGTTGCTGGTAGAGCTCACGCTTGATACGAGAAATCTTGTTGACCTGCTCAACCAAATGAACAGGGAGGCGAATGGTGCGCGACTGATCAGCCATACCGCGGGTAATAGCTTGGCGAATCCACCACGTTGCGTAAGTGGAGAACTTGAAACCCTTGGTGTAGTCGAACTTTTCCATGGCGCGGATGAGGCCCAAGTTGCCCTCCTGGATTAGATCCAGCAGAGGCATACCGCGGTTGGTGTAGCGCTTCGCCAGCGAGACCACAAGACGGAGATTGGCTTCGAGTAGGTGGGCGCGTGCAGCCTTACCTTCCTTTGCCAAAATCTTGACATCACGCTTCTTTGCGCGGGTCATTTTCGCGCCGGTCTGCAGCAAATGCTCGGCGTATACACCGGCTTCAATGCGCTTAGAAAGTTCCACCTCTTCTTCAGCGCTGAGAAGAGCAGTCTTTCCGATGCCGTTCAAATACACACGAACCAAATCGGCGGACGGATTGGAGTTATTGCCAGTGCGGCGCCCCTTGTCCCGTGGCTGACCTTCCAGTTCGTCATTTTGAATATCGGCACTCTTCATGAATCTGCCTCCTGGATTTTTAAGTGGACTCGATAACTACAACGCACGGAGTTACGGAAATGTTCCCGTGAAAGTTGATGAATGTCAATAGGGTAATTTTGCCATGCAAATATAATGTTAAGAAAAACTGCCGCGACTAGCATTCTATGAGAACTGTAAAGGGTCCATCATTGACGGATGCGACCTCCATCATCGCTCCAAATTGTCCCGTTTCGACCGTCAAGCCACGATTGCGCAAGTTCTCGACAATTTTTTCTATGACGGGTCCGGCCTCTGGGCCCGGAGCCGCGTCTACCCACGACGGCCGCCGTCCCTTCTTTGTCGCCCCCATCAACGTGAATTGGCTAACAACGAGCACCGGGGCGCCAGCGTCGACAGCGCTGAGCTCGCCATCCAGAATGCGCAGCTCCGCAATCTTGCGGGCCATCGTTTCCCAAGCATCGGCAGTGTCCTCGCGGCCAACACCTACGAGCGCCAAAATGGCGCCGGTATCGCCTCCGTCAACGTGGCCAACAACGGAGCCGTCGACAGTGACTGACGCGGATTTAACTCGGGTGAGAACGGCTTTCATTTACTGTTTATCCTCCAAGAGCTCGGCGGGGAGAATCAGACCATGGCGAACCAAGTCAACGACGATGGGAACTAGGGCGTCCTTGATTGCAGGGACTTCGGACTCATCAAAGGCTCCAAACATTGCCATGATGTCGATGACGGAGCCCAGGGCAGCTTCGGGATGCAGTGCACCCAGGATGGTTGCGACGGACTCATCGATTGAGTGTGTCCAGGCGGGGCCGTCGGTGCGTGAGATGCGCGTATCGAACTCAGTGAAGCCCTGGCCGCTGTCGACGTCGGCAAGCGAAACGCGTTCTAAGGCGACGCCGGGTCGCACAGTAAAGGCAGCTTCGAGGATGGTGTTAGCAGTTTGTGCGCGAAGCCATTCGGCGCGGCCGAGATACTCCTGGGCTTCGGCGCCGAAGGGAGCGGCCAAAGGCTGCGGCATTTCTTCGCACACGGCGGAAGTCGGGCCGGCAATGCGTTGGACTGTGATGTAGCCGAACCCGATGCCTGTCACGCCGCTGTTGCGGAAGTGCTCCAGCCAGGCACGGGAGCGCTCGCAGCCCTCTGGGCTGCGGGGGTCGATGGACTCGTCTCGAAGCCAGGTGCCAATGTATTCCGCCGGCGTGGCGACATCTCGTTGTGTTACCCACACTTCGAGGCCTTCAGCAGGGAGCCAAGAGGCGATGCGCTGTTGCCAACTTTCGCCCTCGATATGGGCCCAAGCGCCGAGCAGATGCGCCGTGCCGCCGTCGGTGAGATGGTCGGCCAGACCGCGGATCATAAGTTCGGTGGCACCGTCCAGGTTCAATCCTGAGTCACGGTAAACATGTTCCACACTTGGCAGCCCTACGACGAACGGCGGGTTCGCCACAATGCGGTCAAACTTCTTGGCTGCAACCGGTTCAAACCACGAGCCTTCGACGGCCTGCGCCTGGTCGAAGCCATTTGCTGCGAAAGTAGCGCGGGCAAAAAACAGCGCCCGGGGGTGAATGTCCGTCGCGACAATCGACTTTGCATCAGGCTGGGCAAGGCTCTGGACGCCACAACCGGCACCGAGGTCGAGTACGGATTCCACCGCCGAGGTCGGCGAAATATCGAGGAGGGAGCGGGAAGCCCGCCCTACGCCCAAGACATGATTGGGTCCAGGAACGTGATTGCTCATCGAGGCGTCGCGGTCGGAAAAGACAATACGGTCGACTCCCGCAATCTCAACCGGGCGCACATCGATACACACCTGTGCGTTGGTGGCGGTGCCGGCAAATATGCCGCTGTCCAGTAACTTGGCCGTCAGAGCAGGTCCAAATAGCTGGTCTGCGTCGGCGAAGTCGCCCAGGATGAGAAGACGCAACGCGGTCACAGTGTCCGCAGAAACGCCCTCAGTTTCGGTAAGTAGAACATCGACAACGCCGGGCTCACCGCGGTCCAGCGCGGCCAGTCCCTCGGCGCCTAGGACTCGACGCAGTGACTCACTGGAAAACTCAAGGCGCCTGAGCGCGGTGGCAAATTCCTCCGCACAGTCGACAAAATCACGAAGCTGCTGATCAGTCGGTGGGGTGAAGGTGGAGGGGGAAAAGGTCATCGTAGGCACTACTCTCGTCGTAAAGCGGGGCGGAGGGGCTAGTTAGGGGAGCTTGACGACGGATCGTCGTCTTCCGGCATATCGATGACATTTGCATCATCGAAGGGGGTTGAGATGGTCTCGTTACCGGACTGCGGCGGTGCGTCGGTGTCTTCGGTACTGGCGGCAGAACCGAGCGCGCGCATCTCTGCTTCCTTGAGGGCGCGCTGGCGTTGCTGCTCCTCCCATTTGCGGTTTTGCTCGCGTACAACTCCAGGCTTGTAGACGCGCGGCTTACGCTTGTCAGCGGGTTCTCCAACGCCATTGGCGATGACAACCGCGATCCACGGCATGGGTACGGAGACGACCATGAGAATCGCTGCGATCCACGGGACATCCCACCACAGATAAAAAGCGCCGGAAAGAAGCAGCAGCGGAATGCGAGACCATTGCAGGGCGGCGTAGACGTGGCGGCGGTGGTCATAGTTGCGAATCCGAGAGCCGCGGGCGTCGGTAATCAACGCCGCGTCTTTCTTGCGTCGCCGGGAACCTCCGCGTTTCGGCAGCGCGGAGTCGCGACGGTCATTGATTCGCGCCATGGTTGTCTAGCATACGCCTGTGGCGTGGGGTCGTCTCAACTAGCTATGCCCGTTGCAGCCGCATGCTCGCGTAGTCACAGCGATGTTGCGGATGGCTGTGGAAGGCAGCAGTCTGCAGCGGCCAGCACCTGGGTCGCTAGGCATAATTTGACCGATGGGGCACAATTGGAATCTGTGAGCACTCCATTGAAGACGACAAAGACGATTGAACGCACCGATACCCGCGTCGATGAGTCGACGAGGGACGACACTCCGAAGTTCTTCCATTACGTCAAGAAGGACCAGATCGTGAACTCCGCGGTCAACGGCTCCTACGTCGTTGCTCTGTGCGGTGAAACCTTCCCAGTGAAGAAGTCGGCGAAGCCGGGTTCACCGGTATGCCCTGACTGCGAGCGGATTTACAAGTCCCTGCGTCGCAAGTGAGCGGGCTTCGTAAATGGCAGCAGGAGGCCCTCGACAAATACCTGGCGACTAACCCCAAGGACTTCCTTGCAGTGGCGACACCGGGCGCAGGTAAGACGACCTTCGCCTTGCGTATCGCCAGTGAGTTGCTGTCGCGCCGGATCGTCGAGCGCATCATCGTCGTGGTTCCCACTGAGCACCTGAAAGTGCAGTGGGCTGCTTCCGCTGCTCGTTCGGGGATTGCGTTGGATCCCAAATTCACCAACGCCAAGGGTGTGGTAAACCCCTCCTACCAGGGAATTGTTGTGACCTACGCCCAAGTCGCAGTGCATCCGTTTAAGCACCATGCCGTAGCCACCGCTCGGCCGACATTGGTGATTCTGGACGAGGTGCACCACGGCGGCGATGCCAAGAGCTGGGGCGACGGTATTTCCGAAGCTTACGGCGATGTCGAACGCCGCCTGTGCCTAACTGGTACGCCGTTCCGCTCCGATGACGCAGCGATTCCGTTTGTTCGCTACTCGCCGGACGGCGATGGTTACTCGCGTTCCGTCGCCGATTACACGTACGGCTATTCCAATGCGCTTGCCGACGGCGTCGTGCGCCCAGTGGTCTTTTTGGCTTATTCCGGTGAAGCTCGCTGGCGTGATAGCGCGGGTGATGAGTTCGCTGCGCGACTGGGCACCGTGATGAGCCCAGAGGAGACCACGCGTGCTTGGCGCACCGCGCTTGACCCAAAGGGCGAGTGGATGCCATCTGTGCTGCGGGCAGCGCACACCCGGCTCTCGCAGATGAGGCAGCATATCCCGGACGCGGGTGGCCTGGTTATCGCCTCCGATGCGGCAACTGCCCGTGCGTACAAACGCATTCTCGAGCAGATTGCCTCTACGCCGGTGGCGTTAGTGCTCTCGGATGAACCGGGCTCGTCGGAACGAATCAAGACTTTCTCCGAGTCCACCGATGAGTGGATGGTAGCCGTGCGCATGGTCTCCGAAGGCGTGGACGTGCCGAGGCTGGCGGTCGGTGTGTACGCGACAAGTTCCTCGACTCCGCTATTCTTCGCGCAGGCTATCGGACGATTCGTGCGAAGCCGCATGCCGGGGGAGACTGCTTCCGTCTTCTTGCCGTCGATTCCGGTGCTGCTCGACTTGGCCTCGCAGATGGAGGTGCAGCGCAACCACGTGCTCGGCAAGCCGGATCGGCCTTCGGAGGGCTGGGAAGATGACTTGGTCGCTGAGGCCAATCGCCGCAAGGATGAGCCCGATGAATTGCTGCCGGCCTACGAATCCATTGGCGCGGATGCTGAACTCGACTACCTCATCTACGACGGCTCCTCCTACGGCACCGCAACCGTTGCTGGTTCCGCCGAAGAGGCCGATTATCTGGGTTTGCCAGGGCTTCTCGACGCCGATCAGATGCGACTCTTGCTGCGTCAGCGGCAGGATGAACAGCTTAAAGCCGCCAGTGCCCGAGAGAAGGAAGCCCGCGAGGAGGCGAGGGAATCGTCGTCAAGCGGGGGCGAAGGGGGCGCGGTGCACCGGATTGAGGGATCGGCGTACCCAAGGCCGCAGAAGGTGGCCAGTGAGGTGTTGCCGAAGTTGCGGAAGGAGCTCAATACGCTGGTGTCGATGACAGCGGCGCGAACCGGTAAGCCACATGGTCAAGTGCATAACGAGGTTCGGCGCGCCTGTGGTGGCCCGCCGACTGCGCTATGTACGGAGGAACAGTTGCGTGATCGCATCAGCTACCTGCGTAATTGGTAGGGTTTCAAACGAACTGAGCAATCTATGGTGGAGAGAAGAATGTCGGCAAGCAGTGATAAGTCGAGGCCGTCAGAATTGACCGGCGGTGGTTTGTCAGCTGTACCAGGCAATGACGGTCGGACTATTGGCGTGCTGGCACTGATCTTTGGCGTCGGCGGACTCTTGATGTCCTGGATGATTGTTGGTGGCATCCTCGGTGTCTTTGGCATTGTTCTGGGCATCATCGCGATGGCGAAGGCAATGAGTGCCAAGAAACGCGTGCAGGCAGCCGGGGGAGACGCGGTCATCAGCGGTTCGTTCGGATTGGGCGTGGTCGGCATTGTGACGGGTATTGCAGCCGCCGTGGTGTCGCTGATGCTGTATTCGTCGACATCAGATGCGATGTCGAAGTGCGAGAAGTTCGAGCGCACCTCTGGAGAGTATGCCGAGTGCATCTCTAAGCAGATGGGTACTGATCAGCCAAAGAAGCAATCGGAGTGAGTTCGGAAGCGACATCAATGGCGGTCTTACTTTGTGCCCGGAGTTTTCGGTCAACGCCAGATACGCAATCAGGAAATGAGCTAACCCCGTAATCCACCCCCGAAGCCCAACTGCCTGCAGTTTCGGCCGGGGGTTTCTTAGTGAAATCTCATATTTGGCCGAGTGTTGGTAATGATATTGGTGTCAGAAAGTACCCACATTTGGCATCCCCTACATGCGGTAAACGTTTGAACATGCGTGCAATACAGGATGTCTGCTGATTATTAAATAGGAGCGTGAATCGTGGCAGCGACATCTACGCGCGACAACTCCCCGGAACTGTCACCTGGCCAACAAGACCGTGGATACCTCAGCCGAGAGCTTTTCCGTAAGCGCACCGGTCTAGGACTCGGTATCATCCTGGCCCTGCTCGTGTACTTCTTTATGCCGGCTGAGCTCGATCACAACCTGCGTGCAACCGCAGGTGTAGCAGTGCTTATGGCCGTGTGGTGGATGTCCGAGGCTATCCCGATTGCCGTTACGGCTCTGCTGCCGCTGGCTCTATTCCCGATTCTCAACCTCGCGGAGATTAAGGATTTCTCGGGCAAGTACACAGACCCGACCATCTTCCTCTTTATGGGCGGCTTCCTGTTGGCGCTGGCGATGCAGCGTTGGAACCTCCACAAGCGCGTCGCATTGTGGGTTCTGGTGCTCATGGGGTCGTCACCAAAGATGCTGATTCTCGGCTTCATGGTGGCTACTGGCTTCCTGTCGATGTGGGTCTCCAACACGGCCACGGCCGTGATGATGCTGCCAATCGGTGTGTCCGTCCTGAGCCTCATTGTCCGAATGCTGCACGATGAAAAGGTTGCTGCAGAGGATACGGGCTCTGCGAGTGAATCCGTCGCTGAAACCCCCGGTGGGGATGCGCTGGAGGAGGCCGAGGAGTCGTCGTCAAGCTATGACCCGATGCCAAAGTCAAACTTCGGTATCGCGCTGATGCTGGGTATCGCTTACGCGGCATCGATTGGTTCGCTGGGCACCATTATTGGTACTCCTCCGAACGCTATGCTGGCGGCCTACATGGCGGAGCAGGGAGTCAATATTGGGTTTGGCCAGTGGATGCTGCTCGGTGTCCCGGTGGCGGTTGTGCTCATGCTCTGTGCATGGTTCCTGCTGACAAATGTTCTGTTTAAGCCGGAGATTACGCATATTCCAGGTGGGCGCGAACTCATGCGTGACGAGTTGAAGCGCCTTGGCCGTATGTCGACTGGAGAGCGCCGGGTGCTCCTGGTGTTTATCGCGGCGGCACTGGCGTGGGTCTTTGTTCCGGTGCTGCTGCCCGACACCAAGATTGCCGATGCGGTTATCGCAATGACCGTGGGTATTGCGCTGTTCATTATTCCGGGCGGTCCTGATGGCGTTAAGCTTATGCGTTGGGAAAATGCGTTAGAGCTGCCGTGGGGCGTGCTGCTGCTGTTCGGTGGTGGCCTCGCACTGTCCTCGCAGTTCGGTGCCTCTGGGCTGTCGGACTGGATTGGCGAGCAGCTGTCTACTCTCGGCTGGATGCCAGTGGCTGCACTCGTGGTTGTCGTCGGCGCCGTTGTGCTGTTCCTGACCGAGTTCACCTCTAACACCGCGACGGCCGCGACCTTCCTGCCGCTGGTTGGTGCGATGGCAATCGGTCTGGGCCACGACCAGATGATTTTCGCCGTTCCAGTTGCACTGGCAGCTACTTCGGCCTTCATGATGCCGGTTGCAACACCGCCGAACGCCATCGCCTACGGCTCCGGCTACGTCAGCATGGACAACATGGTCAAGGCCGGTGTTTGGCTGAACGTCGTCGCACTGATCGTGATTTCTGTGGCATCGCTGACGCTGCTGCAGTGGGTATTCGGCGTCGTGTACTAGCTGGGTATGTAGTAGCCCGTAGTGGATGGTGGGGCAGCGCGCTGAACCGCCACCGGACTGCTTCGCCTAGCGTTGCTCAGATACTCCTTCGCCCCGTTCCACTTCGGTGGTCCGGGGCTTTTGGCTGCAAATGTGAAACTGCGTGAGTTTATGACACTTTCAGGCCATTTTTCAGGTCATTTTTGACATAAACGCAGTCAGTAACTCACTAGCGCTGACACCAAAAGAAAAACCGGGCCCGAATAAGGTGTGAAACCTCATTCAAGCCCGATTCTCTGGGGCTAGCTGTTAGCCCCTGAACAACTTCAGGTTAAAGCTTTACTCCAAGTAGTCGCGCAGAACCTGCGAACGCGATGGGTGACGCAGCTTGGACATCGTCTTGGACTCGATCTGACGGATGCGCTCGCGTGTCACACCGTAGACCTGGCCAATCTCGTCAAGCGTACGCGGCATGCCGTCGGTAAGGCCGAAGCGCAGGCGGACGACACCGGCTTCACGTTCGGAGAGAGTCTCCAGAACGTCGCCAAGCTGGTCCTGGAGGAGCGTGAAGCTGACGGCGTCCACAGCGATGACTGCCTCTGAGTCCTCAATGAAGTCACCGAGCTGGGAGTCGCCCTCGTCACCGATGGTCTGGTCCAGCGAAATGGGTTCACGAGCGTACTGCTGAATCTCGAGAACCTTTTCCTCGGTGATGTCCATCTCCTTAGCGAGCTCTTCCGGAGTGGGCTCGCGGCCCAAATCCTGGAGCAACTCGCGCTGGATACGGCCGAGCTTATTAATGACCTCAACCATGTGAACCGGAATACGAATGGTTCGAGCCTGGTCGGCCATTGCACGAGTAATTGCCTGGCGAATCCACCAGGTTGCGTACGTGGAGAACTTGTAGCCCTTGGTGTAGTCGAACTTCTCGACGGCGCGAATCAGGCCGAGGTTGCCCTCCTGAATCAAGTCGAGGAAAGCCATGCCACGGCCGGTGTAGCGCTTTGCCAGGGACACCACAAGACGGAGGTTGGCTTCGAGCAGGTGATTCTTGGCGCGCTGACCGTCACGAGAAATCTCGCGCAAGTCGCGCTTCTGAGCGTAAGCGATGCGCTCGCCGGCTTCCTTGGCCTCGTCAATCTTGTACTGCGCGTACAGACCGGCCTCGATGCGCTTTGCCAGACTGACTTCTTCCTCGGCAGTCAGCAGCGCGACCTTACCAATCTGCTTGAGGTAGGCGCGGACAGAGTCGGCGGAGGCGGTGAGGGCAGCATCTTTGCGGGCCTGACGCAGACGAGCGGACTCGTCCTCGTTCCAGACCTCGTCGCCCTCGTCCTCTTCATCCTCGTCTTCGTCTTCGTCCTCGTCGTCCTCTTCTTCATCATCGTCGAGGTCGTCGTCTTCGAGGTCGTCATCATCCAGATCGTCGTGAAGATCATCGTCTTCGAGATCATCATCCAGATCCGGGTCGTAGTCCTGCTCCTGCTCCAAGTCGTGGTCGAGTTCCTCGTCCTCGAGCTCTTCGTTCTCAGTTGCGTCGAGAGCCTGCGCGTCCTTCGCCTTCGCTGCAGCAGCCTTGGCCGCGGTGGCCTTCGCAGCCGTTGTCCGCTTAGTTGCCTTCTTGGCGGCGGCCTTACGCGTGGTCTTCTTAGCGACGGACTTCTTGGCCGCCTTCTTCACGGTCTTCTTGGCCGCTGCCTTCTTAGCGGTCGTCTTCTTCGCCGCAGTTTTGGTAGCAGCCGTCTTTTTGGCAGCAGTTTTCTTCGCGGCAGTCTTCTTTGCCACGGTCTTCTTCACTGCCTTCTTGATGGCCTTCTTTACAGCCTTCTTTGCAGGAGTAGCTGAACCGGTGCCACTCCCGGTGGATTGGTCCTGAGCTTGCCCCAGTTCGTTGCCTGCCACGAACGCCCTTTCACGATGTACGTTGTGTGCGCCGCCAAAGCCGCCGCCAGCTTCTCTCGGTCGAAGAGAAGCTCAACGCGCCAGTGGTGCGCCTTTACTTCGTCTATAGCCAACTAGCCGAATGGAAAACATTCAGAGCTGACCTTTTCGTGCCACGGTCATCAGTGTTGCTTTCTGGCTCCTAGCGAAGAAGTAATCGGTGAAAATCCTCATCGAAGCAGTGCGCTGGAATTCGATTTTCCCAATCCTCCTCGAGCCTGTTGATTATTCAACCTTGCCGTGAGTCAACTTCTTATTGTAAACCAATTCTTAAAATCGCCGCCACGGGGCATGGCTTCAAGCACGTGTCACGCCCGACACGTAGCTACCAATCCCCATATAAGAAATGAAAGTGGTTAAGGGTAAAGTCCCTGGTCAGCTGCAAAGGCGGCGCCAGCAATACCCGCATTATTATCCAAACTTGCGGGGACAACTGGAGTCTTACATGTCAACAGCGGAATCCACTTTTCGTGTTCGCGACTGATTCCGCCGCCGACGATGATCCGTGACGGCCAAAACAGCGCCTCGTAGGTCTTAAGCACCTTGCTCACGCGCTCAGCCCACTCTTCGAAGCCGAGCCCCTCCACATCCTTAACTCTCGCGGATGCAAAGTGTTCGGCCTCCATGCCATCAATGATGAGGTGGCCTAACTCCGAATTGGGGTAGAGCAGTCCGTCATGAATGAGCGCGGAGCCGATGCCTGTACCAAAAGTTAGCAACAACACGGCGCCGGTCTTATTGCCCGGATCGCCAAACTGGACTTCAGCGAGGCCGGCAGCGTCAGCGTCGTTAAGCACGTGCGCCTTGTTGTTGGGCAGGTATTTAGCGAAGAGCTCTTGGCAGTTCGTATTAACCCAAGAACCGTCAATATTGGCGGCCAGCAAGGCAATCTGATTCTGTACGACGGACGGAATCGTGATGCCGACATCGGAATCCCACTTCGCAATGTCCACAATTTCTGCAATGGTCTCCGCAACCGCTTCCGGAGTTGCCGGCTGTGGCGTGAAAATTTTAATGCGGTCGCCAATAAGCTGCCCAGTTTCAAGGTCTACGCGGCCACCCTTGATTCCAGAGCCTCCCACGTCGATGCCAAATCCAATTCGTTGTCCCATAGCTCAAATTGTACGAAACAGACACAATGGGGGCATGAGCAATAACTCGCATGGCACCGAACAACTCGCTAACAGCGCGGATAATAGGGGGTCTGCTGCACCGAATAGCCCCGGGTCCGTGCGGCCCAGCGTCGGGGAATTGCGTGACCGCGCGGTACTTATCGCCCGCGCAGCCGCGGCGCACATCGCCAGTCGTCGGGTCGAACTCGGCTCCGATGGCGTTTTAGCAAGTTCCGAAACGAAGTCCTCAGCTGTTGACCCCGTCACCGTCGTCGACCGTGAATCTGAGGAGCTCATTCGTTCGCTTATCAAGACGTTTAGCAGCTCTGACCGCATTTTGGGCGAAGAAGGCGGGCTTGACGACGGCGCGAGTTCCCCAGCGCAGGCTGCCAACGAGGGCGAAGCGGTGACCTGGATTGTAGACCCCATTGATGGCACGGTGAATTTCCTTTACGGCCTGCCCAATTGTGCCGTGAGTATCGCTTGCGCCGTAGGCGATGAGGTAGTGGCGGGTGCAGTGGCAAATGCGTCCTCGGGAGAGATTTACAGTGCAGCTAAGGGAGAGGGCGCTCAGGTTTCTCGACGGGACGGCACTGTGCAGACGCTTAGTTGTTCCCCAACGGCCGAGCTGGAAAAGACACTTGTGGCAACGGGATTCAGCTATTCCGCTAGTCTCCGGCAGGTGCAGGGCCGGATAGCGTCGCAGTTGCTGGGGGAGTGTCGAGATATTCGGCGCATGGGATCGGCGGCGCTGGATTTGTGCATGGTGGCGCACGGCCGTGTTGATGCGTATTACGAACACGACATCAAGGTTTGGGATTATGCAGCTGGTGCTCTGATTGCGGCTGAAGCAGGCGCAAGGATTAGGGTCCCGGAATTCACTCAGTGTGCCAACGTTACTGGCCGGCCGGAGGGAGACCCGCTCGACTTTGGTGTCGGTGCGGCGAACTCTGAAGTTGCCGATGCGTTCTTCGAGGCATTGGATGGTGCTGTCGCGCAGGCTAGGAATTAGTGCGTCGGTCTAGGAGCAGGTGCTCGAGCCTAACGAGCTCAACCCCTCTAGGTCGGCTTGTTCGCCACGGTTCAATGCGGACATCGTTTCCTCAACCTGGCTGGCTACTTCGAGATCCTTAAACCCCTTACCCAAGGACACATCGACGGTTGCATCCGGCCGACCATCGTGGATGAGCTCAAAGCAGGGGAAAAGAGCGTGAAGCGCTGCGGCGTGGCCATTGAAGTCCTCGCCATAACGCAGCTGGCCGAAGCAACCGAGGTCTTGGTTTTCCACAATAGGGTCGTTGCCGTAGGGAACCTGCTCATCGAGGACAAAATCGAGCTGCCGCAATTGCTCGGCGACGGTTGTAGCCTGGCCGACTTTGCCGTTGGCATTATAAACGCGCACATGAACATCCGACGGTGGAACGACGTGCTCTCCGATTAGCGTGGTGGAGGAAACAGGGGGCCCAGCCGCGGGGAGGGAACAGGACACCGGATAACTTGCCGGTTGGCTGCGGAATGCCAACACCCACAACGTAGCGGCAATCACTACAGCAACGACGGAAACCACCACGTAGGGAACAATTTTTCGTCGATGTGACGTGCTCGAAGTGCTCGCGGGGCCTGAACTCATAGCCATCATGTTATCCTCTCCTCGGCTTATTGGCATAGAAACCTATTTTGACCTGCAGAGATGACAGATTGCGTGAATTGCCTTAATATCCGCTGAGAAAGGCGCTGGAGAGTACAGGGTGTCAATCGTCTCAACGCGTTGTATTCTCCGAGAAAAAGTCAGTTCACAATGTCTAGCAAAGGTCCAGAAAGAAGGTTTGGGACATGGCTGTAAACTACGATGCCCCGCGTACTCGTGAAACCGAAGAGCTGGAGACCGATTCCCTCGAGGGCCTTCAGGCTGCATCTGCTGAGAAGGAAATCGACGACACTGACGACGGCGAAATTGTTGAGCCGTTCGAGTTGCCGGTTGCCGACATCGCGGGTGAAGAATTCGATATGGATGTTGCCCCGAAGGGGGAGGATGAATTCACCTGTGGCTCCTGCTTCATGGTGATGCACCGCTCAATGATCGCAATCGATAACGGCGATGGATTCCCCATCTGTCAGGACTGTGCCTAATCCCCGCACAGCCGGGATAGCTTCCTAGGAAAAAGGAAAACCGCCACTACCACGGTTCTGGCGGCGCTGGGGCCGTCGGCAAGCGTGTAGCGGCGGTGAGAGATTTGACCTAGCGGTCGAAGAGACTGTCAAGCAGTGCCTCGGGGTGGCGGGTGGAGACCAGCCAATAGGGGGTGGGGTCGTCCGGATCGTCGAGGACTAGCAGCACCATCGTGGGAATCCACGTGTGTGTAACCAGGAACGCTGCTGGATCGAGCTGACGGCCCAACGCATTGCGCTGCGCGGACTTCGGGACCACCAGGGATTTGGCAACAACCGATGCTGGCAAAACTGCCGTGCCAGCGTGAAGCCAGCGTTCACCAGTGCTGTCCACTTCCACGGACACCGTGGTCTTCGACATAGTCAACAGCACCCACACGCCCACGGCCAGACAAATAATGCCGCCGATGACAAGCCAAATCGGTGAACGGTTAAAGCCAATCTGGGCCGTGCATACAAAAACGGCAGCAGCGCCGAGTACCCAGAACCACCAGGGAACCCAGAGCTTTTCGGAATAGACAATCGATGAATCTCCGCTCGAGCTCATTGCTATTGCCGCACCTTCAGAGACGGATGCTGAGCTGTCGTCGCGACGAGGCTGCAGGTTATCTTTTCCACTCACGGTTATCCATTCTAGGGCACGGCTATGCTCGGTACTGACAAGGCCGAAGTGCGGTTCTTAAAAGACGCGACAGCGAAGGATATACAAAGAGATGACTTATGCCCCGGTGCAAGTGAAAAAGCTCGCTAAAGACGCTGTGATTCCCCAGCGTGCGCATGCCGATGATGCCGGTGTGGATTTGAGCTCAGTGGAGGATGTCATCCTAGCACCAGGGCAGCGGGCGCTCGTGGGAACCGGTATTGCCATTGCTTTGCCGGCGGGCACAGTGGGATTGGTTCATCCTCGCTCCGGATTGGCTTTCAAAAAGGGGCTGTCCATCGTCAACGCACCCGGCACGATTGATGCCGGTTACCGTGGTGAGCTTAAAGTCTGCCTGATCAACTTGGACCCGACCAATGCGGTGGAGATCGCCAAGGGCGATCGAATTGCCCAATTGGTTGTGCAGAAGGTCGAGCTCAGCCCGCTGGTGGAAGTCGATGAGCTCGATGAAACTGAACGCGGCGTGGGAGGTCACGGGTCAACCGGAGTGTCCACGACGCTTTAAAACGCCTCTGACAGCGCGGGGACCCTACCAAGTGTGGTTCAATGCGTGAAGAGCTCAATAAAGCGTTTACAAAAGCGTATACAAAGATTTCTTTTTAGCGAGGTGTCAATAAACCACCATGTGGCCATTTGGAAAGAAGAACCAGCCAGAAGAACCAGCTGCTGAGGCAGAGACCGTTGCCACCGACTCTGCGGCGCCAGCTTCTGAGGAGGCTACCGCAACCGTGCATGACGACGCGTCGGAAACCGCCGCGGAGAACGCACCAGCAAACGGCCCCTTCGATATCAACAGCGCTAGCCCGACGCAGTTTGATTTTTCGGACTTCGCGAAGGCCAGCCTGAACCTCGGTTCGATGCTGCTGCCTATTCCTCACGTTGGTGATATTCAGGTGGAGATGGGGCCGACAGGTCCAACCATGCTGCACGTCGCCACTGAGCATGGCCGCGTAACTCCTGTAGCATTCGCTGCTCCGACGTCGGGTGGCCTCTGGGAGGAGTCCGCTCAGGAAATCAAGGACGGTCTTGAGTCCGATGGCCTCGATGTCCATGTCGAGCAGGGGCCGTGGGGTTCTGAGGTCGTAGGTCGCACCTCCGATATGGAAATGCGAATCATCGGCGCCGACGGCCCGCGTTGGATGCTTCGCATGACGGCCTCCGGTCCGGCTGATCGGGCGGAGGAACTTGCGAATCTCGCCCGCGGTCTCCTTGCCCGTAGCTTCGTCTCTCGCGGTGAGAACCCGATGCCAGCAGGTCAGCCGCTTCCGGTTACGCTGCCGTCCCAGATGGCCGAGCAGATTCGTCAGGCATACCAGCAGCAGACCCAGGCTGCTCAAGCTGAAGGTGAACCTGGACAGGTGCCAGGCGCTACTGGTATCAACCCGGATGGTTCCACCAATTAGTTTGGTTAACCCGCCAGCAGAGAGAGGCTAGCTGCTTGACAAGGTAGAAGAGGATCTGCAGGTGCCACTGTGCACTGCCCGCCGCCGTCACCCGACGGCGGCTTTTCTCTTGTCAGCGGGTAGTATCACACTGCGTGAACATCGAAGTGACTATTGACCGTCCCGCTGCCGGCGGAGAATTCATTGCCAGCTATGACGGACGTATCGGTTTCGTCACCGGCGGTATCCCCGGCGAACGCGTTGTTGTCGAAATTGCCAAACCTGATGCCAAGCTTTGGCGCGGCAATGTCGTTGAGGTTCTGGATGCCTCAGAGCATCGAATTTCGCAGCGTTGCGAAGCAGCTCAGCAGGGCGCGGGCTGTTGCGACTGGGGTTTTATTGATCCTGAGCACGCGGCGCGTCTCAAGGCTGATGTCTTGACCGATTGCCTGCGCCGTCTTGGACGTTTCACCGCCGACGAGCTGCCAGCTATCGATGTTCTTCCACTGGCTCCGACCTCCCGTTGGCGCACGCGCGTGCGGCTGGGTGTGGATTCCCAGGGACGAGCGGGATTACGTCGTTCCCGTTCCCACGAGCTCGTCATCGGCTCCGAGTGCGTCCAAACAGTTCCCAATCTCATCGCTGGCTTTTCGACGGCCGGAACCATCCCCGCCGCTAAGCCTGCTCGCGGTCGAGGGAGCAAGAAGCCGAAGCCAGGAGAACTCCATGTGGCCATGGACACGGAGGGTAACCGAAGTGCTGTGTACGTTTCCGGCACCGGCAGGAACCGCAAGCAAACGGTGATTGAAGGCGAGCCAACCACACAGCACACTGTTCACGGAATTACTTTCGATGTGCCGACTACCGGTTTTTGGCAAGCCCATTGCCATGCCCCTGAGTTCTATGGATCGCGCATCATTGAACTGTTGGCCGGTCAGTCTTTCTCCTGTGGTTGGGATCTTTACGGTGGCGCAGGCGTTCTGTCGGCGGCACTGCGCAAGCTAGTTGACGCAGAGGGCTCAATTCTCTCTGTCGAGGGTTTTGCAGCGGCAGCGACGGCGGGGCGCAAGGCCTTCACTGCAGCTGACCACAGTGCGAATGCGTCGTCTGCGGCACCAGTCCGGTTCGTTACTGGGGATGTCACCAAGGTAGTGCGCCGCGAAGTTGCTAATGAGGAAACACCAAACCCGGATATCGTCGTTCTCGACCCTCCGCGCTCCGGTGCTGGTAAGGATGCCGTTGCAGCTATTGCTCAGGCAAAGCCACGCGTGGTTGTACATTTCGGTTGCGATCCGGCGACTTTTGCCCGCGATGCCCGGTACTGGGCTGACTACGGCTACGCGTTCAAACACCTCGAGGTCGTTGACGCATTTGGCCTAACGCATCACTTTGAAACCATCGCGGTGCTAGAGCGGCTGTAGCTAGAGTGGCTGCCGCATGGGCGCAAGAACGTTGGCGCCGATCACGTCGGCAAGCAAATGTGCCTGCCATGGGCGGAAACCCTGTTCGCTGAGGTGAGCGGAGATTTCGGTAACGGCTGGCAGGCCGCCAGCGTAGTTGTCGTGGTGGCGGAAAACGAATGAGCCGACTGCGCGGCTGTGAATCCACCACACCAGTTCACGTGTCTGCGCGGAAGTGATGAGTGTATCTTTGCGCAGATGTATTTGGGCACAGACGTTGTCGATGCAGTCTCGCGTGGTTTCGAAAATCTCGGCGGCTTGTGGGGCATGTTCAGCCCAACGCCGAAAGTGGGGCATCTGGTTGGGAGCCTGCTTCTGGGGCTTCGGCCATGACGACCTGGGTTCCTGACGGGCTTCATTAACGACCTTCAACCAAGCGTCCGCAGCACCGCGACGGCGACGTGGAAATCCACGGATTGCAGTCAGTTCACGCTGCGTACCGGGGAGTTGTTCTGCGATTGTACGTAGAACGCTGTGACCCATGACGTGTGTTGGGGAGACATCACGGCGCTGCGCGATTTCGTCACGCTCAGTCCACAGTGCACGGGCGACGTGAAGTTGTTCGGGAGTGCGCAGCTTCCCAATCCCTTTGAGCCCCTGCCACGAGTGTCCGACGTGCAGGCCATCGAGGTATTTACGGTTTAGAGCGAGTTCGCGTTCGCATTCCTGTTCCAGCCATTCCAAACGGTCGAGCTCAGTCAGCGCCTGACAAAGAACCTCGGCGAGTTCGATGAGCAGCTCGACATCCAAGGCTGCGTAGTCCAGCCAATCTGCTGGCAGTGGACGAGTAGACCAATCCTCTCGACCGTGCCCCTTGGCAAGTCCAACTCCGAGGAGTCGCTCTGTCAGAGCTGCTAAGTTGACTCGCTCCAGGCCGAGAAGGCGGCCGGCCAGCTCAGTGTCAATGACTTTGGTGGGGTAGAGGCCCAGAGCTGCGAGGCAGGGAAGGTCAGAATGAGCGGCGTGAATAATCCAGGTCAGGTCGTTGACTGAGGAACCAAAAACGGCCATCGCCTTGCGACCATCTTCGGGATCGATGAGAAAGGTGCCCGCTCCACGGCGGCGAAATTGAAGCAGGAAGGCGCGGTCGTCGTAGCGATATGCCGAAGCTCGTTCAGTATCGACTGCGAGCCAACCGTGTCCTTTGGCCAGCTGCTCACCGGCGTCAATAATGTCGTCGATGGCAGAAAGCACGCGTGGAGTTCCCTCGGCTGGGGCAAGTCTTACTTCTACGTCGGGACTAGTTTCCACGTCGGAGCTCATCGCACGCCTCTTCGGTCGTCGGTATCAGCAGTCGCCGGTATCAGCCCAGCAGGGAAACGCCGACGGGTGGCAGACCAGCGACGTTCGCTAGTACCTGAGCGAAGGATTCAACGTGGGTGCGCAGGTCGGTGCCACGAGCAGTCCACGATGCGCGCATTTCTAATTGAAAGGCCTGTGGCTTGCCGCCGATCTCGCCATAGCGGACAGAGTTCGTAGTAGTCACCGTGCCACCCAAGTTCGACAGTTCGGCGTTGTTCTCAGCCAGAGCCTCGGTGAGCCATTGCCAGGCAACCTGGGGAAGCAACGGATCTTCCGCGAGGGAGGCATCCATATCCGCCTGGATGTATGCAACCAAGCGCATGTCACCGTCCCAGGTTTCCTCACTGCGGGGGTCATGGAGCAAAATTAAACGACCAAAGGCATCGTCGTCCGAGGACTCGGGGACGATATCAGCTTCGGGCTGCGTGACCTCAAGCGAGACAGCGTGGCTAAACGGTGCCAGCTTCTGCGGTGGCCGAACGGTGCCCAGAGCAATCTCAGGTCGCAGTTCAGCAGAGTGCATTGACTGGACCGCGGCGCGGAAGTTCTGTGGCATTGAATCGGTTCCATTCACGCGCCTGAACTTAGCCATATGACGCTTGCGTTAGTGGGAGGCGCGCCGAAAAGAGTGGGAAGCGACCAAGCGGTTCGTCGAAAACGCACAGCAGGGCGAGAGAATTTCCTGTTCTTAGTACCCCACATATCAATTTCTAAGGTAAGTGGGGCATGATTGTCCGTATGAACAATCGTCGCACTTTGACTGATGCCCCGATTCTTGATGCAGCTTACGGTCGAACTCCTTCGCGCCGCCCGGTGTGGTTTATGCGGCAAGCTGGTCGTTCACTGCCTGAGTACCGTGAGGTGCGCAAGGACATCGGTATGTTGGACTCTTGCTTCCGCCCGGAACTGCTCGCTGAGATTACTATGCAGCCGGTACGTAGGCACGACGTTGATGCTGCGATTCTTTTTTCCGATATCGTCGTGCCGCTGAAGGCTGCGGGTGTCAACCTGGATATTGTTCCTGGCCGCGGTCCAGTAATGGATACTCCGGTGCGCTCGGAAGCAGACATCAAGGCTCTACCGGAAGTCACGGAAGAGCAACTCGCTCCGGTGGCCGAGGGTATCGGCCTCATTCTGCAAGAGCTGAATGATACCCAGGCACTCATTGGTTTCGCCGGTGCACCGTTCACCTTGGCGTCGTACCTGATTGAAGGCGGTCCATCCCGCAATCACGAGCGCACTAAGGCGCTGATGCACTCGGACCCTGAATTGTGGGATCACCTGATGCAGAAAATCACTCCGATGGTGATTGCTTTCCTGCGCGCGCAGATTGGCGCTGGTGTGGACGCTATTCAGCTCTTCGACTCCTGGGCTGGCTATCTCACCGAGCGTGATTACCGCCGCTTTGTGTTGCCGTACTCGAAGGAAATCTTCCAGGCTGTCGCCGACGCCGGCATTCCGCGCATCCACTTCGGTGTGGGCACCGGCGAGCTTCTCGGTGCGATGGCTGAAGCCGGCCCAGAAGTCATGGGCGTCGACTGGCGCGTGCCACTGGACGTTGCTGCCAACCGCATTCGTGCCACGCTTTCCGACGTTCACCGAGGCGCAGACCCGGCGGAAAACAGCCTTGCATTGCAGGGCAACCTTGACCCGGCGATTCTCTTTGCCGGTGAAGATGCAATGACCCAAGAGATTCAACGCATCTGCTCTGAGGCGGACCGTGCAATTAAGCGTGGTGACGCCCGTGGACATATCTTCAACTTGGGTCACGGGGTGCTACCGAATACCGATGCCGACGCGATTACGCGCGCCGTTGAGATCATTCACGCAACGTAAAAGCCGACGCAACAGGCGTGTAAAACACGCACTAGCTAATTTCCTACAAGTCTTATCGACCGTGCCCGCTCGAGGCGCGGGCATAGAGAAAGCGTACGAAATACCGTGGTTGCACAACCTTCTACCATTGCCGTCATAGGTGGCGGTATCTCCGGCCTGAGCGCAGCGTATGAGTTGCGTAAAAAGCTCGGACCCGCCGCAAGAATAATTGTCATCGAGTCCAGTGCACAGGTCGGCGGCAAGCTGAAGACTCGACCAGGAGCTAACGGCCCTCTTGAGGCGGGCGCTGAGGCGTACCTGGCGTTCCGTCACGATGCCACCGATTTTTTCAAGGAACTCGGGTTGGCAGATCAGCTAGTCGCCCCTTCGGGGCTGCCTTCCAAGCTCTACATTGGCGGTGAACTCAAGGACCTTCCGCGTAACACGGTCACCGGTATTCCAGGAAGTTCAGAAGGGTTGGGCTACCTCCTCAGCGAGGCCACCCTCGCCAAGATTGATGCCGAGTCGAACCCCGAGCTCACTCCAGCCTTGCACTGGGTACTGGGTGACGACATGAATGTCGGCCAGCTGGTCGCGGCGCGGCTCGGTGAGGAAGTCGTTGACCGCATCGTCTCCCCGCTGCTCGGGGGCGTCTACTCAACCACCGCATACGATCTGGGTCTGCGTGCGACCATCCCACAGCTGGCGGCAGCGCTTGATGAAATGGCTAGTGTCGGTGACCATGTCAGCCTCACCGGCGCTGTCCAGCGCGTTCTGGAAGCACGTAAGGAGGCGCAGCAGGCGCGTCTGAGTAGTGAGGCTGCGACAGATTCGACGAAGACGAAGCGACCGGTGGTCTTCCAAACGTTCCGCGATGGCTTCGAGGTTCTCTACAACACGCTTGTCGACGAATCGGGAGCCGAACTCCTCTTGTCGACGAAGGCTACTGGTCTGCGCCAGCATGACAACGGCTTTGAGGTGACAGTGGAACTGCCGTCGGAAAGCGGCACGAGCATTAGCACTATCGACGTCGACGGTGTTGTCGTGGCGGCACCTTCTGCAACCACATCGGAGCTGTTGAGCAATCTTGCGCCAGAGGCGGCCGAGCTCATTGGTGGGGTAGACACGTCGAACTCGGCGGTGGTCGGTATGTGTTTCGACTCGTCGGAAGGACTGCCGGAGATCAACGGCGTGTTGTGCGAGATTGGTGCTGACCTGTCCGCGAAAGCTTTTACAGTGTCGTCCCGGAAGTGGCCACATATTGGTGAGCGCTACGGTGCCGTTGTGAGGGCAAGCTTCGGCCGTTTTGATGATGACTCGCACGTGCATCGTAGCGACGAGGACCTCATCGCCAGGGCAAAAGCAGATTTGGCTAAGGCGACTGGCTTTGATGCCGAACCGACAGCGGTTTTCGTCCAGCGTTGGTGGGCGGGGATTCCACGCTTCGATATGGGGCATGGAGGCCTGATGGATTTTGCTCGCCAGGATTTGGCCGAGGTGCCTAAGCTTGCAGCAACAGGGGCGTGGCTCAGTGGCCCGGGCATTCCGGAATGTATCTCCAACGCCAAGGCTGCGGCCAGCAAGATTGCTGCGGAGCTGGCATAAAGCTGCGAGATTGGTGCTGAGTACGAAACTGGCGCTGACCCATCGTTTTTAAACAAACCTTTCAACCGAACTAGGAGACAACTAATGACCAAGCTCGATTTCAAGAAGCTCAACGACACCATCCGCTACACCATGTGGTCTGCCTTCAAGGTGACCCCAGGTGCACTCGGTGATAACCGCGAAGAGGCAGTGGCTAAGACCAAGGAATTCCTGGCTCGTTACGAAGACACTGATCTGATCATCCGTGGTTTCTACGATGTTTCGGCCATGCGTGCTGAAGCCGACTTCATGTTCTGGATCCACGCAGAGAAGCTGGAAGACCTGCAGGCGTTCTACAACGCCTTCCTGCGCGAGACTCCGCTGGGCAAGGCATCCACTCCGCACTGGTCGAACGCTGCGCTGCACCGTCCAGCTGAGTTCAACAAGTCGCACCTGCCGTCGTTCATCATGGGTGAAGAGCCGGGACGATGGATTGCGGTTTACCCCTTCGTTCGTTCCTACGACTGGTACCTGCTGGAGCCGACCGAGCGACGCCGCATCCTTGCTGAACACGGTATGGCCGGTCGTGACTACCCGGATGTGCGCGCCAATACTGTCCCGGCGTTCGCACTCGGTGACTACGAGTGGATCCTTGCATTCGAGGGGCCGGAGCTCGACCGCATTGTGGACTTGATGTGGAAGATGCGTTACACCGAGGCTCGTCTGCACGTCCGCGAAGAGATTCCGTTCCACACGGGACGTCGCGTCGATGACATCGCAGAGATCATCAACGTTCTGCCGTAGCTCACGCAATCAACGAGAGAATCAGCAGCGCCGCTGGTCAAGCCCCGTTAACTGACGGGATTTTGACCAGCGGCGCTGCTTCTCTATCTAGTTATTCAGCCGTCTTGTCCGGTTCGAGCGTGAGTGAAATTGAATTGATGCAATAACGCAGGTCGGTCGGAGTATTGTATCCCTCACCCTCAAAGACGTGGCCGAGGTGAGACTTGCAACGACTGCACAGCACTTCGGTACGGACCATACCGAGGCTGGTGTCTCGGCGCTCAATAATCCGGTCTCCAGCTAGTGGAGAGAAGAAGGATGGCCAACCGCAGTGAGAGTCGAACTTCTCGTTCGACCGAAACAGCTCGTAACCACAGGCCCGGCAGCGGTAGACACCTTGAGTCTTGGTATCGGTGTACTCACCGGTGAAGGCGCGTTCAGTACCTGCCTGACGCAAAACCTGGTACTCCGCGGCACTGAGGCGTTCGCGCCATTCTTCTTCGCTCAGATTCCAGTCTTCGCTATGCGAATCAACCATTCTGAATAGCCTCCTCAGACTTGAGATCAGATTCCTGATTAGACTTCCTGCCTGCTATCTTCCAGTCGCTCAGCCAGCTGAAGCCGGATGCAAAGCTACGCCCATTGACGGCATCCACAATCGTCATTCGAATGAGTGCTGCCGTGATGGAGAGAATAAGAACGGCCCATCCAATACCGCCGATTGCAACCGTGAACCACGGGAAAAAGAGGTCATCTTCATCAATCCACCAATTGGCGTAGAAGAAACAGAGTACGACTCCGAGTCCTGCGCCCCAATTCAACATGACTGTCGAACCAATATTTCCTTCATTGTCGCGAGCCAAAACCAATGGGCGAAGCACGGTGAGAACCATTGGCAAGAGCGTCATCGAGTAGTACTGCTGGCCCAGGCTGGAAAGGAAGAACGCGCCGGTGAAGAGAACTCCGGAAGTCGTAGCAATCCAGAATTTCTCATCCCTTTCGAGCCAGCGAAGAAGGAGCACGACGGATACCAAGACGAAAATGCCGAAAAAGATCTGCCACAGCAAAATCAGGGTCGGATGGGCACCTAGCCAAACAAGCTGTCCAGTCAGTGAAGCATTTGCAAAGTCACGGACAACTCCCAGGTAGGGGACGGTGATATCTAGGTAGTCACGTGGTTGGACCATGAGCGGCCACGCAATGACATTGGCTGCAATTACCACTCCGATACTGGTCAGTACCGTAGAGAACTGCCTGCGCATGAACGGTAGGAACAGCATTGGCAAGAAAACAGGTTTAATGGTGATTGCGATACCGATGATCAGGCCGGCCAGGATATTGCGCCGCTCGGTCAGAGCAATAAAAAACAGCACTAATGCAAGGAAGAGTGAACCGTTGACGTTCGTAAAATCAAGGGTGTTGGTAACGGGTTCCGTGAGGTAGAGCAGTGCTATCGACGCTGGAATGATGGGGCCAGAGCGCGCAATACCAAGCCACCTCAGCAGCAATACAATTGCCGCAATGATTGCAGCTGACTGAAACACCGCAAACCAGATTCGGCCCGATTCAAGCGAGCCGAACAAATCAATCGGGGCTAAAAGTAGGGTAGCGCCTGGGGAATACAGATAGTGCGGATCGGCTGTTACGTAGTCTTCCGAATAAACGGGTACCTGCGATACGAATCGATTAATTGCCGACCAGACGGTCGTAAAGTCATCTGTGCCAGAAACGTCTTTCGGCAAAACCCAGGTGCGGTGAAAAATCACCACAGCTGCGATAGGCCACAAGAAAGCGCTGAGTCCTCGCGACACGTGCCGAGACAGAGGGCGTGGAGCCACCGAATTTGTCTCTGGCGTGTCCTTGGACGTTTGCGTTAATGCCGTTGCGCTTGCGCTCACGTCGATTTTTGGTTTACTCACAATACTCCACCCTACTGGGTGAAGCTGCGGGAATAGCGTAGGAAGATGTGTGAGTCGGAACGTAGGATATCCCGCACTTCAAAAGCCTGCGGGTTCGTCGAGTTCGAGTCCTCATCAGGGTCGTTCTCGCCGAAAGTCAGGGGGCCGTTACCCACCCACATCGGCGACAATGTCAGGAACAGTTCGTCGACGCACCCCTTTTTGAATGCTTCTCGATACATCGTCGATCCACCCTCTACGACAATGTCCCGATACCCATGTTCAGCCAGCCACGTTAACGCCGCTTTTACCGAGGGGTTAGGGAACTTAACGACGCGAGCCCCGGCCGACTCCATCTTTTTAGCTTTGTTCTTGTGAGCGGCTCTTGCCTCTTCATCATTAAAAGCATCTTTAGTCGGGGTGAAGATTATCGGAGGATTGACTTCTGCATTCGCGAAAAAGTCAGATTTTATATCTAAATCCAACGAGCGCGAAAGTGTGGACATCGCCACGTGCTCGGAGCGACCTAGCTTCTGTCGAACGGCCTCTAGGTACTCCGGTATCTCAACTGGCCCGTACCCCTCGGACGCAATGGTGCCTGTACCAACGAAAACGACGTCGGCAAGCGCGCGAAGCGTGTTGAAAACCGTGGCATCGGTGTCGTTGCCAAGCTGGCCAGAGGTGCCTTCGACGGCGCCGCGTCCGTCCAAGCTGGTGACGGCGATGGCCGTGACGGTGGAGGTGTTGTGAGACACCGCCGCTGTATCATGTGTCGTTTGCGCAGGTCGAGAAAGAAACTGCAGAATTTCGTCGGTCGATGGGCTTACGGAGGTGAGTGTAGCCATACCGCCGAGGTTAAGCCGACGATTGCAGAATAGGCAAGGCCTGGCTTATAAGGGAAGTATTATAATCGTTGTCATTTATAAGGATTGGACTTATAGTAGGGGCATGCGACTAACAGATACTCTTGAGAAGGCATTCAACGACCAGATCACTATGGAGCTCACCGCTTCCCACGTCTACCGCCAGCTGGCAATCGAACTGGACCTGCTGGATTTCTCCGGCATGGCAGAGTGGATGCGTGCACAGGCGGATGAGGAAGTTGATCACGCGAACCAGTTCATCGCACACCTCGATGCTCGCGACAACCACCCGCAGATTGGTGCTGTCGACGCACCGGAGGTGAAGGTCACTTCCGCAATCGATGCATTCCGCATTGCTCTCGAGCATGAAGAGAAGGTTTCGGCATCTATCCGTAACCTCCGCAAGCTTGCTGATAGCGAGGGTGATCTCGACTCCCGCCCGCTGCTGGACAGCTTCGTGGTTGAGCAGATTGAGGAAGAGGACACCGTGCGTGGCATCATCGGTCGCCTGGAGATTGTTGGCGACAACGGTGCTGGCCTGCTGCGTATCGACCGGGAGCTTGGCGCTCGCGACGCAGCTTAACGTCAAACTCGATTTGTGAGTTCGAAAAGAGAAGACCGCTCCAGGGAAGTTCCTGGGGCGGTCGTTTCTATGTAGCCTGAATATCAATTGACGGATCTGGCTTCCAATCAAACCGAAATTCGTGGAAGGGAAGATTCACCGTTTCCAGGTGGTAGAACGCGTTTTTGGCGTGCTTTGCGTAGTGGTATTCACGAGCTTTGATCGTTGTGATCGATAAGAGATTGCCATAATCGGGAAGGAACGTGTGTGCGTACTGCTTGAAAAACCCGGTTAAATCCAAAATCCAACCACCTTCCGCGCGAGTCAGTTCTGCGGCATAAAAATCGGTCGTGGCGACGTGCTCCATCTTTGTTCGGGCCTCGTCTCCATAGACAACGAGATTGTCACGCAAGAGTTGTACCCGGACCGCGTTAATTGCGCCGTCGCCTGCATTCAGTGCCCAAAGGTCGTCTGCGACAAACACCTTGATGCTATCGCTAGGCGAAATATTGGCCTGGGTGATGCGACCATAGAGTCGGCTGGAGAACAAGTCACAGGACGCCTCGTTGACATGGAGACGTATCGCACCTTTTCGGAACAACGTTGCCAAATTAGAATCGCGGTTGATAATCGATGTAATCGAGTTCTTCTCTTCGAAGAGCTCGGGATTAAACTCAATTACTCGAGGAACTGACAGGTCATCGTAAATACGCGGCTGGTTTTGTCGAATGAATGAGTCAACAAGGCGGCGCGAAACTTCCGGCTTGGGCGGAAAGCGATGTGGTTGGGCGCGATAAAGCGCCTTCTGGATACCGCAGGTATAGGCCTTGTCCTGCTGGGTGTTGTTGCGTTGAATTGGACACCCGGCATGGCAGAGATAGAAATACTCACAGCTAATGCAGTCACTGGATAGAGCAGGATTGGCCCGCTCATAAGCGCGAATGGCATCGCCGCCGCGCGTAATCAACTCAGGCATTCCCAGTTGGAGAATATTGCCAAACTTCAAGTCAGGTTCTGCCTGACCTCTGTGGCACGGGTAAACGTCCCCGTCCTTCTGCACTAGAAAGTTATTGGTGCCGCAATTGATCTGATTAGTGCAGTAACCGTGGGTAAATTCCTTGAACCACTCATAATAAATGGCTTGTTCGAACTTTGTGCCTTCGAAATGGAGCCGCAAAGCTTCGAAGAATTCAACCATTTCCTGCTGGTTGAGCTGGGAAGTGTAGTCCGACTTCACGCTATCGTAGGCAAACATGATGTAGAAGTCGGTAACCATGTCAAAACCATGTTCATCGAGCCATTCAATATCATGAATAAACTCGTCGATGCGTTCGAGGTGTTCTTTCCCAACTACGCAGCTTATCTGCTTGCGGAATGGATATTCACCAAGGAGCAAAACATTGTTAATTGTTCGCTTGAGGGTCGATTTCCCCGCCTTGGTTGTACGCAGTTTCTCATGCAGGCTAAATGGCAAATCAAAGCTGCCTGAAATGGAAACTTCGAACTCCTCGTAGAGGGGCCTTAATTTATCGAAGTGGTACAGATTGGTTTTAATGTGGATCGCTGCGCCGTTGCTGCCTAAAGCTTTGAGCTGCAAGCGATACTTAGAGCGATACTCCGTATATGCGTTGAACAGGTCGCGCAATACAGATGCTGGCAAAGTCGAAATTTCCGCACCGTGCAAAAGTAACGAGCTGATGAGGATTCCCTGGTGATCCAGATGGTTCGCAATGCGATTGAATTGTGACACTACATCCGAAGGATTGTCTTTGTTCTCGGTGAGATCGCCCAGGTAGCAGTAACTGCACCCAAGATTGCAATACTGGTTAGGAACAAAGGTCAGCTTAATTGCTTTGTGGTGAAGTCTGAATCCAGCTTTAGTGGTTACAGCTGCTTGAAAAGTGGCGTTGTCCGCAGCAGCGGTCTCATCAAGTGCTGGCACGCCGACGGTAGGAATCGTCGGTAACGGAAGTATTGTCTTAGCCATTATTATTGTTGTTGTTATTGTTATTGTTATTGTTGTTGTTCGAGTCCCCGCCGTCTCCGCTGTCGCTGCCGTCACCGAAATTTAGAGCGTCGCACCAACCGTTGGTAAAACTTCCTGTTTCAGAGAATGGACAGTCAAAGTCCGACTGGTCGAAATAGTCCGGAATGCTGCCGTCGCCACCGGTGCTCGCACCTGTACCGGTACGGTTATGGCCGCCAACGTCTGCAGTTCGCCGATATTTTTCCAGCTCATTTAGTTCTTCGTTTTCCCACGACTCATAGTTCGTCATTTTGCATCGGCCTTTTCATTCTTAGGACGCAGGCTAACTACCAGTGCGTTTGGTTGATTTGGAAGGTATCGTGTCGGCAGGATGGTCCCCGGGGTTACCGCTGCCGCCTCGTAATTCATTAACACCATTGTCTTAGTGACAGAGTAGGGCTCACCATGCGCCGGGAAGAGAGACAGTCCAAGTTCATATTCATTGAGGCCACGAACTTTTCGTCCGGTGTCTTTGATGTATTTCACCTGTGAGTAAGTCGGACGTCCTCGTAGATCAGCCTCTAACATTTCGCGATCAAGAATTCCATCGCGAATCTTGACTTGGTTCAGGAAATCTTGAGCCCGTTTCTCATGCCTGCCGCGGGCAATCTTGACCTTCTCCGGTCGGTCTGGGCGGTACATCACAGGGACGAGTATGCCTTGCTGCAGGAGGGAGTGCTTATGTTCCGGTAGTTGACGGGTCAAAACCGACTTAAAGTGGCTCCCATCTTGTGCCTCGACTGCCATCTGCATGATGACCGTGTAGTAACCCTTCTTATCGGGCTTGCCGGTGACGCTGAAGGATTCGATCTGTCCAACACCAATATTCGCCTGTGGCCACTCCACAGGTTTATCGGATCCGCGGAATTCAACAAAAAATACTAAAAGGGATACAAATACGATAATAACTGCGAATATAAGAAAGTCGCCTACCACTTTATTTACTCCAGGTAATGGTCGAAACTGTGGTTTGGATTAAAGGCAAACCAAATGGGGCGATTGTGGAAAACAAACCTAGCCACAATCCCAGTAGAAAACAGCACCATCGGTCGTGCCAGTATTTTCGGAGCGGTACACCACGGCCTCGCCGGCGTGCATCTTCTTCAACGCGTCTGGGTGAAGGAATACGTGGGCCACACCTAGATCGCCCCACATGGCCTCGAAGGGGAGCTCTTCTTCTTCGAGATATGTGGAATCGATCTCTAGGAAGTGAACGTACCCATCAGGCTGAAAAGGGTCTTGCGCGAAAGCGGGGAAACCGCCAAGCATAATGTTGCTTTGGTTACTGGCTGCGGCTCGCAACTCAACTAGCTCGTCAAAGTAGTCATCGTTATCAAGAAAGTCATCGTCCTTTTCGGACTCCAACGCCTCGTACACTGCTTGGTCAGTGGGAGGGATCATTGCCACTGCACTAGACAAGGAAATCGGAGAGTTCATAACCGTCCCAATATCCTCGTTGAACGGGGAGCAGTAATCCTCGTGCTCTTCATCGAAGGCTGCTGGCTCCGCGGTATGAGGTCCAGGGAAGCTGTGGTTGCCAAAGCCTTCCGCAGGCTCAGGGATATAGCGAATCTCCATGCCGTTTCCTGGCGAATCTGAAGTAAATCCGCCGCTGAGGGGATCAGCGCCGACAAAGAGTTGAAAAATTCCTGATTCGGGAATCAATCCGTCGAGAGTTGCTTCGCTTGTCGACGCCCCCTCCGCACGCACATGACCGACAATATCCGCAAAATTCAGCTGAATGATGTGGAGCAGTGGCTGACCGCTCTTTGCGATGGGCCATGTCGCACCTTCCGGAAGATACGGCCTGCCACCGAAGTACGAACCATGGTCGGTGGGAGTGCTGTTGGAGTAGGGAAGGGTTACGCCTGGTTGAGCAAGTTGGATGAGGCCATCAGTGTCTTCGGAGATAAACTCTCCGGCCTCGATCAACGAGCGAAGTGCTTGAACCTGTGCTGTGAACTCTGACATGGCAGGTGGTTCTTTCTCTCGGAAAACAAGGTGTTTAATCAGGGATTATCCTTCAAACGAAAGGATGCTGCAATAGCTATCCACTGCAGCATCCTTTTCCTTGATTCGCCAAAAAACTCCCTTGTGGAGGACCACAAGGGAGTTAGCGTGGAGCGGATGACGGGACTCGAACCCGCGACCCTAACCTTGGCAAGGTTATGCGCTACCAGCTGCGCTACATCCGCAAATACGCTCGCCCATAAGGGCTTACGTGGTGCGCGATACTGGGATTGAACCAGTGACCTCTTCCGTGTCAGGGAAGCGCTCTCCCACTGAGCTAATCGCGCTGGGGTAAAAGCTATATAGAAGCTTTCAAGCGCAACCCCCTTCCAGGAGAAGGGGGTTTTGCACTGAGCGGATGACGGGACTCGAACCCGCGACCCTAACCTTGGCAAGGTTATGCGCTACCAGCTGCGCTACATCCGCAAATACGCTCGCCCATAAGGGCTTACGTGGTGCGCGATACTGGGATTGAACCAGTGACCTCTTCCGTGTCAGGGAAGCGCTCTCCCGCTGAGCTAAACGCGCATTACATCGAAACCGGTAAGGAATCTCTGCTGAGGTGGAAACGGGAATCGAACCCGTGTACACGGCTTTGCAGGCCGTTGCCTCGCCACTCGGCCATTCCACCGTGAGGCTGCCGCCTCAGTGGTTGCCTCGAAGTTATACCACAGAGCTTAACTTCTTGAGAAACCAGAGCGGATGACGGGACTCGAACCCGCGACCCTAACCTTGGCAAGGTTATGCGCTACCAGCTGCGCTACATCCGCATCACGTTGCAAGGAGAGCGAAGGAGAATCTCAATTGCTCTCTTGCGGTGCGAAAGATACTTTAGCGTGCTTGTGCGATTGATTACAAATTACCAGGTGAACATCTGTATTGTGCCTGTGGGCGTAGGGCTAAAGACCAACCTTTGATGCCTCTGAATCGCAACGATGTCATTTATTCGCTTTCGTGGGTTGGTTACTGGGGGCTATCGAGTCGCTATCGTCATGGAGTTCCATCGGTGGGGTAATAAATCGTCGAACTGCGCAATCGCAAACGCAATGCAACCCAATTAGGGAAACTTCCAAAACGCGTGCTAACTTATTCCGCAGAGCAGCAAAGGCTTAGTGCTTTTCTGTCCGAGTCCCATAGCTCAGTGGAAGAGCGTTCCGTTCACACCGGAAAGGTCGCTGGTTCGAACCCAGTTGGGACTACCATTTAAAACCCCGGTCGACGCATCGTATAAAAACTGCGCGGCCGGGGTTTTGCGGGTTAAGTAGCAAAAAGTGTGTCCGCTCGGCG
>NZ_KV810586.1:0-60475 GCF_001812845.1 Corynebacterium sp. HMSC065H09
TCCCCATTATCGGGGACACTCACAAGGTAACGGGGCATTGGCGCGCTACTACTCGTGAGCCGTTTTTCACCCCTGACGGCCAACCCATCGACTAGCCCCTACAGTGGGGCTTTTTTCATACCTAAAAAGGGAGGAAAAGAGATGACGATTTTCGGTGTCGACGTCTCAGAACACCAAAACGGCATGAGCCTCGCACAAGCCAAGAGCGAAGGTATCAGCTTCGCAATCCTACGGCTGTGTGACGGCACCTACCGCGACAAAGTTTTCCACTCGCACCTCAAAGACGCAGAACGCGCCGGGCTTCTGATTGCGACCTACTGGTACCTGCGCGCACCGTCCGAGGGTACGACGATTGCTCAGCAGGTTGATGTCATCGACCAGCAGATGGGTGGCCGTCGTGACTTGTCGGTGTGGATTGATGTGGAGAGCGTCGCAGGGAACCGGAAACTGCTCACAGAAGCGGACGTGTGGGCGGCTAAACGGGAGCTAGAAAAGCGCGGATACCACGTGCCGGGAATCTATTCCGGCGCGTGGTACTGGGAGAACATGCCCGGTGGCGAGCCGTCAATGTCCGGACTCGGTGCTCTGTGGGGATCCAGCTACGGACGCAACCGAACACTGCCATACCGCGCCGCATACGACGGTGACGGCGGCGACAACCACAGAGGGTGGGACTACCCGCTAGGCAACAAGAAGCCAGACATTCTGCAGTACGGCTCAAATGGCCTCGTCGCTGGCTTCAAGGTTGATGTCAATGCGTATAGGGGAACCATCGACCAACTCAAACTCGTTTTCACAGGCGCACGTGCGACACAGCCTGCGCCTCAGCCGGGACGAGAAAGGAAACCCATGGAAAAGATGCTCGACTACCGGCGTGACCAGATCTGGCAAGACACCGGCTACAACTGTGGCCCTGCGTCGGCTCAAACCATCATCAGAGCCGCCACCGGTGTTCTTCTGCCGGAGGCGACCCTGGCACGTGAGATGGGCACAACGACGCGGGGCACCGACTGGATTGGCCAGATTAAGCCTGTGCTCGACAGGCACGCGCCTGCGGGGAAGTGGGCTTTGGCGGAAATGCCGAATGACCCGCCAACCGGGGCGCAGCGAGACCAGCTGTGGCAGCGAGTCACCGCCAGCATTGATGCCGGTTTCGGTGTGTTGGCCAACATTGTGGCCCCACCGTCGAACTACCCGCGCGCAAGCTACAAGAGTCGTCAGAATCTCGCGTACTCCGGAGGCACGGTCTACCACTACCTGTGCGTGATGGGCTATGCCGTCGATGACGCGGGGCAGCGGCATGTGTGGCTCGCCGATAGCGGCTTTCAGCCCTACGGGTCGTGGGTTACGTTCGAGCAGCTCGCAACGATGATTCCGCCCAAGGGCTATCTGTATTCCACTGTGGTGAAGAAAAAGGAGGCGCCTATGACCGCACCGCTTACGCTCAACACTCCGTGCAAGAGCCATGTTCCTGGCTCGAAGCACATCGCACCACTTGCTGACTACATCATGTATGCGGACGCGGGAGTGTTCGCACTGCGGCAGCAGGTAGGAGAGCTACAGAAGCAAAACGCGGAAGTACTCAAGCAACTCGATGAGCTCAGGCAGCTTGTCGCTAACAATAAGTAAGCACCCCGCCGGGGTGCTTTTTTCATGCCTGCGTCAATACCGGCGCGGGCATTTTTCATACCTCAAAGAAGGAGAAACAATCATGGAAACCATTCGTAATTTCATTCCAGCGTCTGCTCGTGCCAGCTGGTACGCGGTAGCGTCAGCGCTCGTCGCAGCGCTCGTATCCTGGGGCGTCCTGGACGACACCGCAGCACCAGCCATCACCGGTGTCATCATCGCAACCGTCACCCTCATCTTCGCTCTGCTGCACTCTGACACACCATGGCGTCAGGCCGTCTACGGTCTCGCCGCAGCGCTCGGTGTCCTCGGCGTCTACCTCGGCTGGGGCAGCGAAGTGCAGATGGATGCGCTGCTGGCGGTTATTGCCCCGGTTCTCGGCCTGGGAACCGCCGCTGCGACCACCAATGCCGGCGAGTATGTCGGTGAGCACCGGTTGGGCGAGTAGGGGTTGGCGCGGTGACGGAAAAACTGTTCAACCCGCGCCTCATCGCTACGGTCTGGGCAATCTATGCTGCAGCCACCAGCGCCGGATACTACGGGCATTCGGTGACCGCACTCACACCAGTCGAGGCAGCGCTGCCCGCCGGTAGCCCGGCGTTGGCATGGGCGGCCGCATCGCTGCTTCTGGCTATTGGTGCGGCCACTCCGCCGAAAGGGAAGTGGGCTGCGCTTGGCAGAGTCAGCCGAACCGCAGGCATTGCAATCTGCGGGGCGTTGCTGACGATGTGGGCGAGCTCGTATGCGATTGACGCGATTCGCGATGGGTCACGCATGTGGGTGAGCGCGAAGAATTATCTGCTGTTGGCTATTACTGCGGCTGCGTCTGCCACAGTGATGGGGCGAAACCGCTCCCGTGGGGAGGTTGCGTATGGAGATCAACTGGGGAAGCTTAATTAACTCCATTCCGGGAGCTTTGGTCGGCATTATCGTGGCGTGGATTGGCTGGAAGGGCCGTAAAGAAGAGTCGTCGGTGACTTTCAACGGGACGCTTCTGCAGAGCCAGGACAATCGGATTAAGAAGCTTGAGGACAGGCTCGATAGCGTCGAGAGTCGCCTGCGAGACACGGAAGCAATGCTCCGTGTGGAGGAAGACCGGACGCATCTTCTTCGCCGTGGTCTCACGGACGCGATTGATTGGCTACGCGAGTTCATTGACTGGGCGCGTTGTGGTGCGGAGGGTGCTGCTCCGGAGCCGGACCTTGCGAGGCTGACTGGGATTGTGGGAGATTCGCAGGTGTTGCCGACGGCGCGGAACCCGCCGACCGAGGAATAAATCAAGGATCTTTGCCCCGCTGGTTTGAGCTGTTCGGAATTTCCGAACGGTTCGCCAGCGGGGCGTTTTTCATGCCTTGAGTCAGGAAAGAGGGAATCGTAAACAGGTTCGAGCTGCCCGCGATTGCAAAACTGCAGGATTCAGCAGGCAATACGTGGCTCATTTTTGGCTCATTTTTGGCTCAAAAAGTCGCAGAATAGGGCGTAATCAGGCGTAAAGATAAACGCCGATAAACAAGTAAAAACCCGCTACCACCTCGTAAAACGAGAGGTGAGAGCGGGGGTAACAGTTGTGCCCCAGAGAGGAATCGAACCTCCGACACCGGCTTTAGGAGAGCCGTGCTCTATCCACTGAGCTACTAGGGCAATCATCTTCCGGGTAAAACAGCCGTGAAAACACATTCTCGGCGGCCGGAAAATTACTTCATCACTTTAACGCATCTGCGAGCTCTAGTGGCAATTGGGTCCTCGACCTGACACGCAAACATGCAGGAAGCTCGCTATTACCCCCATGTGCTTTTGTGCTCGGCGGTGCCGCCCGGAATCTGGCTAACATGGTTTATAACGAGCGACTTTCTTGCGCTTGCGGTCGCAACAGCGCTACTTATTTTCCGGTCGCTGTTTTGGAGGAGGATGACAATATGATTAAGCCAACTTTCACGGATGTCAACGGTGTCAAGATTAAGTGCTCCATGACCACGGACTCGGACAAGCCGCACCTTTTGGTTTCGCGCATGGAAGATGATGGCTCTTTGACTCCGATTCTGGAGATGAACGTGTACGACTCCAAGTACATGGCCAACGCTTGCGAGATTTACTTGAAGCAGGCCGCTTCGGCTAACCTTCAGGGTTCGATGGCTGGCCTGTCTCCAGATGAGATGGCTGAACAGTTCGGTTACGAGGGAGATCCGACCAATCACTAGTCGAAACGACGCCGCCCGCACTCAGGCCGAGAGCCCTGTATACAGCGGATATGTCGATGTAGACGTCATCGGAATCGGCGCCGGTAGTCCGAGCCACATTACGCTCGAGGCTATCGGCGCTCTTGCTGATGTCGACGTAGTTTTTGCTCTCGACAAGGGTGATGCCAAAGCGGACTTGTTGGCTGCGCGACAGGCGATCGTCGATAAGCATGCGCCGCATGTCGAACTCGTTACCGTTCCCGACCCGCCACGTGACCGCACGCCCGATAACTACGGCGCAGTCGTCCGTGACTGGCATCAGCGCCGTGCAGAGCTGCTTGCCGACGCCTTCGTCGCTCACCTCGGACGAGAGGGCAAGCGCCGCGGTGCGTTCTTGGTCTGGGGTGACCCCTCCTTGTATGACTCAACATTGCGGATTTTGCAGCGCGTCCGCGACCTTGGGCTGGACGTGCGCTCGCGAGTTATCCCCAGTGTGACGGCGATTTCCGCGCTGACCGCAGCGCATGGAGAGTGCCTGAACCAGATTGGTAAGCCGGTATTGATTACCACTGGTCGGCGCCTGGGGGAGCGTGCGCCTGGCATGGATGCGGTGGTGATGCTCGATGGCGGTGCAGCCTGGCTCGAGCACGCGGACCCGGAGGAAGAGATTCTCTGGGGTGCATTCCTGGGAACGGAGCTGGAGACGCTCCGCCGTGGTCGCGTTGGCGACGTCGGCGAAGAGATTGCGGAGCTGAAAAAGAAGCTCCGTGCGGAGCACGGTTGGATTATGGATATCTACCTGCTGCGTTCCGGCGCCTAGGACTGAGCAGTCGCAGCGGTGCCAGTTCGGCTAGCTGACTTTCTTGCCCAAGAAGCCCTCTGCCCATCGGTGGAGGGCTTTTTCGGCGGCTTCGACGCCGTCGGCGACGGTTACCTTGGTGAGGACCTGATCGTCGTTAGGCAACACGCGTGCGGGATCGCCTGCGGGACGGACGGTGATGCTGACGTGGTCGGCATTGATGACCTCGACGGTTGCTAGTGCGAGCATCTCGACGTTCGTCTGCTCAGCAACCGCAAAGCGGTAGGCGGTGTCGTTTTCCCACTCGGTGGTGGAGTTCCGAAGGAACTCGGCGACGGAGTCAGGGGCCAATTCTGTGAGTAATTGGGTTGCGACCGGGGCGTCATCGACGCGGGAATCGTGGCGCAGCGGACGGCAGTAGAAGCGGCCGGCATTTACTTCCATGGGTTCCATACCGTCCACTCTAGACGTCCTGAACAGTGTTTAAGGGCGCCGGGGGAGGGGCTGAAAAGAATCAAGCGGGGCTGGCTGCGAATCCCATCGCAACCAGCCCCGCTTAGAGCTTTAGAACTACTTCAGTTCCATCAGGACATCGCCCTTGCCGACACCTGAGCCAGCCTCGGTAGCCAGACCCGTGACAACGCCGTCCTTGTGAGCCTTGACTGGGTTTTCCATCTTCATGGCCTCAAGGACAACCACGGTGTCACCCTCGGAGACTTCCTGGCCCTCTTCGACGTTGACCTTGATGACGGTGCCCTGCATCGGAGCAACCACAGCGTCACCGGAAGCGGCCTTCTTGGAACCGCCAGCGCGCTTCTTCTTGCTCTTCTTCTTGGCACCAGCGTTGCCGCCGCCCAGAGCCAGGTCGCCCGGCAGGGCTACCTCGACGCGGCGACCGTCGATCTCGACGACAACCTTCTGAGCCGGAACGGTGTCGGTGTCAGCGTCGGAGTCACCGTCGTACGGAGCAATCGGGTTGTCCCATTCCTCTTCAATCCACTTGGTGTAGACGTCAAACTTCTCGCCATCGCCGACAAACGCCGGGTTCTCCACAATGTGGCGGTGGAACGGAATGACCGTTGCCAGGCCCTCAACCTGGTACTCGGACAGAGCACGAGCGGAGCGGCGTAGGGCCTCTTCGCGGGTCTCGCCCCAAACAATCAGCTTGGCCAGCATGGAGTCGAACTGGCCGCCGATGACGTCGCCCTCCTTGATGCCGGTGTCCATGCGGACACCCGGGCCGGACGGTTCGACGTACTTGGTGATGGTGCCCGGAGCCGGCATGAAGTTGCTGCCGGCGTCCTCGCCGTTGATGCGGAACTCGAAAGCGTGACCGCGCATCTCCGGGTCTTCCTTGATGGACAGTTCCTTGCCTTCAGCAATGCGGAACTGCTCGCGGACCAGATCGAGGCCGGTAATTTCCTCGGTGACCGGGTGCTCCACCTGTAGACGAGTGTTGACCTCGAGGAAGTTAATCAGACCGTCAGCGCCAACCAGGTACTCAACGGTGCCCGCACCGTAGTAGCCAGCCTCGCGGCAGATGTCCTTAGCGGACTGGCGCAGGCGCTCATCCTGCTCTGGGGTCAGGAACGGAGCGGGTGCTTCCTCGACGAGCTTCTGGAAACGACGCTGTAGCGAGCAGTCACGGGTGGAGGCGACAACGACGTTGCCGTGCTTATCAGCGAGAACCTGGCACTCGACGTGGCGTGCCTTGTCCAGGTAGCGCTCTACGAAGCACTCACCGCGACCGAAGGCCGCAACGGCCTCACGGGTAGCGGACTCGTAGAGGTCGGCGACCTCTTCCATCTTGTGTGCGACCTTCATGCCGCGGCCACCGCCACCGAAAGCGGCCTTAATGGCGATTGGCAGACCGTGCTCCTTAGCGAACGCGACGACCTCGTCTGCATCCTTAACTGGCTCCTTGGTGCCTGGAGCCATTGGAGCGTCAGCCTTCAGCGCGATGTGACGAGCGGTGACCTTGTCGCCCAGGGCGCGGATGGACTCTGGTGACGGGCCAATCCAGATCAGGCCAGCGTTCTCAACAGCCTCAGCGAAGTCGCCGTTCTCCGACAGGAAGCCGTATCCCGGGTGGATGGCATTAGCGCCGGACTTCTTTGCGGCGTCCAGAATCTTGTCGAAAACTAGGTAGGACTCAGCGGAAGTGGTGCCACCGAGAGCAAAAGCCTCATCCGCCATGGTCACGAAAGGAGCGTCCGCATCCGGCTCAGCGTAAACGGCGACGGAAGGAATGCCGGCGTCCTTCGCAGCGCGAATAACGCGAACGGCAATCTCGCCACGGTTGGCGACGAGAACCTTCGTGATTTTTTCAGTGGTCTGCTCGGACACGAAATCCTCCATTTTTCGTGGGCACCCCGAGAATTGGCCCTCGGGGCAAGGTTGCGACAGTCATTTGTAGGAATCACAAGCAGCACTGCAGTTAACTGAGTGGTGAACCGCAATGCGGTTCACCACGCGGTAGCTAACAGCGTGTGACCCAATGTCTCCATTGTGTCACAGGTGCGGTAAGCAACCTCTTTTTGCTCGCTACATAAGGGGGTAGGGATTGTGGTCTTGAGCAGCGTTCAAGTGGTCATGGGGGCAGCTGAAGTGGCTATTTTCCGCCCAAAAACCTAGGTTTGTGGTTAAAATTATCACCCAAGAGTGCAAGAGCCGCCCCCTTGATTGGGGGCGGCAGGGGGAAACTAAATCTCCGGTGTAGCGTCAGCCGCTGACGCTGGAAAAACGGTGGGGGAAGCGCCCACCGGTTGCGTCGATCGCCTACAGGCTTCCCGGCTCCGAACCGTGGGCAATGGGCATGCCAATCATATTGCCCCACTCAACCCACGAGCCGTCGTAGTTGCGAACATTCTCGTGGCCGAGCAGGTGGTGCAGTACAAACCAGGTGTGCGCGGAGCGCTCGCCGATGCGGCAGTAGACAATCGCCTCATCTTCAAATTGGACGTGCGCGTAAATCTGCTCGAGCTCTTCGCGATCGCGGAAACGCGAGTTCGGGTGAACGGACTGATTCCATGGAATGTTTACCGCGGTTGGAATGTGGCCACCACGCAGGACGCCTTCCTGTGGGTAATCGACCATGTGGGTTCGTGCACCGGCATACTCCTCCGGAGTGCGCACGTCGATAATCGGAGCCTTTCCAATGAGCTCACGTGTATCGCTGAAGTAGGCGCGCAGTGTCTTGTCGTCGCGCTCGACGACAGGGTAGTCAGTGCGTGGGTAATTGGGGACCTCGAAGCTCGTGTCTCGTTCTTCAGTCATCCAGGCATCGCGGCCACCGTTAAGCAGGCGCACGTCGGGATGCCCAAAAAGCTCGAAGACCCAGAGTGTGTAGGCGGCCCACCAGTTGGACTTGTCGCCGTAGATTACGACGGTGTCATCGCGCGAGATGCCCTTCTCGCGCATGAGCTCGGCAAAGCCTTCGGCGTCGATATAGTCGCGGCGCACGGGATCGTTAAGGTCGTGATGCCAGTCGATGCGAACCGCGCCCGGAATATGTCCAATGTCGTAGAGCAGTGAGTCCTCGTCGGATTCAACAACGCGCAGACCGGGAGAGCCCAGTCGGGCAGCAAGCCAGGAGCTAGAGACGAGGCGCTCAGGGTGGGCGTACTGCTGGAACTGGGGGTGCGGGTCGTGCGGAACAGCCATCGGATACTCCCTTGGCGCAAGTTGGGTGGGTGGGACTTTCTGACGTTTATCGTCAATTGCATATCTAGTTTACGGGTCGCGTGGCGAACGGCGGAATAGTCCCCAGTGTGAGCGCTTTCCGACGGCAACAATTGCGTCCGCGGCCACCCTGGGATACGCCTCACAGTTGGGGGTAAAAGCAGTGTTTTCAGCGCGCTTGGAGTCCAGGTAGTGCCCTAAAATTTAGCTGAGAGTTAGCGCAAAAACTGTGTTGATTCGTATCACTGGAAAATGGGCTGAAATGGGCTATCTGCCTGGGTATTCGCTGCGTTACGGAGACAATTGAGTGCCGGAAGTCCATGTATTTTCTTAAAAGGAGTGCCTGTGCACAAGAACATTGTTGTATTCGAGATCGAGGGCGGCTCGGACAAGTACTTCGACGGACACCGCAAGGACACCATGCCAATCGTCAACGCTATCCGCGAAGCCGGTTGGTCCGCTGAGGTCGTCTACTACCGACCGGAGTGGAAGGACGACCTGTACGACTACGTCTCCCAGAACTTCGACGGCTACATCTCCCGCGTAAACCCGGGCAACATCCCGGGTGGTGAGAGGGGCTACTTCGAGCTTCTGACCAGTCTCTCGGTCGCTGGTTTGGTTGGTATGTCCACCCCGGGCGAAATGATGGCCTACGGCGCAAAGGACGCACTGGTCAAGCTCAAGGACACCGACCTGGTTCCGTCTGACACCGCTGCATACTACGACGTCGAGGCATTCCACAGCACTTTCCCGACCTCCCTGTCCTACGGCGAGCGCGTCCTCAAGCAGAACCGTGGCTCCACCGGATCTGGCATTTGGCGCGTGCGTATCGCTGACGAAGAGGTTGCTAAGAACGTTGAGCCGGGCACCCCGCTGCCGCTGAACACCAAGCTGAAGTGCACCGAGGCCGTGGACAACCACACCGAGACTCGCGAGCTCGGCGAGTTCATGGATTTCTGCGACCAGTACATCATCGGCGATAACGGCATGCTCGTGGACATGCGCTTCATGCCGCGCATCACCGAAGGCGAAATTCGCATTCTGCTGGTCGGTCCGCACCCGGTCTTCGTGGTTCACAAGAAGCCGGCCGAGGGCGGCGACGCTTTCTCCGCAACCTTGTTCTCTGGCGCGAAGTACACCTACAACAAGCCGGAAGAGTGGCAGGACCTCATCGACATGTTTGCTGAGGCTCGCCCGGTCATTGCCGAGAACCTCGGTGGCGACAATATCCCGCTAATCTGGACCGCTGATTTCATGCTGGCAGACGGCGAGAACGGCGAGGACACCTACGTTCTCGGCGAGATCAACTGCTCCTGTGTCGGCTTCACCTCCGAGCTGGATATGGGTATTCAGGAGCTTGTTGCTCAGGAGGCCATCAAGCGCGTTGAGGCTGCTAACAAGTAGTCTCAACAGCTAAGAAAACCGCACCAATTTGGTGCGGTTTTTGCTTTACGACGTCCTTGCGATGCCTACCGATTCCAGAACTGGGAGACCGAATAGCCGTAGCGATACAGAGCTCGGCGCACGACAGGTAGCGACAGTCCGATCACACTGGATGAGTCGCCATTGATGCCATCGACAAACCAGCCGCCTAGAGCCTCCAAAGTAAACGCGCCAGCGCACTTCAGCGGCTCGCCCGTCGCAGCGTAGGCACGGATGTCCTCTTCTGGGACTTCAGCGAAATCGAGGGAAGTAATCGCCACCTCAAGGTGCTCGCCCTTTGGTGTCACGACACAGTGACCAGTAATCAGCTCAGCCGTCCGGCCACTCTGTTGATGCCAGCGCTCAATGGTCTTTTCTTCCGTGTGGGGCTTGCCCTGCAACTGCCCGTCGAGAAGCAGCATTGAATCCCCGCCAATGACAATGTCATTGGGGTAGGCCGGAGAGGCAGCGTGTGCCTTGGCCTGTGCGAGTTCCTCGACGATGCGTACCGGCGATGCGTCCGGAAGGGCTGTGATTACGGCATCCTCGTCGACGTTGGGCGCTACTGTGATGGGCTCGATGCCTGCAGAGCGCAGAATGTGCAGTCGCGAAGGGGAAGTGGAAGCCAAGACGATTCGGGGGCTGCTCATAGTTAGTGATTTTAGTGAGGGCGGAATCGTAAAGCCTAATTTTTGTGGCAAACATGCGTGGGGTTGGCCCGATTGTAAGAACAGGCAGATTTTTTTAGATGGCAGCTGCCTTCTAGTGATGTAAAGTAAAGTGGACATCAAGTTAAAGAAAGTACACAGATGAGTGGGGAAGAACGTTCGAACCAGGTCAGGAGATACCGACGCTGGTTGGAGCTGAGCCAAGCGGATTTAGCCGCGAAGGTGGAGGTCTCGCGGCAAACCATTGCAAATATCGAGCGGGGAAATTACTCGCCTTCGGTGTATTTGGCGTTGCGTATCTGCAAGGTACTGGGAAAAACAGTCGAAGAAATTTTTGGTGAGGAAGGATACTGACAATGTCCTATGCGGATGTCGTAATTGAACGCAACAGCGCCACGGTGGACGATGAGTATCAGCAGATGTTGCTGCATAAGTCCTACACGTACGGGTTCACAATGATGATGTGGGCTAATTACGTGCTTGCAACGGTACTGATTTGGCTCATTCCAGAGCCAAAGATGGTGGGCGTGACAGTGGCAATCATCTTGATGCCGCTGGTTGGACTCCTGTTTTCGCAGCGGTGGTTGCGACGTCAAGTGCCAATGCCGAAGATTAATGGTCTTACAAAAGGCGAGATTGCAGCACTCGTAGCCGTCATTGGGCTGTGGCTGATTGGTTTTATCAGAGTGCAAATGCTCTCTGAGGCAAGCGCTGGTGGGGCACTATCGGAATCGTGGGGATTCATTGCCGGCGCTGTGGTGGGTGCTGCCATCGGTCTGGCGTTTGTGTATTTCCTGTTCAAGGTGGTGTGGCCGGTAGCTCGCAACCGTGATCAGCGTCGGCTGGACCGGGAGCTCGATGACGAGTTTGATGGCGAGTCGCTGGGTGAACAGCGCTAGTAATAAGCAGTGGTCAAGGCTAAGGCAGTAACAAAAACCAAAGCGCCACCATCGGAAAACCCGATGGTGGCGCTTTGTGCTAGCGAATCGACGCAGCTAGCGTGCGGTAACGACTACGCGGTAAGCGGTAGCTGTACTAGTAGAAATGGACGTTGCGGAACGTGCCCGGTACGTGCTGGTGCGGCTGGTGGAAACCCTCTTCCAGCCGACCCCAGTTGTTGCGCGGGCCGCGGTCCTCTGGGGCACCGCCGGCTGCTGCCATACCTGCGAACAAAAGCGCGAGCGTGGCGGTTTCAGCGTCTGACGGGTTGCCCTTGAGGACGGACATGAACGGTGCAGCCGGGGCTGTAGCGGCGTCCTTGTCTTCGGTTGCTGGGGTGTTTTTGGAATCGGTCACAGCGGAATGTTCCCATGCTTCTTGGCGGGTACGTTAACAACCTTGCGATCCAGCAGACGCAGACCCTCGATGATCTGGCCGCGGGTCTCGCTCGGCGGGATAACGGCGTCGATGAAGCCGCGCTCAGCAGCCATGTACGGGTTGACCAGGGTGGCCTCGTACTCTGCCTCGTACTCCTTCTGCAGTGCGACGACATCCTTGCCCTCGGCCGCAGCAGCCTTGAGCTCCTTGCGGTAGATGAAGCCGACAGCGCCGGAAGCACCCATGACCGCAATCTGAGCGGTCGGCCATGCCAGGTTGATGTCAGCGCCCATGTCCTTGGAGCCCATCACACAGTAAGCTCCGCCGTAGGCCTTACGGGTGATGACGGTAATCTTCGGGACGGTGGCCTCAGCATATGCGTACAGCAGCTTGGCGCCACGGCGGATGATGCCGTCGAACTCTTGGTTGGTGCCCGGCAGGAAGCCTGGAACGTCAACCAGCATGATGATCGGAATGTTGAAGGCGTCACAGGTGCGGACGAAGCGAGCCGCCTTCTCGGATGCCTTGATGTCGAGGCAGCCAGCGAACTGAATCGGCTGGTTGGCGACGAAACCGACCGAGCGACCCTCCACGCGACCGAAGCCGATGACCACGTTCTGTGCGTAGTCCTCCTGAATTTCCAGGAAGTCCTCGTCGTCGACCAGACGGGTGATGACGTCCTTGATGTCGTACGGCTGGTTTGGGGAGTCCGGAATCAGCGTGTCGAGCTCGAGGTCAGTCTCAGTGATGTTGTCAGCGATGGAGCCCTCGAACGGCTCAGCCTCCATGCGAGGAGCCTCAGCGCGGTTGTTGGACGGCAGGTAGCTGACTAATTCCTGAACGAAAGTCAGAGCGTCTTCGTCATCAGCGGCGGTGTAGTGCGAAGTACCGGAGGTGCTCATGTGAGTACCAGCGCCACCCAGCTCTTCCTGTGTGACCTCTTCGCCAGTGACGGTCTTAATAACGTCCGGGCCGGTGATGAACATCTTGGAAGTGCCATCGACCATGACAATGAAGTCGGTCAGAGCCGGGGAGTAGACGTGGCCACCAGCGCAGGCGCCCATGATCAGGGAGATCTGTGGGATAACACCAGAAGCCTGGGTGTTTCGGAAGAAAATCTGGGAGTAGAGGCCGAGGGAAACAACGCCCTCTTGGATGCGGGCACCAGCACCCTCGTTGATGCCGATAATTGGGACACCGGTCTTGATGGCCAAATCCATGATCTTGACAATCTTTTCACCGTAGACTTCACCGAGCGCGCCACCGAAGATGGCGCCGTCCTGCGAGAAGACACAGACCTGGCGGCCATCGATGGTGCCGTAGCCTGTCACAACACCGTCAGTGACAGGGCGCTTGGCGTCGAGGCCGAAGTTCTTGGAGCGGTGACGTGCGAGAGCGTCAACCTCCACGAACGAGCCCTCGTCCAAGAGGAACTCGATGCGCTCACGAGCGGTCATCTTGCCCTTGTCGTGGACGCGGTCAATGCTGGCCTGGCCCATTGGAGCCTGGGTCTCTGCGAGACGGGCTCGCAGATCGGCCAGCTTTCCAGCAGTAGTGGTCAAATCCGGGGTTTCACCGGTTGATGTATTTGCGGCAGTCGTCATACCAACTAGTTTACGTTTCGAAAACGGGGGGAGGTAGTTGGGGGCAATCGCTGTTAACAAAAGTAGGGGTAATGACTAGCTCGTTGTACAGCAAAAAGCCTGCTCTTACAGTGGAATATTGCCGTGCTTGCGCGCAGGCCACGGTACTTTCTTTGAAGTTAGAAGGCGCAGATTTTTTATCACTCGAGTTCGTGTCTCGGAGGGGAGGATGACTTCATCAATTAACCCCCGTTCGGCGGCACGATAAGGCGTGAGCATGTGTTGCTCGTATCCCATTTCCAGTTCAGCAATGAGTTCTTTCACACTCTCGGGAGTGCCAAATCTATCGGCCGCTGGGTCTGCTGCGAGAGCTGCTTCGGTGGCGGTTCGAATCTCGGCACGATGGAGGAAGCGTACTGCGCCTGAGGCGCCCATCACGGCGATCTGTGCCGTCGGCCAAGCCAGATTTACATCCGCGCCGAGCCCCTTTGATCCCATCACGCAATACGCGCCGCCATAGGCTTTGCGCATGGTGACGGTGATTTTAGGAACGGTTGCTTCTGCATACGCATAGAGCAATTTAGCGCCACGGCGCAGAATTCCCTGGTGTTCTTGATTTGAACCGGGGAGAAAGCCGGGTACGTCTACGAGAAAGACGAGTGGAATGTTGAAACAATCGCAGGTTCGGACGAATCGCGCGGCCTTCTCCGCTGCATCGATATCTAGGCAGCCCGCGAATTCCATGGGCTGATTAGCGACAAACCCAACAGATTGACCGTTGAGACGGCCAAGGCCAATCACGACATTGGCTGCTCGGTTTTCCTGGATTTCCAGGAACTCCGCATCGTCGCAAAGCGCGTAGATGACTTCGTGCACGTCGTACGGCGTGGATGGGCTGTCGGGAATGAGACTGTCGAGGGTGCGATCGGTGTCGGTGATTTCGTCACTGGCATCGGAATCCCAGCTGGGCGCGGGGGAGGTTGTGTTGTTGGGGAGGTAGTCGAGCAAATCGCAGACCCAGTCGAGTCCATCCTGCTCGCTAGCGGCGGTGTAGTGGGAGTTTCCGGCGATCTCCATATGGGTGTCGGCGCCGCCGAGCTCGTGCTGGCTGATTTTTTCGCCTGTGACTGTTTCGATTACGTCAGGGCCGGTGACGAACATACGGGAGTTTTCCTCCACCATGACAACGAAGTCCGTCAGTGCTGGGGAGTAGGCATTTCCGCCCGCGCAGGCGCCAAAAATGACTGAAATCTGCGGAATGACGCCGCTGGCGCGAACGTTGTGGTGGAACGTCTGGGCAATAAAGTCCAGTGAGACTGCGCCATCTTGGATGCGGGCGCCGGCACCTTCGTACATGCCAATAAGGGGGCGGCCGGTAGTGATGGCAAGTTCCTGAATCTTGACCATCTTTTCGCCGTAGACCTCTCCGAGTGCACCACCGAAGATTGTGCCGTCCTGAGAGAAGATGCAGACCTCACGGCCGTCTATGGTTCCCCAGCCGGTGATGATTCCGTCGGTCGCGGGGCGTTTGGCTTCCATCCCAAATGCGGTAGTGCGGTGGCGGGCTAGCGCATCAAATTCGACAAAAGATCCTTCGTCCAGCAGGTAGTCAATGCGCTCGCGGGCATTCATGCGCTCAGTCAGTTTGAGCTTGTCGTAGCCCCGCGACCCCATCGGAGTCAGTGCAGCAGTGCGTCGGCGTAGAAGGTCTTCATTGAGGAAAGCGGTGGTGTGTTGCTCCGCCGCCAAACGTGAGGAAATAGTCATGTTATGGAATGTAGTGTTTGGGAAGGAAAATAGTAAAGCAGGCGAGCTGTGATGATTCTCACGCTGTAGAGCTCTTGAGAAAGGTCACGACTCAGTGAATCCGGCCATGGCGCTAGACTGCTGTGCATGACCAACCCCAGGATTGTTGCTTCCCGCAAGCCTCTTGACGCCACGCGTGTGCGCGCAGCCGCGCCGGGCTGGAATTCCATTGAGGTTGTCGAAACCACTGGTTCGACCAACGCTGATCTTCGGAAACAGGCGGCACTGGGGCAGGTGGCAGATCTCAGTGCGCTTATCGCCTCGGAGCAGACCGCAGGTCGCGGTCGACTGAGTCGTAGTTGGACGGCCCCGAAGGGTGCGTCCATTGCACTCAGCGCGCTGCTGCGCCCGGAAGGGCTCGCACCCGAGCAACTGGGTCTGTTGCCGTTAGTCGCGGGCCTCGCAGTTGTCGATGCTGTTGTGGAAGTTGCGGGTCTTGCGCCTGAACGCGTTTCCCTGAAGTGGCCGAACGATGTCCTGGTTGACGGTCGTAAGCTCTGCGGAATTCTGGTGGAGGCCGCGTCGCTGACACCGCCAATTCTCATTCCGGGAATCGGCGTCAACGTTTCCCTGCAGGAAGATGAGCTGCCGGTGCCACACGCCATTTCGCTATACCTGGCGGGAGCGGAAAACCTCGACCGCGACGACATCTCCGCTGGTGTGCTGCGTGCGCTGGGACGTCGTCAAGCGCAGTGGCGAAAGGGCGATGCGGAGCTGCTGCGGGACTACGAGGCGGTGTGCGCGACCATCGGTTCGAACGTGCGCGTGGAGTTGCCGGGGGATCGCGTGCTGGTGGGCAAGGCGGTTGGCGTGCGTGCCGACGGCGAATTGATCGTCACCGATGAAGCTGGCACAAGTCACTTTGTTGCGGCCGGTGACGTGTTCCATGTTCGTGCCACTGACGGCGGCTATGCGTCCCCGCAGGCTGATTCGGAGCGGGGGTAGTGCTGTATGACCTTTCCCGATGATGAGTTGGACACGCGCGAGGCAATTCTGCTGGACACCAATCCAACTTTTGGTCGGCTGGTGTGGCCGCTCTTGGAACTCATGGTTATCACGGGCGTCTGCTGGTTGCTGATTGGTTTTATCGACGGCCCTGCGATTGCTCCGGGAGATCTGCAAGGTGTGCGTCAGCTGCTGCTCTTCGCGTGGCTGGGGCTTATTCTCTGGCGCGTCGTTCGTCCGGTACTAAGTTGGTTGGGGGAGCGGTTCGTACTAACTGATAGGCGAATTATTCTGCGCCGTGGCATTCTGCGCCCGCAGGTGGTCTCGATTGATCTGCGTTCGGTACGTGCGGTCAATCGCAAGGGCGGCGTGCTGTATCTGCACACCCGCAGTTTCGGCCCGCCGCTGGCTGTGGAAGATATTCCCAGCTCTCGTAAGGTGGCTAAGTTGGTCTCCCGGTTGACTTAGAATTTTGGGTCATAACCTACAATCAGGGGTGTGATTGCTTCGGATACCCCTGAAAACTCCACTAATTCCACTTCTAATTCCGCTGCAGCGCTAACTGCTGCGCAGCATCCCGCGCATGCTGATGGCGTGCCGGTTGTGGCGGTGATTGGTGACGGTCAGCTGGCTCGTATGATGCAGACTGAGGCCATTGAGCTGGGACAGTCCATCCGTTTGCTCGCCGGTTCGCCGGATGCTTCCGCAGCGCAGGTGTGTGCGGACGTTATCATCGGCGACTACCACGTCTGGGAAGATGTTGAGCGCGCTGTCGCCGGTGCGCAGGCCGTGACTTTCGACCATGAGCACGTTCCCACCGAATTCCTCAACAAGCTGACCGAGATGGGCTACTCGGTTCAGCCTCAGCCGTCGGCGTTGCTGTACGCGCAGGATAAGCTGCTGATGCGCCAGCGCCTGGAGGAACTGGGCGCTCCAGTACCTGCCTACGCTGCAATTGAGTCCGCCGAGGATGCCGAAGCATTCTTCGACCGCGTTGACGGTGCCGTCTGCCTGAAGGCTCGCCGCGGCGGTTACGACGGTCACGGCGTGTGGTTCCCGAAGGACCGCGAGAATCTGCGCACGCTTGTCGACGAGCTGTTGGGCAAAGATGTGCCGCTGATGGCCGAGCGGAAGGTCGCGCTGGTTCGTGAGTTGTCGGCCATGTGTGCGCGCACGCCGTCGGGCGAGGTCAAGGCCTGGCCGGTCCTCGAGTCCGTGCAGCGTGACGGCATCTGTGTTGAGGCAATCTGCCCGGCGCCAGGGCTTGCCGACGACCTTGCGAGAGCGGCCGAAAAGCTCAGTGTGACCATCGCTTCCGAGCTGGGAGTAACCGGCGCGCTGGCAGTTGAGCTGTTCGAAACCGTCGATGCTGACGGCAATCCGGAGATTTTTGTCAACGAGTTGGCCATGCGGCCACACAACACTGGTCACTGGTCGCAGGACGGCTGTGAGACCAGCCAGTTTGAGCAGCACCTGCGTGCAGTTGCTGACATGCCACTGGGTTCCACTCGCCCGACTGCGCCGGTGACGGTAATGGTCAATACGCTCGGTGGCGATGAGGCCTCGGATGTACCTATTTCACAGCGTTTTGCTGAGGTATGGCGTCGTTTCCCATCAGCGAAGATTCACTGGTACGGGAAGGATTGGCGCCCTGGACGTAAGCTGGGGCACGTCAACCTGTGCGGCTACGACGCAAGCCCGGAAGGCATCGCGGAGACCCGGCGGGTTGCCAACCTCGCTGCTGGCTACATCGTCGATGGCGTGTGGGCAGACGGCTACACCGCATAGGTGGCTGGCGCTGTATAAGAATTAGATTGCTATCTCAAGGAGACAACATTGGCTGAAGCAAACCAGGTGGCAAGCCCGAAGTTGGCCAACGTAACCGGTCCGCTGGTCGGTCTGATTATGGGGTCGGACTCGGATTGGCCGACCATGGAGCCCGCAGCGGAGGTCTTGGCTGAGTTCGGAATTCCCTTTGAGGTAGGTGTGGTCTCTGCACACCGCACTCCGGAACGCATGATTGACTACGCAAAGTCCGCCGCTGACAAGGGGCTGCGCTGCATTATCGCTGGCGCCGGTGGTGCAGCACACCTGCCGGGCATGGTTGCGTCGGCCACTCCGCTGCCGGTTATCGGCGTGCCACGCGCGTTGGAGAACCTGGAGGGCGTCGATTCCCTGCTGTCAATCGTTCAGATGCCGGGCGGCGTTCCGGTGGCAACCGTCGGTGTGGGCGGCGCTAAGAACGCTGGCCTGCTGGCTGTGCGTATTCTCTCGGCCGGTTACCCGGAGCTCATTGTGGCGATGGAGAACTACCAGGCCAACATGCGCGATCAGGTCCTGGAAAAGGACGAGCGTCTGCGCAAGAAGCTGATGGGTGAGTAGGGCGCGCAACCAGCCCCGAACTACCCGCGCATATGAACTGCGGGGTAGTGGAACGTGTCCGGGTCGGCGGTCTCCCAGGCTTCGGCCCAGTTGTGGAAGCGAGTTCCGCTCAGCAGCTCGCCTGGCTGCAGCCAGTTGTAGAGCTCCGCGTAGGTCTCACCGACCTGCTCATTGGTGCGCCGCAGCAGGTGGGACGGCCCCAGCTCAGAGAAGCTATTCAGGCCCATCGATGCCAACAGGCTAGCTGCTTCCGCGACCGTGGCATTGTGATAGTTGGCCACACGCTGACCCTTGTCGTCGACATCCAGGGCCTTCCACAGGCTCGGATCCTGGGTAGCCACACCCACCGGGCAGGTGTTTGTATGACATAGCTGAGATTGGATACAGCCGGTGGCCATCATCATGCCGCGAGCCGAGTTCACAAAGTCAGCACCGATGCACATGCGCTTCACAATATCGAAGCCAGTAATGACCTTGCCGGACGCACCGAGCTTAATGCGATCTCGCAGACCGGCACCTACGAGCGCGTTATGGACGAGAATCAGGCCGTCGGTAAGCGGCAGGCCAACGCGGTCGGAGTATTCCAGCGGTGCAGCACCGGTGCCGCCTTCAGCGCCGTCGACGATGATGAAGTCCGGGGTGATGTTCTCTTCCAGCATGGCCTTGCACACGGCGAGGAACTCAAGCTGGGAGCCAACACACAGCTTGAAACCGACCGGCTTGCCACCGTTGAGCTCGCGCATGGTGCCCATAAACCGAACAAGTTCACGCGGGGTGGAGTAGACGCGGTGGTACGGCGGGCTCATCACACCCTTGCCAACTGGTACGTGGCGAGTAGCCGCGATTTCCTCATTGACCTTGTGACCTGGCAGCATGCCGCCGAGTCCAGGCTTTGCGCCCTGGCTAACCTTCAGATAGGTTGCCTTGACCTGCGGAATCTTAGCCTTTTCGCGGAAGAGCTCCGGATCGAAGTCGCCATCCTCGGTACGCGCACCGAAGTAACCGGAACCCAGCTGCCAATAGAGGTCGGCACCATACTTCAAATGGTAAGGGCTGATAGCGCCCTCGCCGGTGTCCTGTACGAAGTTGCCCAGCTTCGCGCCCTTATTCATTGCCATGACAGCGTTAGGGGACAGAGAGCCGAAACTCATGGCTGAGATGTTGAAGATAGACGCTGAGTACGGCTGGGCGCAGTCCGGACCGCCAATATCTACGCGCGGATCCTCGATGACGTGCTGGCTCGGCGCCATCGAGTGGCGGACGTACTCGTAGCCGGGCGCATTAATCTTTCGCTCAGTACCGAATGACTTCTTCGAGGACAGCCCCTTCGCACGCTCGTAGACCACGGTACGGGTATCGCGGTCGAATGGAGCGCCGTCGAAGTTGCGTTCGATGAAGTACTGCTGCATCTCAGGGCGAATGGTCTCACCCATGTAGCGCAGATGGCCGATGACCGGGAAGTTCCGCAAGATGGAGTGCTTCCTCTGAAGCATGTCATAGATAGCCACAACATCCAGGAAGAGGATGAAGGCCATCAGAATCCACCACCATGGGCTCAGATCCCATACAGCCAGTGCGCCCAAGACGTTGATGAGGGCGAGAATCGCAAGAATATATGGTCGGGTAATCACGGTTTCCAGGTTATCGCGACTACTTAGAGCGCTTCTCGACGGGACAGCTGCGACTAAATCACACGGGCTTTTTCGGCCGTAGAAATAGCAGTGACACGCTCGCTATCGCCACCGCGCACGACGACGGCAGCACCTCCACGAACCCAAGCCGACAGCACATTACATGCCCATTTATCTGCGGTGACCTGTGAAGAATCAGGCACCAGCCAGCCGTCGGAAACGACGCGGGAACCGGGCGTGAGCTGCATCTCGTCCGCATAATCGCCAGCAGATGAAAGCAGTTCTGCAGCCGACTTTTCCCCAATAACGGGGGTTTGGTCGGAGTCCGGGCCTGCGCCTAGATATGCGTCTGGGTGGAAACGAACTTCCGGACCAAAGTCAATGACTCCCGGTGGAATATCATCACCGCATTCCACGACACCGCGGCCAAAGGGATCGTCGGTAAGCACTGCGAGGTAGGCATCTGGGAACTTCTCTTCCCACGTGCTGACGTTGCTGACAGTGGTGAATACGACCAGCGGCTCCTCATCGCTAACGGTGACGCCAGCACGCTCGCAGCCCAGGATGATGCAGGCGGACTGCCAAATCAACGGCAAGTCAATCCATACTTGGTCTCCGGCGACGAGGTCGAACTCATCGTGCAGCATGTTGGCGATCTTGCTGGCCCAGTTGTCCAGAGTTTGGGCCGATAGATCAGTACGACCGCCGGTAGTTTCGTCATAACAGGTCAAACGAGGCACGGACGGGTCGGCCTCGAGAAGTGTCTTCAGAATCTCCACGCCTCCAAGGGTAACGAGATTCTCTCCAGGCCGTCGGGAAGAGTCCCCTAACTCAACAGCAGGGTGAACAAAAGGACCGTCGGCAAGCAGGCGATTGTCGTAATCACGCCACAATCGCGCGCCTGTTCAAGGTTCCGGCCGAAACGGGAGGCGAAGGTGTAGACGTTCTGGGCTGTCGGCAGGCCGGCGATAATCACAGCTGCCAGCAGCGCATGCCCGCTGAGACCAAAGACAAAATGGCCGAACAGGAGAGCCAGCGCGGGGTGCAGGAAAAGCTTCAGCGTAGACGCCACCACGACGGCGCGACGAGGGGAGCGGCCGGCTTCCATAAACGGCATGCCATGCAAACTAATACCGAAGGCCAAAAGTGCCATTGGCACCGCGGCCTGCCCCAATAGCCCCACTGGATGCGCTACGAACTGAGGTAGTTTGATAGCAAACGCATTAACCGCAAGTCCCACCATCGCCGCCAGAAAGATCGGGTTCTTCAGCGGTGCCATGATGACATTGCGCGGTCGGAAATGGCCGCGGTTAGTGAGGATTTCCAGCACGGTCATGGAAGCGGGCGCATAGAAGGCAATCTGAAAGATAAGGGCTGGGACGACGGCGGTAGCGTCGTGAAGCACTGCGACAGCGATGGGCACGCCGAGATTAGCGACGTTGTTGTAACTCGACGACATCGCGCCGACCACAGCATCGGCGCCGCGCTGTTTGAACATGGGTGCCACAAAGATCCGGTAAAACGCCGCCGTGCCAAGCGCCGACAGTGCCGCGACGCCAAACGCCGAACCGAAGATGCTCGCCGAATCCGCCGTCGCGAGCGTGTGCGCGAGCATGCACGGCATCGCAATCCAGAACACGACCATATTCAGGGTAAAAGATGCCCGCTTATCGACGATCTCACTGCGCCCAAACAACCAGCCAACAATGATCAGTACTGCGACGGAACCAAAGCCGGTGAATATTTCGGTGAGAGCGGGCATAAGTGCATATTTTAGACAATAAAAAACGGACCCAATCCAATCCCCTTGGTGGGGAAGGACTGAGTCCGTTTTACGCTGTTATCGCATGTATCGTCATGCGGCCAGCGCGTAAATAAGGCCTTTCGGCGGGTATTCGAATGATCGGCTCCCGCCGACCAGCCATCTTTAGCGGCTGGTGAACGGCAGGAGTGCCATCTCGCGGGCGTTCTTCACAGCGGTAGCGACCTGGCGCTGCTGCTGCGGAGTCAGACCGGTGACGCGGCGGGAACGAATCTTGCCACGGTCAGAGATGAACTGGCGGAGCAGGTTAATGTCCTTGTAATCAACCTTCTCAACGCCTGCGGCCTTGAGCGGGTTCTTCTTCGGGCGGCGGGACTGCTCCATCCGCGCCTTCTTGTTAGAGTGATTGCGCTTCATTGGTGCTCCTCGACTTACCAGCTGGACTTACGGACGCCCGGGAGTTCGCCACGGTGGGCCATCTCACGAACGCGGACACGGGACAGACCGAACTTGCGGAGGTAGCCGCGCGGGCGACCATCTGCAGCGTCACGGTTGCGGACGCGAATCGGGGACGCGTCACGCGGCTGACGGTTCAGCTCGTACTGTGCGTCCATGCGCTCTTCGTCAGTGGAGTGCGGGGACTTGATGATGCGCTTCAGTTCAGCGCGACGTTCTGCATAACGAGCGACGATTTCCTTGCGCTGCTCGTTCTTGGCAATCTTGGACTTCTTAGCCATGAATTAGCGCTCCTCGCGGAATTCGACGTGCTTGCGGACAACCGGATCGTACTTCTTAATGGTGATACGGTCCGGGGTATTGCGCTTGTTCTTACGGGTCACGTAGGTGTAACCGGTGCCCGCAGTGGACTTCAGCTTGATGATTGGACGAATGTCATTACGTGCCATTTTTTAGATCTTCTCCCCACGTGCACGAATCTGAGCAACAACAGCCTCGATACCGTACTTGTCGATGGTCTTCAGACCCTTCGGGGACACATTCAGAGTGATGTGACGCCCCTCAGAGGCGAGGTAGAACTTCTTACGCTGCACGTTGGGGTTCCAACGGCGCGACGTGCGCCGGTGGGAGTGGGACACGGTCTTGCCGAAAGACGGCTTGCGTCCCGTAACCTGGCAAATCGCCGACATAGGGATTCCTTTGCTTCCTTGCCGCCCAATGCCGACATCACTGGTGCGCCACGCCGGACTATTGAATAACCGAGGAATCCACCTGGCCTTTTCCGGGGCGCTGCCCACTGACACTCGACGCTGAGCGCGTAAACGAATAACTAGACAACAGCGAGAGAACAGTTTACACACGAGTTGCGGGATAACCTAATCGCTGTTCCACTGTGGTTTTCTCGGTGCGACTCTCGAGTGTCGTCATAGAGTTCGTGCTTGTCGACGGGCGTTAGTGCAGGGCCCTTTTTTAATTTTCGGGCTCGAGCCTGTAATATTCCATCGAGTGTCACATGCCGGTTTATAGAAATATTGACCCGGTGCGTGTCATTGTAAGTCGTGTTCGTACCCAACTCAGGCACGATTCTCTCACTCTTAGCTGGGGGAAAGCGACCTGAAGTTCAATCCTGAGGGAAACGAGAATTAATGAAGAAGGACATCCATCCTGATTACCACCCGGTGGTTTTCAAGGACGCAGGCACGGGTCACTCTTTCCTTACCCGTTCCACCGCCACCTCCGACCGCACTGTCGAGTGGGAAGACGGTAACGAGTACCCGCTGATCGTCGTTGACGTCACCAGCGAGTCGCACCCGTTCTGGACCGGTGCTCAGCGTGTCATGGACACCGCTGGTCGCGTCGAGAAGTTCCAGCGCCGTTACGGTAACCGCATTCGCCGCGCGAAGAAGAACTAAGAATAGGAGGGGAATAAGAAAATGGCAGTACCAAAGCGTCGCATGTCGCGTGCTAACACCCGCGCTCGCCGTTCCCAGTGGAAGAGCAACAACGTCGCTCTCCAGGAAGTCAAGGTAAACGGTCGCGTCTACAACGTTCCTCGTCGCATCGCCAAGGCTGTTCAGCTCGGCCTGGTTGACGTCGAGAAGTTCTAACGCGCATCTTTTAGGATGCTGACAACGTTCCTCGCTGAACCGAAGAGCGCTTCGAGCGCCCAGAGCGCGTTCAGTGTGTAAGGAACAGTTGATAAAGAGCTTTTTAAACCTCACCCCATCGCTTGTACTCGGCGATGGGGTGAGGTTTTTCAGTTCTATGGCCAGGTTTTATGGGAGCACTCTCACGAAGAATCTGTGTCACATTTACACTCACCTTATATTTTCAAGGCACAATGGGCAGTATGAAGATTTTGGTAGTTGATGACGATCAAGCGGTACGCGAAGCGTTGCGGCGATCGTTGACTTTTAATGGCTACACGGTCGAGCTCGCCGAGGATGGCGCAGAGGCCTTGGAAAAGATTGCCAAGGATCGTCCGGATTTGGCCATTTTGGATGTCATGATGCCGAAGCTGGACGGCCTGGATGTTTGCCGTCGGCTGCGCAGCGAAGGCGATGATCTGCCGGTCATGATGTTGACTGCACGTGATTCGGTCTCCGAGCGCGTAGCTGGTCTTGATGCCGGCGCAGATGACTACCTGCCCAAGCCGTTCGCATTGGAAGAGCTGCTCGCTCGTGTCCGTTCGCTACTTCGTCGTTCTGCTTTGGAAGTGCCTGCGATGGAGGATGCCGCAACTCTGCAGTTTGAGGATCTCTCCTTGGACCCGGAAACTCGTGAGGTCTTCCGCGGTGAACGCCGCATTAGCCTCACTCGTACAGAATTTGCGCTGCTGGAATTGCTGATGAGCAACCCGCGGCGTGTACTCTCCCGTACCGCCATCTTGGAGGATGTCTGGGGCTATGACTTCCCGACGTCCGGCAATGCGCTGGAGGTCTACATTGGTTACCTGCGTCGTAAGACTGAGGCAGAGGGAGAGCCGCGTCTGATTCACACCGTTCGTGGTGTCGGTTATGTGATGCGGGAGACCGCACCGTGATGTTGCGCCGTCGTCGTTCGACCGGCGGTGGCGTGCAATCAAATCAGCGTTCTGCCACGGAGGTCAATCCGGGGCAAGGTACCGTCGGTAAGCAAGAGAAGTCCGCGAATACTGAGACGATGGCAGGGGAATCGCTTCCCGGCCTGCCGCGGAGCTCGCGTATCCCTTCGCTGCGTTGGCGGCTGACTATTCTGACAGCGCTCATTGTGGCGATGTCGGTGGGGCTGATGACGCTGGCTGCATTTTTTACTGTGCAGGCAGCGCTATACCGCGAGGTGGACAGTAACCTCCGTAGCCAGGCGGAAAAGCTGCTGATGTCACCGTACGCTTCGGAGTTTGCCATTGGCCCCTCCTTTGAAGCGGACTCGAACAGGATTCTGAACCCCGATTTGGACGCGGTGTACTTTGCCCACGGCAGTGTGGCGGGCAAAGGCGGTGGCTCAATCTCTATTGGTGGCCCCGAACTTGCGGTGTTGCGGGGGAATCGACAGGAATCGATTCGCACCGATGAGTACAACGGCCGTCGTGTATACGCCGTCCGCTCCGAAGACGGTGCGACGCTGATCCTTTCGCAGGATCTGAGCTCGACGCAGTCGGTCTTGAAAGCGCTCAGTGCAGTGCTGCTGAGTATCTCTGCTATCGGAATCCTCTTCGCAATCGGATCAGGTATTACGGTGGCAACAACGGGTCTGCGCCCGGTCACTCGGCTGCGCATTGCTGCGGAGCGGGTGACGGAAACCGACGAGCTGCGCCCAATCCCTGTGGAGGGCGACGATGAGCTTGCGCGCTTCACCCGCAGCTTCAATGAGATGTTGGCTGCACTTCAAGCGTCGCGCATTAAGCAGGCGGAGCTGGTTGCAGATGCTGGTCATGAGTTGAAGACTCCGCTGACGTCGTTACGCACAAATATTGAACTGCTGATGATGGCCTCCCGTTCGGGAGCGGCAATCTCGGATGAGGATCGCGCGGATCTGGAAGCTGACGTCATCGCACAGCTGGAAGAGCTGTCGACGCTGGTCGGTGACCTGGTTGATCTGGCACGCGAAGATGGCCCGCAACAGGTTATTGAGCATGTCGATGTCGACGAAATCATTTCCACGTCGCTGGCGCGTGTTGAGCGTCGTCGTCCGGACATTACTTTCGATGTGCAGACAGCTCCGTGGTATGTCTACGGGGATTCGGCGGGTCTTGGTCGCGCAGTTTTGAACTTGATGGACAATGCTGCAAAGTGGTCGCCAGAAAATGGCACCGTGCGGGTTCGTCTGACGCCGCTCAGCGAGGTTGTTGCTGAATTCACGGTGGCGGACTCGGGGCCAGGTATCCCGAAGGAAGATCGAGACAAGGTCTTCGAGCGTTTCTACCGTTCCATTCAGTCGCGGTCGATGCCTGGATCCGGCCTGGGCTTGGCCATTGTGAAGTCGGTCATCGTCCGCCACGGGGGTACGATTACTGCCGATGAGTCCGATGATGGCGGTGCCTTGATGAGAGTAACGCTGCCGGGCAGTCCGCACAGCGGAAAAGGTGACGACTCCGATTCCGCTCAAGAGCCTAGCTAGAAACGCATAACCCCACGTCAAAGCTGATGTAATCCTCGCTGCGCGCAGCCTTTTAAGGAAGTGCGTGGCGGGGATTCGGTGTTTCATTCGGGGAATTTTCGGCGAGACTGCAGACTGCTCTCAGCCAATTGTTAGACAGACAGTGCAAGGTATTACGTATGAGCAACTCTTTCAACGATTCCTCGCGAGGAGATGAGCGGGGACACTACTCCTCGCAGTCTCACAACTTCAGCGAGAACCGTGCCATGGGGAATGCTGGTGAGACAAACCAGTTTTCTGCCGACGAGCGCGGCTGGGAGAATTCCCACTACAACACCATCCCGTCTCAGCCGAACGGCGCTTACGGAGGCGGTTCAGAGTGGGATGTTGCGGCCAATCAGCAGAAGACCAAGGGTGCCCAGGGGGCTAAGGGCATGGGGGCGCTGGCAGTCGCTGCCCTGATGCTGTGCTCGGCCGGTATTGGTGGCGGTGTCGGCGCATGGGTAGTTCACAACTCGCAGTCGTCGGCTCCCGCGGACAACGCGCTGGATAAGCCTGCGGAAACCCGTCAGGTAGCAGCAGCTGAGGGGTCCGTGGAGAAGGTCGCGCAGAAGGTCCTTCCCAGTGTCGTCTCCATCACCACTGTCTCGGAGCGGGGCACGGCGTCGGGCTCAGGTTCCATTCTGTCGTCCGACGGCCTGGTGCTGACGAATAATCACGTCGTCGCAGGCGCAGGTCCGGACGCACATATGGAAGTCCTGCTTTCCGACGGCACCACGCACCCGGCAACTCTGGTTGCAGGGGATGCAGCGACTGATATTGCCGTTATTCGAATTGAAGGTGTTAACGGGCTGCGCCCAATCTCTCTGGGTAACTCCTCGCAGGTCCAGGTTGGCCAGGAAGTGGTGGCCGTTGGTTCGCCACTGGGACTGACCTCCACTGTTACGCAGGGCATTGTCTCCGCTAAAAACCGTCCAGTGACCGCCGCTGGTGAAGACGGTCAGTCCTCGGTCATTGATGCAATCCAGACCGACGCGGCGATTAATCCGGGTAACTCCGGCGGAGCGCTAGTGGATATGGAAGGCAACCTCATCGGTGTGCCCAGCGTGATTGCCTCTAACAGTGAGGCATCGGAACAGGCGGGCAGCATTGGCCTTGGTTTCGCAATTCCGGTTAATCAGGCTCGTCGCATAGCGGAAGATCTGATTGATTCCGGTAAGGCGCGGATGCCTGTCATTGGTGCCCAGATTGATTCGCGTCCGATTGCACGTGGTGCACTGGTGCGAGAGGTAACGCCAGACGGCCCAGCTGATAAGGCGGGACTGAAAGATGGTGACCTGATTACCAAGGTTGATGACCGCACACTTGACAACGGCGTTGCACTAATTGCGGCTATTCGGTCGCATCGGATTGGGGATTCTGTCACACTTACAGTTACAGATGAGCGAGGCGGCAACGAGCGAACGGTCGATGTCACCTTGGTAGAAGCCCAGGATTGATAGGCAGCGTGGTGGAGTTAGTACCTCACCATCTGTAGAAGAGTTTTCGAGTGAAACTTCGAGTGAAAAGCTGTGGGAGAAAGCGAGATAGAGCAGATGAGTGAAACCGTGAGTACTGAGCCAAGTGACGTCAACCTCGCTGAGATGGAGCGTCTTATCAACGACGACGGCCAGGTTCGAAATGCGTTTGTTGTCCTCGTGGGCGACCATTTTGAGAACCCGGATGGTGCGGCTTCGCTCATGGTTGAGCTGTTGGAAGAAGACGGCTACTCGGTCGATGCTGTGGTCAGTACGGGTGCAGTGAAGCGTGAGATCCGGAAGGCCCTAGATACCGCTGTTGTCGGTGGCGCAGATTTGGTCGTTACGGTGGGCGGTGTTGGTGTTGGGCCTCGTGCGAAGACCCCGGATGCCACTCGCAAGGTTCTCGATGTGCGACTGCAGGGCATCGAGCAGGCTATTCGTAACTCCGGTATGGGAGCTGGCGCATTGGATGCCGGTCTGTCCCGCGGTTTGGCCGGTGTGTCCGGTCAGACAGTGATTATCAATCTCGCGGAGTCTCGCGCTGCAGTGCGCGATGGCATGGCGACAATTCTCCCGCTGGTCTCTCATGTGCTTGATGATCTCTGCCGCTGGAGCGTTTAGGAATGGGCGACGCTAAGCAGCCCAATCAGCCCGAGCAAGCTGCGCCGCGCAGTGGAAGCCGTAGGCAGCGCCGCCGCGCAGGTGCACCGGCGAAAAACTTTGCCCAGTCACGCAGTGCGAAAACCGCGCGCACAGTGCACTATCACGATGAATCCCCGGAGGATGCTCGTGATTTTGATGTGGACTATTGGATAAAACAGCGCCCACCCCATTGGGGATGAGCGCTGTGTAAAAGCGTTAGTTCGCTTCTTATCGGAAGCCTGCAACTAGCAGCTAGAGGCTAGTTCAGCTCCGTCTTCGGCTTGCCGTTCTGCTCTGCCAGCAGGTCACGAATCTCAGTCAGCAGGTCAGCCTCGGTGACCTCTGGCTCAGCGGAGGTCTCCAGACGAGCCTCACGCATCGCGTTGAACTTGTTCATCGGAGCAACGATGACGAAGTAGACAACCGCTGCGACCAGCAGGAAGTTGATGACTGCGGTGATGACAGCTGCGAAGTCAAGGTAGGTCGACGGGTTGCCCTTGATGATTTCGAAGCCGAGGCCAGTGACCTCAGCGCCACCGATGGTGTTCAGCAGCGGCTCGAGCAGGCTGTCGGTGAAAGCAGTGACGATTGCGGTGAACGCAGCACCGATGACAACACCGACCGCCAGGTCGATGACGTTGCCGCGCATGATGAACTCTTTAAAGCCCTTAAGCATAGGAAATTTCCTTCTGTAGAAACGGAACAAACCAAACGAGACCTGTGAGTCATCGTGTTGCTCATGGCAGGCCCATACGATTTTGAGAAACGGGGCAGTGCGATATCAGGCAGTGCCACTCTTCTTCGCTCTAATCGTAGTTTTGAATTGCCTGGCCATTGTATCCCCGCACTAAGTTGTGGGACAAGTCAACTTTCTGCGAAAAACACTGTTCAGGACCATAAAATCTTTGAACCAGTGAGATTTTGGTCACTAACCCGCGAGTAACAGTGTGAGCGGAGATGCTAGCGATGTCGCAGCCACCACCTCCGCGGCGCCGGTGGGCAGAGCGACCAAGACCACCTCATCGTCGACGATGTTGACCACCCTTGCCCCGTGTGCAAGCGGCGCCGCCACCCCGCGCTCATCCGCTGTCGACACAATATCCACGCTGTCACCAGTGCGAAGAGCGGACACAATGCCCGCATCAGTCAACGTGATGGCAATAATTTTGCTTTCCGACGTCCCCGTCAGCGACTTGGCAAGTGACGGGCCGACCATTCGCTGCTCTGTAATTATCTCTCTCGGTGACATGCCGGTGGCCAGGGTGCGTCCCCGCACAGAGGCGATGTCCGTTACGGCTCCACCGGGAACGAGCTCCCGGGGAATGTCCTTGAAAGCCACATCTTGTTCTGCCACCGATGCGCCAGCGGCAATGGATTTGGCGCTAACCACTACCCGAATATGGCCGCTGCGGGGTGTCAATGACTCCACCGCCGCCAGGCCGACTGCGCATAGGAAAACAGTGAGGGCAACCATCCGCCGAATAGTTGTGGGGCGGAGCTTTCGGAATGGACGCGGAAACCGGGACGAATATTTTGGGCTCATATTAAGTTAGGCGCGAAAATCCCGGAATCGGTTCCATTAAATCTGTGAAATCCCCGCTGGCGTGATCACATAATCGGCAGGAATGTCGTGCTCATCGTAGGCAAGCTCCGTGCGCAATTCGGTGTTGAAAACTGCAACAGCGATGGCCGCAGCTCTCACCCCATCCGTATCACTGTCGCGTCGAGCGAAAACCAAGCTGCGATCGTAGTAACCAGCGCCACGCCCTAACCGCATCCCGGTTGCGGGGTCGGCCGCAACTGCCGGCAGGATAATGGCGTCGGCAACACCCAGCTCAGCTGGGCCAGCAGAGTCTTCCACCGAAACAGGTTCCAAGAGTCCAAATCGGCCCTTGTGGAAGCTGCCGTTGTAGTAACCCCAGTGCAGCGGTTGTGGTGGACCGGGCGGGCAGACGGGAAGCAGAATTCGTGCTCCGGAAACCGCGTTTGCCAGAGCCTCCACAAAGCCCTGGCCGGGCTTACCGCCAGTCGAACTAGAAACGCTTGCGCCGGGTTCGTCACCAGCGGGGACATAAGCGGCAATGACAGGTTTTGCGAGGTCGCCGACGGTGTTGGATAACCATTCTTGCAACCGCTGTACCAGTGCTTCGTCGTCAAGCATGCGCTCACGCTGCCCCTTGGCGGCGCGTGCGGCGAGTACCTCGTGCCGTGTGCGGGCTTTGAAATCAGACGTGGTTTCGGGAAGCGGAGCCATACCTGCAAACCTACTCTGTCAGGTAGGGGAGCGACCTCTGTCGTCAGCGCAGGAGAAAATTTCTGATTAATGCGTTGAAAAAGCGGGGTCAGCCTCCGAGCAAATGGAAGTTATATAGGTATCGTTGCCATTATGGTCTCATCGTCTAAAGAGTCTGGTTCGGACATGACTACTCCGGTTCGAACTGTCATCGTTCCTGCCGCGGGCATGGGTACGCGATTCTTGCCTGCCACCAAGACAGTGCCGAAAGAATTGCTGCCCGTAGTTGATACGCCGGGCATCGAGATGATTGCTGAAGAGGCCGCCGCCACTGGTGCGCAACGCCTGGCTATTGTCACAGCGCCGAGTAAGGATGGCGTGCTTGGGCACTTCGACCCGCGCCCGGACCTTGAGCAGACTCTCGCCGAGCGTGGCAAGGACAAGATTGCAGCGAAGGTACGCCGCGCCACCGAGGTCATTCGCGTGGAATCCGTTGTTCAAGATCGACCGCTGGGCCTGGGGCATGCGGTGTTGGTCGCAGAGCCGCTGCTCGAAGACGATGAGGACAGCGTTGCTGTCATGCTTCCCGACGATCTCGTGCTCCCAGTGGGCGTGATGGATCGGATGACGGAAGTGCGCGAGCGCTTTGGTGGTTCGGTGCTGTGTGCGCTGGAAATTCCTCATGAAGAGGTCTACAACTACGGTGTCTTCGATATTGAGGACGCCACCCCGGCGGAGTCTGGTGAGCTCGGTGCTGACGCGGCCGACGCTGATGCCTGGGACGATGTGAAGCGAGTCAAGGGCATGGTGGAAAAGCCGGACCCTGCGGATGCTCCATCCAACTTCGTTGCAGTCGGACGTTACTTGCTCGATCGCGCCATCTTCGATGCGCTGCGCCGCATCCCGCGCGGTAAGGGCGGCGAATACCAGCTCACCGATGCAATTGAGCTGCTGATTCAAGAGGGGCATCCGGTTCATGTGGTCGTTCACAAGGGGTTCCGCCATGACCTGGGAAATCCTGGTGGCTTCATTCGTGCTTGCGTAGACTTTGGACTCAGGCATCCGGACTACGGCGAGGGGCTGCGCGACTACATGCAGCAGCGTCTGGCGCAGGATGAACAGGCTTAAAGCCTTTTTATAGAGGCTTGTACTGAGAAGCTGAATAGCATAAAGCGCACCGCGGGTTGGTGCCGAGGAAGGTAAAACATGCGTTCTGTGGAAGAACAGTTGGCGGCAATCACCGCACACGCTGTGATGCCTGATCCTGTGCGCGTTGCTATTTCGGAATCCCTCGGCATGCTGTGCGCTGAAGATGTCATCGCAGAGCAGCCGTTGCCGGGATTCGTGCAGTCAGCGATTGATGGTTATGCGGTGCGCGCTGTCGATATCGTCGGCGAATCTGGTTCTTTACCTCCGGATGCGCGTCAGAGTGATGTTGATTTTCGCGAGGTCGAGCTGCCTGTTGTCGGTGAGGTGACAGCCGGCTCTCACCACCCGATGCGTCTCCAGCCGAAGCAGGCCGTGCGCGTACAAACTGGTGCGCCGCTGCCATCGCTTGCCGACGCCGTCGTGCCCCTAAACTGGACCGACCGCGGTGGCCGTCGAGTTAATGTTCTCCATCCGGTCTACTCCGGTGACTTTGTGCGCAAGGTCGGTGACGACGTGCAGCCGGGTGACGTGGCGGTGTCCTTGGACTCGGTGATTTCGCCGTCACAGGTTGGATTGCTGGCAGCGGTGGGGCGTTCGAAGGTTTTGGTGCACCCCAAGCCACGTATGTCCGTGATTTCCATTGGTAATGAGTTGGTCGATGTTGACCGCACACCGGGGCTCGGTCAGGTCTACGACGTCAACTCCTACGCGCTGGCTGCAGCCGGCCGCGATGCTGGGGCTGAGGTACACCGAGTGGGTATTGCCACCGGTGAGCCCCGCCGCATCCGGGAAATCATCGAAGGCCAGCTCATTCGCAGTGAGCTCTTGGTCATCACGGGGGCTGTCGGCGGTGCCGCGGGTGAGCAGATTCGCCGTGTGCTGGCTGAATTGGGCGAGGTTGATGTTTCCCGCATCGCTATGCATCCTGGTTCAGTCCAGGGCTTTGGTCTGCTGGGAGATGACAAGATTCCAACGTTCCTCCTGCCGTCGAATCCGGTCGGCGCATTGGTCGTTTTTGAGGTCATGGTTCGTCCCCTCATCCGACTGGCGTTGGGGAAGCGCAATCCCCGCCGCCGCGCTGTCACCGCTCGTGCTGTCGGCCCGATCGAGTCGGCGGAGAAGCGCCGTGGCTACATCCGTGGCCAGCTCATGCGTGACCGCGAGACCGGCGAATACATGGTGCAGCCGCTGGGAGGTTCCGGCGGTGCGCAAGCCCATCTTTTGGCCGGTATGTCGGAAGCCAACAGCCTCATCGTGATTCCGGAAGACGTGCTGCACGTGCGTCCGGGAGATGTAGTTGACGTGCTGTTCATGGCGCGCCAGGCCTAACCTCACTCCACTACCGCGAGTATTGTTGCTGTGCGTACTTCTCGTCTAGTAACCAGTGGCGGCCGAGTCCGCCTGCGTGTGCCAGAGCGCTCTGATGCCTCTGCATGGCGGACACTGCGGCTGCGCGACGAGCCCATTTTGCGCCCCGTGGAGCCAACCCTCGAGGACGACTGGGATAACGCCCACAAGGCTTCTGTTTTCCGCCGTAACCTGCGCAGTTGGCGTCGTTCAGAGGCTGCGGGAGACATGATTGTCTCCACCATTGAAGTAGACGGCCAGTTCGCTGGCATGCTCACACTCGGCGGTATTACACCTTTCCCCGTCGCTCACGCATGGATTGGCTACTGGGTCGGCAGCGGCTTTACATGTGGAGGGGTCGCCACTGCGGCAGTGGCGTTGGCGTCGGATTATGCCAAGAGAGTTGGCGTCCACCGAATTGAAGCGACTGTGTTGGACAGCAATGTCCCGTCGATACGCGTGCTGGAAAACTGTGGGTTCGAGTACGAAGGCGTGGCGCGGGAAGCCTTCCATATGGATGGCGCGTGGCGCGATCATCTGACTTATGCGCGGGTGGGGGAGGACAGTGCAGTGGACCTCATCGTGGCGAGTGGTCGCGCGCAATATGAAGAGGCGGAGAAATACCCACCGCAACGGCGCGCCTGAGTAGTCTGAGTAACACACGCCGATAGGGTGATGACAACTCTACTATTGGGCGAATTCGCTCTAGATACGCTGACTGCCTTCGCAAATGCCTCTGTGGAAGGGCATGTGGGTGGCGTATTTGGGCCGGGGAGAGACGGCGAAACCCCGGGCGAAATCGCAAGGAGACACAAAATATGTCAACTTCACTGTTGCTGATACTCATCGTTGTACTGTGGCTGTTTGTGCTGGCCCCGCTGGTGGTCAATACGCGCAAGCCGATTCGTCGTACTTCCGATGCGCTAGGTAAGACCCGCGTGCTGCATCGTGGTGGCGAGGAGTTGGCCACGACGCGCCGCCGTCCGTCTTTTAAGGAGTCGGACGTGCGCGTAGCCGAAGAAGTCGACGATTCTCTCGAAACCGTTGACGCGCAGGTCGACGATGACTTCGATGTCAGCGACGTGCTTATCGACGACACCGTGGACGAGGCGGCCGACCCGGCCGTCGTTGACGGCGATATCGTCTACGAGCTGGAAGCGGCAGATGCAGAGGAGGAGACCCCGCAGGCGGATGATTCCGCTACCGAGGAAGCCACTGCTGAGTCTTCTGACCGCTCTGACATGGACGTGTCCGATGATGAGTCTGCAGACCAGTCGCTGCAGGCTGTCGTTAATGACGAGGATGCTGAATCTGACTCCGCCGTTGCCTCCGCCGAAGGTGACGTGGTTCGTGCAGATGAGTCCTCTTCCGATGTGAGCGTTGACGTTCGCCGTCAGTTTGTCGACGCCGATGACTTGATGTTCGAAGATGCCGTTGAATCTGACGCTGATTCCGGTGCCGCGGCTGACGCTGAGCACGCGGACGCTGAGGCGCTCTCTGAGACTGAAGAGGCAGCAGACACCGTAGACGAGCAGGCGGAACCCGACGAGACCGGCGAGGACGACAGCGACCACAGTGTCGAGTCCAACGATGACGCAGTCGCTGTCGATGACACCTTGACCGAAGATGATTACGCGTTCGCTGAGAAGCGCCGTGGTCGTGGTGGGTTCGATCCGATTTCGGATGCCCAGTACGCTGAGACTCGCTTTGCCCGCCGCCGCCGTTCGGTTGCTGGGCTGGCAGCGTTCATCGCGGTCACGGTCATCATCGCTGCTTTCGCCGGTGGTTGGACCTGGTGGATTCCACTGGTCGGTGTCGGCTTGATGACCCTGTATCTGGTCAACCTGCGCCGCACCGTGCGTGCAGAGCAGGAACTGCGAGCTCGCCGAATTCGCCGGATGAAGATGGCCCGCCTCGGCGTGCGTAACCGCGAGGATGATGAGCTGGGAATTCCACAGCGACTGCGCCGTCCGGGCGCGGTAGTGGTCGAGCTTGATGATGAGGACCCGGATTTCGCAGATCTGGCCTACACTGACCACCGCTTTGATGACGACGATTATGACGAAATGCCACAGGCTCGTGTGAGCTAGTCCTGTGAACTGAGCCGTAGAACAACCTTAAAGTTGTCTGAGCACGTCAGCGCGATTTTTTGTTAGAAACTCGGCCTGTTACGATGTCACTACCTAAGACATGACACACCGGGTGTGTTTGGCGGAAGGCTTCTCCCGAGGGGTTGGGAGAAGCCTTTTTGCATGTTAAAGTCGCTGGCCTCTCGCAGCCGCAGTGCTACCGTGCTTTGACCGTGCCGTCGGGTAGCATGTCCCTCATGGATCGACCGGTAATGCGCGATATCGCGCTCGTGATTCTCCGCCTAATACTCGGAATTATCTTCATCTGCCATGGCTGGGACAAGATTTTTATCACCGGTATCGACAAGACGACCGGTTACTTTGTCGCCGCGAATATCCCGCAGGCGCACTTGACGGTCTGGGTTGTCGCTCTAGTCGAACTGGTCGGAGGCGCGTTGCTGATTCTGGGACTCTTGGCACCGACGGTGGCGATGGTCTTCATCATTGAGATGATTGGTGCCTGGTGGTCGATGCACCTGGGCAATGGCCTGTTTATCCGCGACAACGGTGCGGAGCTCGTGATGTCACTCATCGGTGGTCTGGTGATGATTTTCGTTTTCGGAGCCGGCCGTTTCAGTTTGGACAGGCAATTCATCAGGTAAGACCTCATTAGGTACAACCCCCTTAAGAGTTAAAAGCGGAGGAGATTCCCCGTGGAGTGCGAGGAAATTCGCGCAGCATTGTCAGCTCGCCTCGATGGCGAGCAGGCAAGCATTGCCGATGAAGTCATCGATGCCCATCTTGGGGCCTGCGAGGAGTGCCGAGCTTGGTACGAGCGAGCGGTGCGGCTGAACCGCGCCCTTACGGTTGGGCCTGCCGATGGTATGCCGGAGATTTCCACGGATGATCTCTCGGAGCGCATTTTGGTCTCCATCGAACCGGAGCGCCGGCGGCGTGAGCGCGCATGGCTGCTCATGGCCGGCACCGCCCGCGGGGTGCTCATTGCGCTGGGCCTTTGCTGGGCGGTCTGGGGGATTGCGACACTGGTCGACGCCTCCGGCATGATGACGCTCGGACTTTCCTCGGCGCAGCCGCAGGACGGTGCAGGAATCGCAACAAGCACGGGAGCGCCTATCGACGGTTCCACTGCCACCGTTGACCCAATGGAGCTCGGAGCACGCCTTGCCATCCAACTCGCGGCAATTCGGCTTGCATTGGCAGTGGGATTGTTCTGGGCTGCTTGGCGGCCACGCGCTGCCATGGGCATGGCGCCGGTCTACGGTGCCGTCGCCACGTTCAGCATCGGTTTTGGTATTCGTGACATTCTCATCGGTGCCCAGGGAGCATCAGAGATCGCTGGTCTGGCCTTGATGTTTGTCTCCGCTTTGACGCTGGCCGTTGTGTGGCTGGGTGGCTATACGCCGACGGCAATCGCACAGGCATGGCGGGCCGCCTCGGGGTTGCCGGTCACAGGCGTGCCACCACAGCGGGACTAGCTCCAAGACGGCAACCAGAACCGCCATTCAAAGTGGTTGAGAGGCAGCGGGTAGCCGGTCAAAATCGGCAGCCAGAACACAAACGCGGCCACCACTAGTGCGGCGTGCGTGCCAACGATTACCAACCCCACCGGCTTATCGCGGGGCCGCCAGTGTGAGAGATCGTCGGCAAGCAGAGCAAAGGCGATGAGTACGAATGGAATCAGCGCGGTGGCGTAGAAGAAGTACATCTGACGGTCGTAGCCGATGACCCACGGCAGCCACGAGGCGAGGAAACCGATGACTGGCAGCGCGTAGCGGCCGTCGCGGCGGCCGAGCCAGCGCCATGTGGCCCACAGGACCACGGGGACCAGCAACCACCAGATGGGCGGGGTGCCAAAGAGCATCATCCAGCCCTTGCACTCTTGGCCGCCACTGCAGGTGGTTTCGGTGGAGTAGTAGAGCATTGGCCGCCAGCTGACCAGCCACTCCCAGGGCTTGGACTCCCAAGGGTGTTTGTGGCCATTAGAGGTGGTCAGCTCGGCGTGGAACTTCAGCACGCTGTTCTGGTAGTGCAGGTAGTTCTGCACGGCCTCGGGAAGCCAGCCGGTGCCGGGGAGTCCCGTATCGCGGTCTTCGGGCGAGACATGGCGATAGACCGACGTTTCTTCGGCGAACCAAGAACGCCAACTTAAGAAGTAAACGCCCAGCGGAACCACCACCAGATCACGCAACGCCGGGGCGGTATCGCGGGCGAGTGCGCCGAGCACGGGCTTGTCCGCACCGGCATTCTTGCGTGACACCAAATCCGTGAAAACGGACCACAGGCCGAATGCGGCCATGTAGTACAGACCGGACCACTTCACCCCGGTGGCAAGCCCCAGCATGATGCCGGCGAGCAGTCGCCACCAGCGATAGCTGAGATAGGGGCCGAAACTACCGAGTTCCGTGGCGGATTCCAGGCGCTTGCGGGCATCGGCCTGGTCAATGAGAAGTGCCCACGCGGCCGCGATGATGAAAAAGGTCTGAATCATATCCAGCATGCCGACCCGAGAGGAGACAAACAGCACTCCGTCGGCAAGCGCGTAGAGACCAGCAATACCCACTGCCAACCGCGAGCCGCGAGAGATACGTCGGACGATGTCCATGAGCAGCAGGATGACCAGCGTGCCACACACCGCCGACATAGACCGCCAGCCCATTGGTGAATAACCGAAAATCCACTCGCCCAAGGCGATGACCTGCTTGGCCACTGGCGGATGCACAATCAGACCGTAGCCGGGATTGTCCTCAATGCCAGATGAGATGGGGTCGCGCGTGGACTCCAGAATCTGCCAGGCCTGTGGCACATAGTGCTTTTCGTCGAAGAGCGGGGTGCCATTGTCGGTCTTGGCAGCAAGCCCGATGAAACGCGTTAGCGCTGCGACGATTCCGAGAACCACAAAAGTGGCGGTATCCCATTTGTCCCACCGCCGCAGTGGCGGCAGCGGGGGAACCGGGGGAATCGGGCGCAGGAAACGTTTTTTCGCGCGGCGCTCGGTTTCCGGTGGTGGGGTTAAAGCGGCATCGGTCACGAATGTCAGTTTAAGCTATGGAATCATGACGCATTCGGCATCGAACTTCCAACCGCACGAGAACGAGCCCCTCAGTGAGGCTACGACGCTGGCTCCCGGCATCACTCTGGTGGCAACGCCGCTGGGCAATATAGCCGATGCCTCCGACCGCTTGCGCGGTGCGCTTATCGACGCCGATATCATCGCCGCGGAAGACACCAGGCGGGCGCGCAACCTAGCCACAGCGCTGGGCATTTCCCCCAAGGGGAAGTTTGTTTCGAACTTCGATCACAACGAAGAGAGCCGCACTGAGTCGCTGATTCAGGCGGCGAAGGCGGGACAGAAAGTCATTGTGGTGACCGATGCGGGGATGCCGGTGGTGTCAGACCCCGGCCTGGCTGTGGTGGCGGCTGCTCACGACGCGGGTGTGCCGGTGTCCTGCGTACCGGGACCGAGCGCGGTGACTACCGCATTGGCTCTCAGCGGCTTGGGTGTCGGCCACTTCTGCTTCGATGGCTTTGCACCTCGTAAACAGGGGGCGCGCCGGGCCTGGTTGGAATCACTGAAGACAGAGAAGCGAGCCTGTTGTTTCTTTGAGTCGCCGCATCGATTGGCTGCCACGTTGGCGGATGCCGCGGAGATTTTAGGTGAGGAGCGGCGCGCGTCGGTAAGCCGTGAGTTGACCAAGCGCTTTGAAGAGACTCGCCGCGCGACGCTGGGAGAACTGGCTGCGTGGGCGGAAGAAGGTGTCCGCGGAGAAATTACGGTGGTGATTGAGGGCGCGGGGCAGCAGGCGACGGAGGTATCCACGGAGGACCTAGTTGACCGCGTGGAGGAGCTCGTGGCTGATGGCATGCGGTTGAAGGATGCCGCGAAGCAGGCTGCGGCGGAGGCTGGAATGACAAAGCACCGTGATCTCTATCAGGCGGTTTTGGCTGCTCGCGAGGAAAATCGTTAGGCGATTGTTACTTTGTGCCAGGAAATGCCCAGCGCACGACAGTGAACAGGGTAAACGCCATTATTGGCAGTTTTTGCAAGCTGGGAAAAAATGAAGAAAACCTGAGAAAACCCGCATTCTAAGTTGAAATCCCAGGTCAATGGTGGACATGGTGGAGGAATGACGAATCCACCAGAACATGAAATACAACAAGAAGTAGGGGAGTCGGTCGTTGGCGAAGTCAGGGCCGACGATTCTCACGCTCCCGTGAACCTCGGGGTTACCGTCCCCGCCATTGCCGCAATTCTGGCAATTATCGTCTGGGGACTGGTGTGGCCGGACAGTTTCTCCACGTTTGCATCTAGTTCTCTGAACTGGGTCGTGGAGAACACCGGCTGGCTGTTTATCTTGGCTAGTACCGTCTTTGTCTTCTTTATTGTGTCCATCGCGATTTCCAAGTTCGGTCACATCCGCCTGGGCAAGGACGCCGAGAAACCAGAGTTTTCCACACCTAGCTGGATTGCCATGATGTTCGCCGCCGGTATGGGCATCGGTCTGATGTTCTACGGCGTTGCTGAGCCACTGACCTTCTACCGCGAAGGTGTGCCGGGTCACCAGCCAAAGGAAGTCGGTACCGCCATGGCATCGACGATGTTCCACTGGACTCTGCACCCGTGGTCGCTCTACGCCATCGTCGGCCTTGCCATTGCTTACTCGACCTACCGTCTTGGTCGTAAGCAGCTGATTTCCGCGGCGTTCATCCCGCTTATCGGTGCACGTCGCGCTGAGGGATGGTTGGGCAAGCTTATCGACGCACTTGCGATTTTTGCCACCGTCTTCGGTACGGCAGCCTCTCTCGGTGTTGGTGTGCTGCAGATTTCCGCTGGTTTGGAGATCAACGGTTTCACTGCCATCAAGGGCACAAGTTTGTGGATTGGTCTTATCCTCATTCTGGGTTGTGCCTTTTTGGCTTCTGCGCTGTCGGGTGTGGGCAAGGGCATTCAGTACATTTCGAACTTCAACATGGTTGCCGCTGGCCTGCTGGCTCTGCTGGTGTTGGTCCTCGGCCCTACCGTGGTGATTCTGAACCTGATTCCGACTTCTATTGGTAGCTACCTGAATTCCTTCTTTGAGATGGCCGCCCGCTCCAGCGCTTCCGCTGACGGTACCGCCGGCGAATGGCTCTCGTCGTGGACAATCTTCTACTGGGCCTGGTGGATCTCCTGGTCGCCGTTTGTCGGTATGTTCATCGCGCGCATTTCTCGCGGCCGTACTATCCGTGAGTTCGTCTTCACCGTCGTCGCAGTTCCGTCGATTGTCTCTGCCGTATGGTTCTCCATCTTTGGCGGCACCGCCATTACTCGTGAGCAGCAGGGTGCTTCCATCTATGGCGACGGCTCGGCTGAGAGCCAGCTGTTCAACCTGCTGGAATCCCTGCCGGGTGGCGCGATTACTTCCGTCATCGCAATGGTTCTGCTGGCTACCTTCTTCATTACCTCGGCGGACTCCGCCTCCACGGTGATGGGCACCATGAGCCAGTTCGGTCGACTCACAGCATCGCGCACGGTCACTGCTATGTGGGGTATTTTCACCGCTCTGATTGCGATTGTCCTATTGGTCACCGGCGGCAGCGATGCCCTGTCCAACCTGCAGAACATCACCATTTTGGCGGCAAGCCCGTTCGTCATTGTTATCTTGGCGCTGATGGTGGCGCTGGTTAAGGGGCTTTCCGACGATCCGATGTACCTCGATGACAAGGAACAGCGTCAGTTTGCCCTGCGCATGGCTCGCGAGCGCCGCTTGGCGGAAGCGGCCGAACAGCGCGAACGCCGCCGTGCTCGTAAATTGCGCAACTAGCTTTCCAACAGCAGCGGTGCGGCCTTGGCCTCAATCTCGGCCCATTCGCCCTCGGGCGTAGACCCGATGGTGATGCCACCGCCGATGCCAGCTTCGACCCGAACTCTCCCCGAGTTCGGGTCTTTTGCATACTCAGCGGTACGAATGGCGACATTGAGCTCAAGTGCATCCCCGTGGGCCGCACCAATCGCGCCACAGTGAGCGCCACGGGGCTCGGGTTCCCACTCGCGCAGAAGCTCAATTGCTCGCAGCTTCGGTGTACCGGTGACTGAGGCCGGTGGGAAGCAGGCATCGATCAGCTCAGCGTGGCTGAGCTGATCGGGAAGTTCCGCGGAAACTGTGGAAAACAGGTGCCACACGCCCGGTGCCGGACGCACACTGAGCAGATCCGTGACCTTCACAGTGCCAGTTTTGGCCACCTGGCCGAGGTCGTGGCGCACCAGGTCGACAATCATGATGTTCTCGGCGACATCCTTATCGCTGCGCAACAGCTCATGCGGGGGCCGGTCAGCGGGAATCGTGCCTTTGATAGGAGTTTCAGTCACGCTTGTGCCAGCGCGGATGAGGAACTCCTCAGGACTCAGCGAGGCCAGAATTGGAATTCCAGCATCGAGGTTGCCGGGCAAGAATGCCGCTCGAGCCGGCTGATACCGCGCCACGCGGGAGGAAAACCACGCGCCGGCGTGGGCTAGTGCAGCATTGTCCACATCGACGTTCGTGCCCGATCCCGCATTCAGCTCCGCGTGAAAGCGTGTAGAGATGCAGGTTTGGTACACCTCGCCCGCGGCAATTGCTTCCTTACAGTTCTCCACTGCAAGCTGGTGGCGTTCTCGGTCGCCCTGATCCCACTCCAGTGGTGTGGCCGCGGGGAGCGCGTCGTCACGCGTGTTTTCGTGCGAGTATTTGATGGTCTCCTGAAGGGCTTGGAAATCCGGATTTGAGGGGTCACCGGTGCCGGGGCCGTCGAAATGCCACGTGCCGTCGTCGGCAAGCAATGCGACGCAGGCAGCGATCCCATGCGCGCTGGTGCCGGAGTAGGGGCGGAACCCAAATAGCCACGCATTGGGGTCGGGGCTGGTGAAAAGCGCTGTCGAATCGCAGGCGGTGAGCTCGACGTTAGCGGCGAGAACCGCGCGATAACCGAACCAGGAGCCGACGAGTGCGGCGGGGCGATGACCGGCGGCGATAAGACGAGCTAGCGCAGTGGTCGCGCGCGAAGTGAAGTCAGCGGCCGAGTCGGAGGAGGTGGACCGAGTGGACATAGGACATAAGCGTAGTGACTGCGCGAGCGCGCGATGACGCTAGGGGACAGTTCTTGGAAGACTTCATGAGGGCACAGTTCATCGTGATGGTAGGTCATCTATTACCCTGTTAGATATGTCTCGCATTTTCACAGCAGTTGCGTGGCCGTACGCTAACGGTCCGCGACATATCGGCCATGTTGCAGGTTTCGGTGTCCCCTCGGACGTTTTCGCTCGCTACCAGCGAATGATTGGCAATGACGTGCTGATGGTCTCCGGTACTGATGAGCATGGCACGCCACTGCTTGTGCAGGCGGAGAAGGAAGGCGTTTCTGTCCAGGAATTGGCCGACCGTTACAACCGCCAGATTGTGCAGGACCTCGCGGGTCTGGGGCTTTCCTACGACCTGTTTACGCGCACAACCACGCGCAACCACTACGCCGTTGTCCAGGAGCTCTTCCGTGGGCTCTACGAAAACGGCTATATGGTCAAGCAGACCACGATGGGTGCGATTTCCCCGTCGACCGGTCGCACCCTGCCGGACCGTTACATCGAAGGTACCTGCCCAATTTGTGGCGCTTCCGGTGCCCGCGGCGACCAGTGCGACAACTGCGGTAACCAGCTTGACCCGGCCGATCTGATTGATCCGGTGTCGAAAATCAACGGCGAGACCCCGAAGTTCGTTGAAACTGAGCACTTCCTGCTAGACCTGCCGGCTCTGGCAGAGGCCTTGACCGAGTGGCTGCAGGAGCGCAAGGACTGGCGCCCGAACGTGCTGAAGTTCTCCCTGAACATCCTGAAGGACATCCGTCCGCGTGCAATGAGCCGTGATATTGACTGGGGTGTGCCGATTCCGCTGGAGGGCTGGTCGGAAAACGGGACGAAGAAACTCTACGTTTGGTTCGACGCCGTCGTCGGTTACCTATCCGCTTCCATCGAGTGGGCCTGGCGCATTGGTGACCCGGAAGCGTGGCGCAAGTGGTGGAATGACCCGGAGGCGCTGTCCTACTATTTCATGGGCAAGGACAACATCACCTTCCACTCCCAGATTTGGCCGGCTGAGCTGCTGGGCTACCGTGGCGAGGGCTCCCGCGGGGGCGAGGTCGGGGAGCTCGGTGAGTTGAACCTGCCGACGGAGGTCGTCTCCTCGGAGTACCTGACCATGTCGGGCTCGAAGTTCTCCTCTTCCAAGGGCGTTGTCATCTATGTGAAGGACTTCCTGGCGGAGTTTGGTCCGGATCCGCTGCGCTACTTCATCGCGATGGCAGGCCCGGAGAACCAGGACACCGACTTCACCTGGGATGAGTTCGTCCGCCGCGTGAATAACGAGCTGGCCAACTCCTGGGGCAACCTGGTCAACCGCACCGTGTCCATGGCTTTCAAGAACTTCGGTGAGGTGCCAACTCCGGGCGAACTCACTGACGCTGACCGTGAACTGCTCGACCTGGCTGAGCGTTCCTTCGCCGAGGTCGGCGACGCGCTTGCGCTGTCCCGCTTCCGCGCCGGTATCACCGCCGCCATGCACTTGGTCGGAGAGGCCAACGCCTACATTGCTGCGCAGGAGCCGTGGAAGCTGGCGAAGGACGAGTCCCAGCGCGAGCGTCTCGCCACCGTGCTGTGGACAGCACTGCAGGTAGTCAGCGACGCCAATGTGCTGCTGACCCCGTACCTGCCGGAAAGCTCGCAGAAGGTCTTCGAGACCCTGGGCGGCGAGGGGATCTGGGCCGCAATGCCAGAAGTCCAGGAAGTCCAGGACGACATGCCGGTCGAACCGGTCGGCGCTGACCTGCCGGCAGAGGGTAGGAGCTACCCAATCATCACCGGTGACTACGTCAATCAGAAGGCCGCCTGGCGTCGCTTCGACATTGAGCCGGGTACGCAGCTTGCCAAGCCGAAGCCGATTTTCACCAAGCTCGACTCTGAGTTGGCTGAGCACGGCCCCGAGTGGGCACAGGTGAAGTAGGGGCTCAGTAGAGGTATGGGAAAGCGCAAACGCAAGATTGCAGAACCCGCGGAGTATCTCACTCCGCTGTTTGACGCCCACACGCATCTCGCGTCCTGTGGGGCGCAAACTCCGGAAGAGATTGCGGCGCTCATGGACCGGGCCGCCGCAGCGGGCGTCGTCGGAGTCTGCACGGTCGGCGATGGCATGCCGGAAACCGAACTGGCCTTTGCCGCTGCGCACGCGCACCCCAACGTCTGGGCCGCCGCCGCCATCCATCCGACGCGCGCGCACGAGCTTGACGACGACGCCAAGGCCCGCTTAACCGAAATGGCTGCCGACCCCAGGGTTGTGGCCGTGGGGGAGACGGGATTGGATTGGTACTGGCTGGATTCCCTCGACGGCTGCGCGTCGAAGAGCGAACAGCTGGCTGCGTTGCAGTGGCATATGGAGCTCGCAGCAACCGTCGGCAAGCCGTTGATGATTCATAACCGCGACGCCGATGAAGACCTGATGGCGGCGTTGGACGGCTACGACAATACGGTCATTTTGCACTGTTTCTCTTCGCCCATCGAGGTTGCCCGCGAAGCCATTGCACGCGGTTACCTGCTGAGTTTTACCGGCAACGTGACCTTCAAACGCAATGATTACCTGCGGCAGGCTGTGGCTGAGGCGCCGGCGGAGCAGCTGCTGGTGGAAACCGATGCCCCGTACATGACCGCGGAGCCTTTCCGAGGTGCGCGCAACGAGTCCACTTTTATCGGTCATCAGGCGCGTGCGATGGCCGCAGCCCGAGAAATCGGGGCGGAGGAGATGGCACAGATTTTGACGGATAATGCACGTCGGGTGTACGGCATTTAAGCACGTGCTGGCGTATTGCCGCCCCTGAGCTGTGGAAATGCAGCCGGGGCGGTTTGTTGTATTTCCCGTCACTTTTATCGATATATTTTAGACAACACTGAATCTTTACCGTACTGTTACAAACTGTATTTCTTTCATTTGCTAGCTGCCCCATCCTCCGAAAGGCTGTGACGAACCCCGTGAGTGCTGCGAAGAAGCGTCATCTCAATCGTGCTAATGACGGAGTCTCCACTTCGTCCAAGATTGCCGCAGGCGGTCTGGTCGCTGCTGTTGCTCTGGGTGGTACTGTCGCAGCATCCAACTATGACACCATCACCGTCGAAATCGACGGTAAGGTTGAGCAAATCGCAACCTGGTCCAAGGATGACAAGGCCATTCTGCAGAAGGCTGGTGTCGAAACCACCGGTGGCGACCTGGTTCAGCGTCAGGGCGATCTCACGGACGGCGGCAAGCTGGTCTACCGCTCTGCCAAGCCAGTCACGATGATTGTCGATGGCAAGCCGCAGGAGCACAAGACCAATGCCATCACTACCGATGAGCTGATTGAAGGTCTGAAGAAGCAGGGGCTCATCTCCGATAAGGACAAGGTCGAGGTCGAAAAGGGCGAGATTTCCGCTAAGGGAGTCGAACTCGACGTCGTTCGTGCCAAGAATATTGTGCTTCACGACGATGCCAAGGACATCGACCTGACCGTCCCGGCTATGACCGTCGGAGATGTGCTGGCTCAGCGTGGCATTGAACTGCGTGAAGATGACACCGTCGAGCCGGGTCTGGATGCTCCGGTCACCGAGGGGATGCGCATCGCTCTGTCTCGTCTGATTGATAAGACCATCACCGAGACTGAGGAGATTCCAGCTCACGAGAACATCATTGAAGATGATTCGATGTTCGAAGATGAGCGCATCGTTGAGCAGGAAGGTGAACCGGGCCAGGTAGAGCGTCAGGTCAAGGTCACCTCTCGCGATGGTGAAGAGCTCGGACGCGAGGTCCTGGAAGAAAAGGAGCTAAAGGCTCCGGGTATCTCCACTATTCGCCAGGGCACTAAGTCCCGCATTGCAGCTCCGGCTGCCGGCTACGGCGTGTGGGATCAGCTGGCTCAGTGTGAGTCCGGCGGCGACTGGGCTATCGATACCGGTAACGGTTTCTCCGGTGGTCTGCAGTTCACCGATTCCACTTGGGCAGCTTACGGCGGTACTGAGTATGCACCGCGTGCATCGCAGGCTTCCCGCGAGCAGCAGATTGCTGTCGCTGAGCGTGTCCAGGCTGGTCAGGGTTGGGGCGCATGGCCCGCTTGTACCGCTTCCATGGGGCTTCGTTAAAGCTAGTTCCGTCTAGCCATAACGAGCTAAGCCTATTTTTTGTGTTGACCCCGTAGTATCTAACTGTGACTAAAGCAGAAGTTTCTTTCTTGGGGCCGGTCGAAGTACGCGACTTGGCGGCGCAGTTGGATATTGTCCCGACGAAGAAATTGGGGCAGAACTTCGTCCACGACGCCAACACCGTGCGTCGAATTGTCGCTGCGGCGGACTTGCCGGAGGATTCCTACCCTGTTGAGGTTGGCCCCGGCTTGGGCTCGCTGACCCTCGGGCTGCTCGAACACTGCGGCCGCGCGGCGGCTGTTGAAATCGATTCGCGGCTGGCGGCGCGTCTGCCCCAGACAGTCACTGAGCGCGCTGAGGGCTGCGCGCTAGAGCTCATTGAGAAAGATGCGCTGAAGGTCAGCCGCGAGGACTTTCAGACCGCCCCAGATGCGCTGGTGGCCAATCTGCCATACAACGTTTCGGTACCGGTGCTGCTGCACATGCTTGCCGAGCTCCCCACCATCCGCCGTGTGCTCGTGATGGTGCAGTCCGAGGTCGCTGACCGGCTGGCGGCTCAGCCGGGCTCCAAGATCTACGGCGTCCCCAGCGTCAAGGCCGCCTACTACGGCACAGTGCGTCGCGCCGGTGCCATTGGTCCGCACGTCTTTTGGCCGGTCCCGAAGGTTGATTCCGGGCTTGTGCGCATTGACTGCTACGCCCGCTCCGACGCTCCTGAGAACTCCAATGCCGCCGATGCCCCCGAGGCTCCGTGGGAGATTTCGCCGCAATTCCGCGCGCGCCTTTTCCCGCTTATCGACGCTGCTTTTGCGCAACGCCGCAAGACCCTCCGTGCGGCCCTATCGGGGATTTACGGATCTGGTGCCGCAGCCGAAGAAGCGCTTATGGCAGCGGGGATTGACCCCAAGCAGCGAGGAGAGAAGCTCGAAATTGCCGATTTCGTTCGCCTCGCTGAGGTCTCACGAGACCAGCGCTTTTAATAAAGGACAGGCAATCTTTCCCCATGCACCGTGATGACACCCCCAGTAGGGCCGAGATCGGCCGGCGCGAACCGCGCAGCCTGGCTTGGACTAAGTTCTGGCCTGACGACGACGGCTGGGTGTGCAACTGCATAGTTTTCCGCGGTGACCGCTTGCTGCTTCTGCTGCGTGAATACGAGGGCTTCCTCGGGGGCCAGTGGGATTTGCCCGGTGGCAAGCTAGACGCGGGGGAGGAGCCCGTGGAGGCCGCTGTGCGCGAACTGCGTGAAGAGGCCGGCTTGCGCGCAGCGGAGGTCAGCGAATTTGCCCATTATTCCAATCCGGACTTGGGCGGGGAGAATTTCCGCTTCCACACGGTGACCTTTCTAGTACGCGAGGCCGACGACACGCAGAATGTCCAGCTCAGCGGCGAGCATCCGGAATTTAAATGGGTAACCCGAGAGCAGTTCGAGGAGCTGCCGGTGGCCTGGTATGTCCGGCGTGTGCTTGGCAACGTCGAATGGGGCACAATAAATACTCATCATGGCGAATCTGATTAATTGCGAGAATATTTCTAAGTCCTTCGGGCTCAAGACTCTGCTCGACGGCGTCAGCCTCGGTGTTCAAGAGGGCGACCGCATCGGCGTTGTCGGTTTGAACGGTGGCGGCAAGTCCACACTGCTGAAGATTCTGGCAGGCGTGGAGCCGGCGGACTCCGGACGTATCTCGCGAGCCAACGACATGGCCATGGCTCATGTCACCCAGGGCGCCGAGCTCGACCCGAATTCCACCGTGTTTGAGTGCGTCATTGCACCGCTGGGACTCGCTGAACACGAGTGGGCGGGTAACGCTTCCATCCGCGAGGTCCTCGATGGCATCGGTATCAATGACCTCGGTATGGATACCAAGGTCGCCAATCTCTCCGGTGGTGAGCGCCGTCGCGTTAACCTGGCGGCCGCACTGGTCCGAGATCTGGATCTGCTCATTCTCGATGAGCCAACGAACCACCTCGATATTGAGGGTGTGCAGTGGTTGGCCGATCATGTCCTTTCGCGCCGGGCAGCCCTGGTCGTCGTCACGCACGATCGTTGGTTCCTGGATACCGTTGCCACGAAGACGTGGGAAGTCCACGATGGTACCGTCGATTTTTACGATGGCGGTTACAACGACTGGACGTTCGCGCGTGCCGAGCGTGCGCGCCAAGCCGATGCCGCCGAGCAGCGTCGCCAGAACCTTGCGCGTAAGGAACTCGCGTGGTTGCGCCGGGGTGCGCCGGCCCGCACCTCGAAGCCTCGCTACCGCATCGAAGCAGCTGAGGCTCTCATCGCCGATGTCCCGGCGCCGCGTGATTCCGTGGAGTTGATGGCGTTTTCGCAGCGTCGACAGGGCAAGGTGGTCGTAGAGCTAGAGCATGCGTCCCTGGAAACGCCCGATGGTAGGGAATTGCTTAACGACGTCACGTGGCGTCTGGCCCCCGGCGAGCGCATTGGCCTGGTCGGTGTCAACGGCTCGGGTAAGACGACTTTGTTGCGCGCATTGGCGGGAGACTACCCCTTAAGCGATGGCAAGCGGATTGAGGGCAAGACGGTGCGCCTGGGTTGGCTGCGACAGGAGCTCGATGATCTGCCGCTGGATATGCGTGTGCTCGACGCTGTGGAGGACGTGGCGACCTACATTGACCTGGGCAAGAAGCAGATTAGCGCCTCGCAACTGGCGGAGCGACTGGGTTTTTCCCCGAAGCGGCAGCGCACCCCAATCGCAGACCTCTCCGGCGGTGAGCGCCGTCGCTTGCAACTCACACGCGTGTTGATGAGTGAGCCGAACTTCCTGCTGCTCGACGAGCCGACGAATGACCTGGATATTGACACGCTGCAGGAATTGGAAGATCTGCTGGACAATTGGCCGGGCACGTTGGTGGTCATCTCGCACGACCGCTACCTGATTGAGCGTATTGCCGACTCGACCTGGGCCCTCTTCGGCGATGGCGAGCTGACGAACTTGCCAGGCGGGATTAGTCAGTACCTCCAGCGTCGCGCACAGCTGGCTGACTCGGCCGCTAGTGGTGGTGCCTCTCAAGCAAATGCCGGTAGTCCGCAGACCCGTGGCGCAGCTTCAGAGGAGGATACCTCGAAGCTCTCGGCTGCGGAAGCTCATGCTGTCCAGAAGAAGATGAGTGCTCTGGAGCGGAAGATGGCGAAGCTCAGCCAGCAAGAAAGTGAACTGCATGCGCAGATGGCGGAAGCGAGTGCTGATGTAGCCAACTTGGACACACAAAAGCTGGCGGACCTCGATCGCCGTGCTGCGGAGGTGGTTGAGCAGAAGGCAGAGCTGGAGATGGAGTGGCTGGAGCTAGGGGAGCAGCTCGAGGGCTAGCATCTTACTTCAGCTACTAGCCGAACATTTTAGGTATGAGCCGGGTACTCGTGGTCAGCGTGCCCGGTTCTTTCAATTTGCACCGTGGCGTGTTCAATCCCGTGGACGTCGTGAAGCAGTGCCTGCGCACGGTCGAGCAATGCGTGCTCGTCGCCGTTGGGGAGCGTGTCACAGCGCACGAGGTGAACAGATGCCAGCAGGTCGCTGCCGTTGAGGGACCAGACGTGGAGATCGTGGACATCGACCACTCCCTCTAGGCCGGACAGGTCAGCAGTGATTTTCTCAGTGTCGACGCCCTTCGGGGTGTACTCCAGCAACACGTGGAGACAGTCGCGCACCAGAACGGCGGCTCGGGGGACGATGAAGAGCGCAATCACGATGGAGACCACAGAGTCGATGGCAGTCCAGCCGGTGTATGCGATAGCGATAGCGGAGATAATGACGGCAACCGAACCAGCGGCGTCGACAAGCACATGCAGATACGCACCGCGGACGTTGACGCTTTCCTTGGCAGCCCCCGCGAGCAGAAAGGCCGCAATAACATTGGTGAGCAGGCCGATGACCGCGATGATGAGCATCGACGTGGTCTGAATTTCCGATTGTTCTGGGGAGCCAAAACGCCGGATTGCGCCCCAGAGAATCACAGCGGCAATGATGAAAACTGTCAGACCGTTGATAAGAGCAGTCAGAACCTCAACACGACGGTACCCGTACGTCGCGCGGTGATTCGCACCGCGCTGGGCGATAGCCAAACCGGCAACTGCCATAAGCAGGCCCGCGGAGTCCGTCACCATATGGCCGGCATCTGCCAGCAACGCCAGCGAACCCGAAACCAAGCCACCGATGAGCTCGGCGAGAAATACGACAAGAGTCAGACCCGCAGCCACGAGCAGGCGACGGGCAGGAGTATTCGCGGGGTCAAAATGAGCGTGGTCATGGCCGTGTGAATGACCGTGTGAATGACCGTGGCCGTGCGAGTGGCCAGAGTGTTCAGTCGTGTCCATAACCCCTAATGGTAACAGGGTTATTCAGCCTCCGGAAGATAGCTATCCGCCCACGCATAAATCAGGTCAGCAGCGCGCGCGGCGGACTTAGCGCGAGTGAGCAAGTGGTCCGCGCGATCCAAGCTCATCAGAGATTTTGGATAGCGAGATACCTGGAAAATCTTCTGGGCGCTATCGATACCAACAGTCTGGTCGGTCGGGGAATGCAGAATAAGCAGCGGCTTGCGCAGCTGGCTGAGATAAACCTCCGGGTTGTAGTCCGCCAACACTTCCAAGAACTCACGGGAGATGGGAATGCCACGACCTTCAATCTGCAGAACCTGCGTGCCGTGCTCATCGACCGTCGAAATGTCACCGGCGATGCGCACAATCGAGTGTGCCGGATCGAAGGGTGCACCGATTGTCGCAACCGCCTTGACCTTCGGCATATCGTGGCCGGCGTTCAGCGCCGCTGCACCACCGAGCGAGTGCCCAATCAGTAGCGCGGGGGCCTCAAATTCTGCCTCCATGAACTCGTAGGCGGCCTTAAGATCATCGATGTTGGTCTGGAACGTCGTCTCACCGAAATCACCAGTGGACTGCCCGAGGCCAGTGAAGTCGAACCGGAATGCCGCAATGCCCTTCTTCGCCAGCGCCTTACAGGTGCGTGACGCGCCGGGCACCATCCGATTACACGTGAAGCAATGACCAAATAGCGCCCACGCGCGTGGCTGACCGTCCGGCAAATCAATTGATGCAGCCAGAGTCTCGCCGGTCGATCCCGTAAATTTTAGGTGCTTTGTTGGCATAGGTTATATCCGCGTCTCAGTGTGTGCTCAATGTGTGTACGTTTTCGCTTTACGACGCCCATTGTGGTGGCGACCGTACGCAATATTAAGCCCGGGTGCCACAAATAAGTGAGGGATTGGGCGAAAAATTCGACCAATCCCTCAATCTCCTAGTGGCTGTGAGTTAACGCACCGGAACCCCTGGCCCCAGCGGAATGCCCGCGAGGTACCACACGACAAAGAATAGGAACCAGCCCACCATCATGCACAGCGAGTACGGGATGGCCAGTGACATCAGCGTGCCGACACCCGCCGGCTTGTAGTACTTCTGCAGGAAGGTCAGCGCCAGCGCAAAGTATGGCGACATCGGTGTAATGATGTTGGTCGGGGAGTCACCAATACGGAATAGCTGCTGGGAGACCTCTGGGGAGACGTTGACGTACATCAGCATCGGTACCACGACCGGCGCCATCAGTGCCCACTGCGCGGAGCCAGAGGTAATCAGCAGGTTGAGAACAGCCACCATCAGGACGAAGGCAGCAAAGAGCAACAGCGGCGGCAGATCCGCCTTGGTCAGGAATTCGGAGCCCTTGATAGCGGTCCACTGGCCGATATTGGACCACTTGAAGTAGGCCGTGAACTGCGAGACGGCGAAGAAGAGCACCATCATTGTGGTCAGTGTGCCCAGGCCGCGTTCCATGAAGGCGGGCACGTCTGCTGAGGAGGTGATGGTTTTGGCACCGATGCCGTACGCAATGCCGACCACTGCGAAGAAGAGGGCGATGGACGCCACGACGTCGGTAAGCAGCACGGAATTCAAGATGCCGTCGCCTTCGCCGCGCAGAGGCGAACCCGGGATGAACAGGGCAGCGAACCAAAGCGCCAGGAAGATGACAGCGGCGATGTTGCCGTAGCGGAGGCCACGTCGTTCGGCATCGTTGAGGATTAGCTTGTCGCGGCCATTGCTGGAGCTGCTAGATGCGGTGTTCCGCTCCTCCTTCTTGGCGTTTTCCTCGGCAGCTTCCTCCGAAGCGCCCGGTTTGGTGAATTCCGCGGCATCGTGGTCAATGTGGTCGTCGTGGACGGTCTTCTCCACGTGCTTGGTAATAAACAGTTCAGTAACGGCGGTAATAATCAGAGCCAGCACAATCGACGAGGCCATAGTGAAGAAGTAGTTGGCCAGCGGTGAAACTACGTATTCCGGATCCACGAAGTGCGCTGCATGCGTGGAGATACCTGCCAGCAGCACATCGGTGATGTTGAGCACCAGTGACGAATTGAACCCGGCCGACGAGGCGGCAAAGGCGACCATCGCACCGACAATAGGGTTACGACCAACTGCGGCGAATGAGGCGGCACCCAGCGGAATGAGAATCACGTAGACGGCATCAGAAGCGATTGAACCAGTCACGCCGGCCAGTGCAACAATGAATGTCAGCAGGACAGGGGAGTGCACCTTGGAAATTGCCGCGCGGATTGCCGAGCCGATGTAACCGGAGTACTCCGCAATTGCGACACCGAGCATGCACACCAGAATCAGGCCAACTGGTGCGAAGTCCGTGAAGTTCGTTACCGCCTCAGAGACCATCTTTTGCAGGTACTCTGCGGTAGCAAGGCTTTCCACCTCGATGATGTCACCCGACGCGGGATCCTTGGCCTGCATACCCGCAGCCTCACCGAGCCACGAAGAAACGATGACTACACCGGCAAGAATCACGAATAGCCAAAATGGATTTGGCAGTGCGTTGCCGATACGTTCCAGTGTTGCTAGGAACCCCTTTGGCTTCGGTGGCGCTTTGTCCGGTTCCAACGTTTTTGACTGTCCCATATATATAAATCCCTCTGTGTTAGACGTTGGTAAAAGGTTAGGGGAAAGTAAGTTGCGTCACAACGTAAAAGGCCAGAGGCATATGTATGTCGGGTGCGAGCAGGCGCATAAGGGAAAGTTAAGGGAATAGCTAGGGAATAGCTGTAGTGCACCTTCTTCGACTAGAGTTAATCAGGTTATGGGCAAGAAGAAGTCGAAGAAAGAAAAGGTCAGCGCCAACAACGCGGTGGTGGCCACCAATCGTCGTGCCCGCCATGACTACAACATTCTGGACACCTACGAATGCGGTGTCGTTCTCGTGGGCACTGAGGTCAAGGCGCTGCGCGAGGGCAAAGCATCGCTTAATGACGCCTTCGCGACCATCGACGACGGCGAAGTGTGGCTCCGCGGGCTGCATATCCCGGAGTACTCCTACGGTTCGTGGACTAATCACTCACCGCGTCGCTCGCGCAAGCTGTTGTTGCACCGCAAGGAGATTGACACCCTGTGGGGCAAGGTCCGCGATGGCAACAACACGCTTGTACCCCTGAAGCTGTATTTCACCGACGGCCGCTTGAAGGTCGAGCTCGCACTCGCCCGCGGTAAGCAGGATTATGACAAGCGCCAGGACATCAAGCGCCGCACGGAGGAGCGCGAAGCTACTCGTGCGCTGGGCCGTCGTGTGAAGGGCATCAAGGGGTAAAAGAGGTCTTCATTAGAAGAAACCCTTTTTAGAAGGGGAACTCAGTCGCATCGACTGGGAGGATGAGTAGGCCAATGACGTTTTCGTGACGGTCAAAGGCAACTCGAGCCATCCATTCGCCAGCCTCATGTTTGAGGGTGGTGATGACGAGACTTGTGCCGAGAATCTTCGACAGGAGTTTCTGCGAGGTCGGTTCCTTAGTCCTGGTTCCCCCGAGGCTGGTGACTTGGGTGTCGTCGAAAGATTCGAACGCCCCAGTCTCGGTGAGAACATCTTCCCAGACAGAGTAGATAGTGGACCAGGGGAGATCCTTCCGGAGCTTTGGGGAAATCATGCTTACGGTTTCTGCTTCTTCGCCGTTGATGATGTGGCGAAGGAATTTTTCGCCGAGCTCGGCGATATGTGTAGTTTTTGTGGCAGTCATCAATTCTCCTGAAACGGGGTTTTGGACACTTCCGAACCGCTTGAATGCCGCTTGCCGGGAGATATTGAGTACATTTCCAATCTCTGCCCATGAATGGCCCGCTGCGCGAGCCTGCGCCACGGCATCTTCAAGTTCTTGTTCGGCAATGTTCGTTGCTTGCAGTCGGTGACGGATTGTCGTCAATGGATCCATGACTGCAGTCAACCATTGGTTGACGTCAGTGTCAACCCGGAGTTGACATTCGGGGGGGGGCTGTGGGCCTTGCGGCGAAGCTTGTTGACTTTTCCCGTCGTAAAGCGTTATTCTTGAACATCCTTTGAGTGCTACGCACTTTCCCGTGCTCGAAGGCATTGTATGGGGCTGACATGGTTTCGACACCGTACAGTGAGCCAGGGGAAGCGTGCCGGTGCAGGCTAGAGACCACCGTTTAAGCGTCGTAGCAACTGATTAAGCGCCGAGAACACTCAGCGCGACTACGCTCTCGCTGCCTAATTAAGCGACTAGCGTGTCTGTCAGACCGGGCTTGCCCTTTGGTCCGGACCCTGGCATCGACTTAAAAGGGCTCGCCCGATGGGTGTGCCGTAAGGCTCATCGGGGATCTTCTTACTTGCGGCTGGGCCCGTCATTCGGACATGTTTGCCTGAGCCGAAGGGTCGAGTAGAGGCGATCGTGCGAACTGCGCACGGAGAAGCCCTGGCGAGTTGGCGGTGGACCCGAGTTCAATTCTCGGCAGCTCCACAAATGGAAATCCCCGGTCATTACGACCGGGGATTTTTCGTTGTACTTGAAGACGTCTGAGCGACGTCGAAAGACCTTAGAAGGTGCTCTTGTAGACGTTGGCGATAGTGGTGCCAGCAACTGCCGAACCGTGGAAGGTCGGGTGGTTGGTCATGTTGTAGGAAGCAACATCGGTATCCAGAATTGCGGAGACCTGACGCTCACCGTCCGGACCGCACATTGCGACGTCGATGTTGGTGACCTCCTTCATGTTGACGAAACCGATACCGGATTCAGCGGCAGCACGCATCTGGCGGTTCTGCAGAGCCATCTCAAAGTGGTGCATACCGGCAGCCGGAATGTGCGGTGCAAAACCTGCGGCGTTAACCGGGCAAGCGTAGTGAGTCGGGTCATTAGAGGTGAAAGCCGGGTAACCAATCAGCATGACGCGAGCAGTTGGGTTAGCGGCCTTGATCTTCTCCACAGCGGCCACAACGTTGGTGGTGTACAGGTCATCCTGAACCGGCATTGGCAGCACAGCGCCCTGCATCGCGTCATTGGCGCCAACGTAGATGGTTACTAGCTGGGTAGCCGGGCCGAGGGAGCCCTGAGCGATGGCGTTGTCAACCTGGCCCATCAGGGACTTCTGCGGCTGAGTCGGCATGAAAGCGGTAGTGCCGTTGCAGGAGTAGTCGTGCAGTTCAAGACCAGTCTCACGAGCAACGTGAGAGCCGATGTTCGAGACCGAAATCGGGCAGCCACCACGGCCCGGTACGGCTGGATCGGACTGACCCGGGTTAGCAGCGAAGGAATCGCCGAAGGCAACGTAGTTACCAGTAGGAAGAGCGTTGGCAACACCACCGGTCAGGAGGGAGGCTGCCAGCGCAGAAGCTGCAGCTGCCGAGGCTGCTGCACGGCGAACAACGTTGTTCTTCATAATTAAAAACCTCTTAGTTGAAAACCTATAGAAGGAAAAACTCGCGCTACACTCGCGATTTCTTCGCCACAGACCGTCCCTGGAAGAACCAAGTCCGACAGAACCAAGTCCGACAGAACCCTGAGCGGATACTTAGAGACGCGCCTTTATCACTTTGTTATACAACTAGGTTCTAAGTCCGATGTCAACCGGAATCAGCTAGTTATATGTATATTCGGCGCTTTCAATACCTCTTTTTGTCTCTTATCGCTGGTAGGTGGATTTATGAGGCGCTTCCGAACGTGGAATACAACGCAGCGATGACACCATCGGCTACCCCAGAACCATCTTTTAGCTCAATCTCATCTTCAGCAAAGGGCCCACGCTCATCCAGTTCCGCCTCTGTGGGGCGAGGTTGGATCAGTGTTAGGTGTGGACCTTCGCTGATAACACCACTGAAAAGACGTGCCTGGCGAGCCGCCTCACCATCCGCCTGTGCCCGCACCTCGTCCAGGGATGCACCCTCAAAGCTGTCCGCCTGCTCCGGAGCGATGACCATTATTTCCTGCGCTAACACGGCACCGACGACACCTGCCGGCCACGATGTCCGAGCGATAAAGTCCGCCAACTCAGGGCTACCGCCTTCAATTCCCTCGGGGAGGGGTTCCTGCGCAACGACAGTCAATGGGGCGCTGTCAATCAGCTCGTCGGCAAGCACGTCGGCAAGCGCGGCGGTGGGGACGAGGGCGAAGAGGCTCGGAGCGCGGTCCCAACCTTCGGTGTGGACGTATTCGACAGCTTCGCGCACGGCGCGATTGAGTGCCTGCTGGCTGAGATGAGTCTGAGTGCCGTTGTTTTCGCTCATGACGCTTGACGACGCCCCTTTCCTGGCAACGCTGTATTAACAGCATCCTTAGTCAAATGTTAGGAACTTTATTTAGAGTAGATGACAGATAAGCGTACGACCGACTTACCAGCTCGCTGGCAAGTCAAGCTCAACTCGAACAGGAGAGACGTTGTCTCTAAACCAGACTCGACCGAGACGATCGGCGGGTGGCCGACCGGGGTGGCTGGCAATTACCGTGTTGGTGATTGCCGCGCTGACCTTTGTTATTCCAATCGCCGTCAATTTTTATACGGACTTTCAGTGGTTCGGTGAAGTGGGGTATCGAGGGGTATTCGCCACCACGTGGCTCACTCGTATCGTCCTGTTTATCACTGTAGGCCTGATAACGGGCGCACTGACATTTCTATCTATGTGGCTGGCGTGGCGCTCGCGGCCCGTCGACCTCGGACTGACGGATCCACGCAGCCCGCAGGCAGTGTACCGACGGATGGCTGAATCCGGTTCGAAGTCGATGTTCACCACGCTGCCCGTTGTATTCGGCGTACTCGGTGGCCTTGTGGGGCAGGGTAATTGGCAGACGGTGCAGCTGTTCTTAAATCGGCAGTCCTTCGGTGAGACTGACCCGCAGTACGGCAAGGACTTGGGCTTCTATGCATTCCAGTTGCCGCTGTGGTCGTACATCATTTCGACGCTGGTTGTCCTGGTAGTTATTGCGTTCCTGCTGTCGCTGGTGACGCATTACTTCCTTGGTGGCATCCGCCCAGGTAACCCGACTACAGGGGAGAAGACCCGCGTTTCCAATGCGGCTCGTGCGCAGTTGGCGTGCTGGGCCGGTGTTTTCATGCTGCTCAAGGCTGTGTCTTACTGGCTGGACCGCTATGAGCTGCTGAATAACAAGCAGAAGACCTTCACCGGTGGTTCCTACACCGATATCAATGCGCTGCTGCCGGCGAAGATTACGCTGCTGGTCATCGCAATCGTCGTGGCCGCTGCATTCTTCGCGGCCATTTTCCTGCGCAATCTTTCGATCCCGGCGTTTGCCACCGTGCTGATGTTGGTTTCCGCAGGTCTGATTGGCGTGGCCTGGCCGATGGCAGTTGAGCAGTTCTCAGTTAACCCGAACCGCGCTTCCAAGGAACGCGAATACATTGCGCGCAATATTGAATCGACGCGCTACCACTACGGGCTTACTGACGACAAGGTGAAGGTTGAGCGCGACTGGGGTGTTCCGGCTGAAAAGGAAGGCGATAAGGAAGCCGCGAAGGAAGGTGCGGATTCGATTTCCCGCGATGCTGCGACGCTGGCCAATATCCGAATTCTGGATCCGGAGGTGCTGCCACGTACCTTCACGCAGCAGCGCCAGCTGAAGAACTTCTATGGTTTCTCCGATCCGCTTGCCATTGACCGCTACCAGATCGATGGTGCGTCCCGTGACTTCATCGTCGCTGCTCGTGAACTGAACCCGCAGACGCTGCAGGGTAACCAGACTGACTGGATTAACCGTCACACGGTCTACACCCACGGCAATGGTTTCGTTGCTGCGCCGGCTAATAAGGTCGACGAGGTTGCCTCCGAGTCCGGTTCCGCCCGCGGCGGTTACCCGCTGTATACCGTGGCTGACCTGTTCGAGTCCGAGGACCCGAACGGCATGAACCTGAACCTGAAGCAGCCGCGTATCTACTACGGCCCGGTTATCGCCAACAGCGATGCCGACTATGCGATTGTTGGCGGTAACGGTGACGGCAAGGACTATGAGTACGATGCCGACGGCCGTAACTTCACCTACGACGGTGAGGGCGGTGTTGGCGTAGGCGGGCTTGCCAGCCGCATGATTTTCGCCACCCGTTACCAGGAACTCAACATCCTGCTGTCCGACCGCATTGGGCCGGACTCCAAGATTATCTACAACCGCGATCCGCGTGACCGTGTTCAGAAGGTCGCCCCGTGGCTGACCACTGACACCAAGACCTATCCGGCTGTAGTCGATGGCCGTATGAAGTGGATCGTCGACGGCTACACCACGCTGGCCAAGATGCCGTACTCCCAGCGCATGAGCCTCCAGGAAACCACACAGGACTCCATTAACCCGGATGGCACTCCACGCCCGCTGCCGAACAGCGAGGTCAGCTACATCCGCAACTCGGTCAAGGCGACCGTCGATGCCTACGATGGCACCGTTGAGCTCTACGAGTTCGATGAGAAGGATCCGGTGCTCAAGGCCTGGGAGGGTGTCTTCCCGGATGTGGTGAAGCCAAAGTCGGAGATTTCCGAGGAGCTGCAGGAGCACCTGCGCTACCCGGAGGACTTGTTTAAGGTTCAGCGTGAGCTGATGGCCAAGTACCACGTCAGCGATCCGGGCGTGTTCTTCGCCAATGACTCCTTCTGGTCCGTCCCGTCCGATCCGACCGCGCCGGAAGAGCAGAACCTCTCCCAGCCGCCGTACTACGTTGTCGCTTCCGATCCGAAGACCGGAAAGCCGAGCTTCCAGCTGATTTCCGCCTTCCGCGGTCTGGAGCGCGAGTTCCTCGCCGCCCAGATGAGCGCTTCCTCCGATCCGGAGACGTACGGTCAAATCACCATCCGTGCCCTGCCGACCAACACCCAGACCATGGGTCCACGGCAGGCGCAGGACACGATGATGTCCGCAGATGAGGTCGCCCAGGACCGTACTCTGCTCGAGGGCACGAACGTGGTCACCAACGGTAACCTGCTGACGCTGCCGGTCGGCGATGGCGAGATTCTCTACGTCGAACCGGTCTACACCCAGCGCAAGGGCCAGGAGACCGCATTCCCGAAGCTGCTGCGTATTCTCGTCGCTTACCGCGGTCAGGTGGGCTATGGCGCCACGGTCACTGAGGCTCTGAGTCAGGTCGGTATCGATGCTTCCGCCGCGACCAAGGTCCGCGGTGAGGAAGAGACTGAGGAGCAGTCGGCGGATAAGGACAAGGATGCCGCCGACGCTGAGTCCGACGACGAGGCACCGAAGGAAGAGCGCAAGGTTGATGTCGCCGCGCGTGACGACGCCGCTCGCCGTATCTCCGACGCACTGCAAAAGCTTAACGACGCTCAGAAGAACGGTGACTACGCGGCACAGGGCCAGGCACTTGCCGAGCTCGACCGCGCTGCCGCTGACTACCAGAAGGCCAACGGCCAGTAAGACGTGCAACGAGTAGTTAACCGAGAATCATAGGTTTCTATGGTCCGAAGACTCCCTAGGTTGTAGCGAAATTGGCTATGACCTGGGGATTGGTCTTTGTTGGGAGCGTCGTGCTACAGTTACTTCTCGTTGGTCAGAGAGACCAGCGCCCGCTGTGAGTGCTTGTAAAAGCCAGGACAGTTGACGCGGGGTGGAGCAGCTCGGTAGCTCGCTGGGCTCATAACCCAGAGGTCGTAGGTTCGAATCCTGCCCCCGCCACTAAGAAGAGACCCCTACCGGTGCAACGCCGGGTTAAGTAGCAAAAAGTGTGTCCGCTCGGCG
>NZ_KV810587.1:0-1905 GCF_001812845.1 Corynebacterium sp. HMSC065H09
GGTGTCATGCCAGACACTGAATAACGGACGCGAGCAAAAACCCTGTAATTCACACTTTGTGTGTTGAATGTTTGGTCTATTAGTACCGGTCACCTCCACACCTTACGATGCTTCCAGATCCGGCCTATCAACCCCATCATCTATAGGGGACCTCAAAAGAAACCTAATCTTGGAACAGGCTTCCCGCTTAGATGCTTTCAGCGGTTATCCCTTCCGTACGTAGCCAACCAGCCATGCCCCAGGCGGGACAACTGGCACACCAGAGGTACGTCCATCCCGGTCCTCTCGTACTAGGGACAGCCTTCCTCAAGTTTCTACGCGCGCGGCGGATAGAGACCGAACTGTCTCACGACGTTCTAAACCCAGCTCGCGTGCCGCTTTAATGGGCGAACAGCCCAACCCTTGGGACCTACTCCAGCCCCAGGATGCGACGAGCCGACATCGAGGTGCCAAACCATCCCGTCGATATGGACTCTTGGGGAAGATCAGCCTGTTATCCCCGGGGTACCTTTTATCCGTTGAGCGACACCGCTTCCACAAGCCGGTGCCGGATCACTAGTCCCTAGTTTCCTACCTGCTCGACCTGTCAGTCTCACAGTCAAGCTCCCTTGTGCACTTACACTCAACACCTGATTGCCAACCAGGCTGAGGGAACCTTTGGGCGCCTCCGTTACTCTTTGGGAGGCAACCGCCCCAGTTAAACTACCCACCAGGCACTGTCCCTAACCCGGATCACGGGCCGAGGTTGAGATGTCCAATACGATCAGAGTGGTATTTCAACAACGACTCCACCCCAACTGGCGTTGAGGCATCACAGTCTCCCACCTATCCTACACAAACCGAACCGAACACCAATACCAAGCTATAGTGAAGGTCCCGGGGTCTTTTCGTCCTGCCGCGCGTAACGAGCATCTTTACTCGTACTGCAATTTCGCCGGGTCTGTGGTTGAGACAGCAGGGAAGTCGTTACGCCATTCGTGCAGGTCGGAACTTACCCGACAAGGAATTTCGCTACCTTAGGATGGTTATAGTTACCACCGCCGTTTACTGGGGCTTAAATTCTCCGCTTCGACCCGCAAAAGGGGTCTAACAGGTCCTCTTAACCTTCCAGCACCGGGCAGGCGTCAGTCCGTATACATCGACTTACCCGTCTTCGCACGGACCTGTGTTTTTAGTAAACAGTCGCTTCCCTCTATTCTCTGCGGCCACAACCAGCTCAACCACGTCGGTCACCAGTCATGGCCCCCCTTCTCCCGAAGTTACGGGGGCATTTTGCCGAGTTCCTTAACCACAGTTCTCCCGATCGCCTTAGTATTCTCTACCTGACTACCTGTGTCGGTTTCGGGTACGGGCCGTATATCCACATCGCTAGAGGCTTTTCTCGGCAGCATAGGATCACCAACTTCCCCAAAACGGGTACGCATCACGCCTCACCCACATGTGCTCCGGATTTACCTAGAACACGGGCCACACGCTTACACCACGATATCCATCACGTGGCACGGCTACCTTCCTGCGTCACCCCATCACTTGGCTACTACCAGTTCAGGTCCCCAGCATCACACACACCAACCAACCTAAAAGGCCGGCACAAGGCGCGTGTTCAGGTGGGTTAGTATCCCTGATTCACCATGGGCGCGGACACACGGGTACGGGAATATCAACCCGTTATCCATCGACTACGCCTGTCGGCCTCGCCTTAGGTCCCGACTCACCCTGGGAGGATTAACCTGGCCCAGGAACCCTTAGTCATTCGGCGGAGGAGTTTTCCACTCCTCATTCGCTACTCATGCCTGCATTCTCACTCGCGCACACTCCACACTAGGGTTACCCCAGCGCTTCACAGCAGTCACGCGACGCTCCCCTACCCAACCACCAAAAAGGTGATTGCCGCGGCTTCGGCGG
>NZ_KV810588.1:0-23610 GCF_001812845.1 Corynebacterium sp. HMSC065H09
GCTGCGCTGATCACCGCCGGCCCGCACGATGCGGACCGGCGATCAGTCACGGCTACACCCCCATACGATGTACGTGAAAGTCCCGCCTGACTGTTGACAATCCACATAGGGACCCCGGCATGGCGCAGCGAATCAGCGCCGGGCGCGGGATCCGCCACTCCGAGCTCAATGCCTCCGGTTACCTCGACGGCAAGAAGTTGCGGGTCGTCCAGGCCTGGTTGCCGCCCGACGATCTCGGTGCCGCTCCCTCCCACGACGAGGTCGACCTCAACGATGCTCTCACCGACGGCACGCTGGTCCCGGTCGCGTCGGGCACACCGGGCCTCGCGCCGCTGACCATCGGCACCACCGGCGCGACGTTGCGCATCGGCCGGGTTCCCGCAGGCCGCACCATCGACGTGCCGTTGTCGCGGTTCACCCACTTCTTCGTCGCCTGCGGCTCGGCATCCTTCGGCGACGAGACGCTTTACGACGGCGACGTTGCCCGCATCACGGCCGACGGATCGAATTCAGCGGATTCGGACGAGGTCGACTCGCTGCCCATGACCGCCATCAACGATGCCGAGGTGCTGGCTTGGACCATGGACCGCAGCATCGACTGAGCCCACCAAACGACACCGGATGACGGTATAGACCAGACGCCGAAGGACAGGTACCTCGCCTTTTTCGGATCGACCGGGTCGTCGGACATCTACGTTGCAACGGCCCGGTTCGGCGTTTCGGGCCAACCCCTCGACAAATATGCCAGGTAAGGCTAAGTTAATTGCTAAAGCAGTATTTTACATGCGGGTTAACGGGCCGGCGCAGCCGCCGACACCGTCGGCCCGGCCACACGACGAGTGAGACGCACCATGAATGCACGCGACAGAGATTTCGAACAACTCCAGGGCCACTGGCTACTGGCCCGACTGGGCAAAAAGGTCCTTCGACCCGGTGGCCGGAAGATGACGGAGTGGATTCTCGACCGGGCTCGCCTCACCGACGCCCGCGTCGTCGAACTCGCACCGGGACTGGGGATTACGGCGACGGAAATCTTGAATCGCGCACCGGGGGATTACGTCGGCATCGACGAGGACCCCGACGCCGCCAAGACGACCGGCAAGGTCGTTGGCCACAGGGGCCGGGTCACCGAAGGCAAGGCCCAAGCGACGGGGCTCGGCGATGACTCGGCGGACGCCGTCGTGGGCGAGGCGATGCTCACCATGCAAGGCGACAAGGGCAAGGCGGCGATTCTCGACGAGGTTCGTCGGATTCTCGTTCCCGGCGGCCGCTACGCGATCCACGAACTGGCGTTGACCCCCGACGACCTGGATGCGGCGACGAAAGATGAGATTCGCATCGCGATGTCCAAGGCCATCCGGGTCAACGCCCGACCACTTACCGTCGCGGAGTGGCGAAACCTCCTCGAAGAACACGGATTCGAGGTCGAGCACGTCCGCATTGCGGAGATGGGCCTGCTCAAGCCCTCCCAGATGATCGAAGACGAAGGGATCTCCGGAGTTGCCCGCATCGCAGGCAACATGATCAAGCACCCCGCGGCGCGTAAGCGCGTTCTCGGCATGCGCAGCGTTTTCGTCGAGAACGACGACGCCCTCGCCTCGATAGGCATCGTGGCCCGTCTGCGCGACACCGCCGATTCCGCCGACGCCGCCGATGCGACGGGTGGCGTTTCCAACGCTTCCGAAAGCGGGCGCGAAGCATCGCCCGCCGTCCGACGCGGGCCCGAGATTGAGTTCCTCGACGACGACCAGCAAGCTGAATTGACCGCCGATCCGGAGGCTCTGAGCCTTCATGACGTCGTCGCCGCCGCTCCGCCCGCCAAGGACGGCGACGGCCCGGCGGTGAAACGTCTGCAGACGGCCGACGGGGTAAACATCATCGCCATGCGTTTCCGCTCCGGCCAGGCCTTGCCCGATCACCGCGCTGCACACCCGATTATGGTGCAATGCATCGAGGGCCAGGTGCGCTTCACCGTAGGCGACCGCACCGAGGTCCTCACGCCGGGGACCGTCGCACACCTGCCCACCATGGTCCCACACCGGGTCGACGCAGACGAGGACTCCGTGTTCCTGCTGTCGATGCTCACGTAGATCCGTACACGGGGTTGACCGCCGCACGGGCGGAGCGATTTCGCCGGCCCGGACCGGCCTCGCCGCCGCATCCGGCGAGGGCCCCTTCGGCCGTTCCCCCGAACCACGCGGCCTGCGGCGCGTGCTCATCACCGGCGCCGCTTCCGGCTTCGGCCTCGAACTGGCCAAGCGCTTCGTCGCACGCGGCGATTCGGTCATCGCGACCGATCTGCATGACTCGGCGAACGAGGACGTCGTCAAGCTCGGCGATGCGTGCACCTACCGCGAGCTGGACGTCACCTCCGACGCGGACCGGGAGGCGGCGGCCGCGGCGATAGGCGCGGTGGACGTGCTCGTGCTCAACGCGGGCATCGCGGTCGGCGGGGCGATCGAGAACGTCACCATGGACACGTGGCACCGCGCGCTCGACATCAACCTGCTCGGGGCGGTCTGCGGCTGCCGTGCGTTCGTGCCACTGTTGGAGCCGGGCGCGAAGATCGTGATGACGTCGTCGATTGCCAGCCTGATCCCCCGTGGCGCCCGAGCGGGTAAAGATCAGCTTTTGCGCGCTGACTTTATGCTCGGAGGCTTACGGTCGGAGCTTTACGATCGGACGTTGTGACCAATCACCGCCGGGATAGTAATTGGCGCATCCCCGAAAAGCTCCTTCTGGTATTCGTTCTGCTCGAAAGCGCCGGCATCGTTATCCCTGATGGTGGCTACATTTGTCAGTTTGCGTGCCGACGGTGCGGAGCCCTTTTGGAGCAGTCCGCCACGATTGCCCGCTGTGGTGGCCGCGAAAGCCCCTGCGCTACGGTTTCCAGCAGCGACGCCCGCGGTTCCGCCAGCAGCACCCGTAGCTCCGGTAGCAGTACGGTTGCGCGCGCTGATTAGGGAATTCATCAATCCACTTCCGCGCTGTGCAGGGCTATTCGAGGCGTTTGGCAAGGCAGAACCAGCAACCCCGGGACCCAAGCCGGTTCCCATCCCGCGCCCCGCTGTTGGCGCTGGCATACGACCAGGGCTCGAAGTCGGAAGTCCCGAGGCCGGTGGACGGGGGCTTGCGTTTCCAGAAGGCGGCAGTGCCGGGATATTGCCCGCTGGTGTGAGCCCCGCAGTGCGTCCTGCGCCGAGAGGGCCAGCCGGCCGGTTGCCGTGAACTCCGTAAGGCGAGACTCCTTGCGGTGATGTGCGTTGAAGTGGGGCGCTCGCTCCCGAAGGGGTGATCATGGCTGGATTCGCCGTGCTCGGTTGAGCCATGGTTGATGTACCGGTCGGGGATGTTGGCGAGATTGTGGAGCTCGTTGGGCTGCTAGGTGATGCAGGGTGCACAGGGGCAGCAGACGGATTTGTGGGGTTCGACAAAGTCGAAGTGCTCGGTTGCACGTGCGAAGGAGCGGAAGGGCTCGCGGATGTGGATTGTGGTGTTGGAGAATCCGGAACAGTTGAGGTGGCACCAACTGGTGTGCTGGCGGCCTGCATGCTTCCAGTCATCCCTGCAGGCGAAAGGCTGAACTGGCTAGTTCCAGAACGCCCGGCGACTGTGGCCCCAACGGACACCTCGGCAGTCACACCACTTCCCGCATCGGCAGAAACTAGGTTAGGAATTCGGGGAATAGCTGTCTGTAGCTGTGCGGTATACGGACCAGAGAGAAAGGCTGCTACCTCGGCCTGTTCAAAAGCCTTTTGCGCGCCAGGGTTTGGGAGTGCCTTGGATTCGGCTTCGATCGCTGATAGTGCATTGACGGCCATCGCCTTCACAGATGGCAATACGGCAAGGTGCCCGGCCATGACCTCAGATGCGGTGGCGATGCTGGTAGCGCGTGCGGCCAGACCTTTCATTGTTGAGTCAGCAGCAGAGAAGACGGCACCGCTGTTGCTCGACACCAAGCCGGATGAGATGGAGGTTAGATTGCTGGCCAACGTGGTCATAGTGTCGGCGAAGTTGTTCCAGTAGGCGATTGCCTCGGCTACGGCACCGTCATTTGTCGAGGAAAACATGGATAGTAGGGACTTCGCATCGAGACCAAGTTCCGCAGAAAGAGTGACTGGCGCGAAAGTGAGACTTCCAGCTTCAAACATCGGCCGACGCTGAAATACACCACTTGTTCGCGCTACTTCAGCAAGGGAAGCGCCGTCACCATTGAACGGGTTAATGCTTCGAAGAATCCGATTCATGGTGGATTCGTGCTCAGTGATCACGCGACGGAAGTCAGCGAGATTCGTTTGCGCCCACGTGAGCTGTTTGCCCATCGCCAAATGGATGGAACTGGCGCTACCAGGACTGCCTGTTATTGCGAGAGAATGCTCATTCGCAACCAGCTGCAAGGACGGTACCTGTGAATAACCGCCCAACGTTGGGTAGGCAGCTGATGACAAACCCGCCGAAACAGAAGATTTACTTAGTTGTGAAATGGCGTTGTCAATAGATGGGATGAAAGCATTAATCATTACAGGTCCCCCAAATACTTCGTAAGCAGATTGTCCACGGGTTTACATAGTTCTTCGGTCAAATCGGAATCATCTTGGCCAGTGATATCGACTGCAAACCCCAACGATCCACGTTCAGTTTCAACGGACGCAATACAGTATGAGAGACCAATTGGGGTTGTCATTGTGTATGTAACCCCGTTGTGGACTCCGTTTTGTCGGTCAATTGGAAGCCCACCGTAACTGGCGAGGTTGGAATGGGCGATCGAAGCTCTCCAAATTCCGAAAACCTCAGACAATGCTGAGCTTTTGGAACCTATGATGCACCCGAGTTGCCTTGTTCCCTTTACACGTTGAGAAACCTCAGACTGCTCCCGGAACCCCAGCCTGTCGAGGCGCCCCATAATCTCAGGGTCGTCACACGGATTGGTCAGGACGAATTCGGGTGCGTCGTAGTTGTAGTGCCCATCGGGACCAAGTGGAGCATCACCGGGCTCCGGCGGATTGTTGGGTGGAAGCACACCCGCGGGTAACGTCACGCCCGAGTCAGTAGTGATGGTTGTCGCATTGTCGCCGGCAGGCTGAACGTCCTTGCCGGATGCCTCGGTCGATGCGCAACTAGTCCCCGTTATTCCCCATAGAAGTGCTGATAGTAGGGCGGCAGTAGTCGCCTTTTTCAATTTTCCCTCCCCAAAGAATTTGTGTGAGAAAGATATAACACTGCGATTACAAGTGCGCTTGCTGAGAAGCCGAAAAAATAGAGCGACTGTGGATAACTTTTTAGGGGTGTGGACAACGCGATCGCCACGCAAAACAACGCCGCTGCACAGCCACAACCTGCATCTTTGGGGTGCGTTCTCCGCGCCGTCGTTAAGCATTTGTGGCAATCGTGGGTGTAATGACCGAAGTAATCCGAACGATTGGTTAGACTATGAGGCGCATTACAAAACCACGGGAGTGCCAACCGAAATTCCGGCACTGAGAGGACGCTAGGGATCGAGCGTCGACCGGACGAACCTGAATCTGGGTAATACCAGCGTAGGAAAGGGATGTGTTGCTTCATGGCCGCACGTGTATCTGTATCCGCTCCGCCGAAAGAGGGCGAGGTTACAACTGGCCCGATTTACCGCAGCAACAAGCATTACGACGAGGTTGCGTTCAGCAACGATTTCGGTGAGGCGAACCTGCGCATTCCAGTCCGTCGAATCAACCTGACGGACGGCACTCACTTCGATGCGTACGACACCTCGGGTATTTACACCGAGGAAAACCCGGAACTGAACCTGAAGGAGGGGTTGGCTAAGACTCGTGACTCTTGGCCGAAGGCTCCGGCAGTGCCGGCGGTTGCAGGTTCTGAGGAGGCCCCGAAGGTCAAGACGCAGCTGGCATGGGCCCGAGCGGGAATTGTCACCCCGGAGATGGCATTCATTGCCGCTCGTGAAAATGTGGATCCGGAAGTTGTTCGCGAAGAGGTTGCTGCGGGGCGTGCCGTGATTCCGGCCAACCACAAGCACCCGGAGACCGAGCCGATGATTATTGGCAAGCGCTTTGCCACCAAAATCAACGCCAACATTGGTAACTCGGCTGTGACCTCGTCCATCTCCGAAGAGGTGGAGAAGATGGTCTGGGCGACTCGTTGGGGCGCGGACACCATCATGGATCTGTCCACCGGTAAGGACATTCACGAAACCCGCGAGTGGATTCTGCGTAACTCCCCGGTGCCGGTTGGTACGGTGCCGATTTACCAGGCGCTAGAGAAGGTCAAGGGTGACCCGGCCAAGCTGACCTGGGAAATCTACCGCGAAACCATCATTGAGCAGTGCGAACAGGGCGTGGACTACATGACCGTTCACGCGGGTGTGCTGCTGCGCTACGTGCCACTGGCCGCCAACCGCGTTACCGGCATTGTCTCCCGCGGTGGTTCGATTATGGCCGCATGGTGCCTCGCGCATCACCAGGAGAGCTTCCTCTACACGCGCTTCGCTGAGCTGTGCGACATTCTGGCACAGTACGATGTCACGTTCTCCCTCGGTGACGGCCTACGTCCGGGCTCCATTGCCGACGCTAACGATGAGGCCCAGCTGGCTGAGCTGCGGACCCTCGGCGAGCTGACCAGGATCGCTAAGTCCCGCGGCTGCCAGGTGATGATCGAAGGCCCAGGCCACGTTCCGATGCACAAGATCGCTGACAACGTGAAGTGGGAAGAGGAGTGGTGTGAGGAAGCTCCGTTCTACACCCTCGGCCCGCTGGCAACCGACATCGCGCCGGGCTATGACCACATCACGTCGGCTATCGGCGCGGCAATCATTGCGCAGGCTGGCACCGCCATGCTTTGCTACGTCACGCCGAAGGAGCACCTGGGTCTGCCGAACCGCGACGACGTCAAGGTCGGCGTGATTACTTACAAGATTTCCGCGCACGCCGCTGACCTGGCAAAGGGGCTGCCGCGTGCTCAGGAGCGTGACGACGCGCTGTCGAAGGCCCGCTTCGAGTTCCGTTGGCATGACCAGTTCGCGCTGGCCTTGGATCCGGACACTGCGCTGGACTACCACGACGAGACCCTGCCTGCAGAGCCGGCAAAGACCGCGCATTTCTGTTCCATGTGTGGTCCGAAGTTCTGCTCCATGCGTATTTCCAAGGATGTGCAGGACTACGCGAAGGAACACGGTCTGGACTCCGTTGAAGCTATCGAGGCCGGCATGGCTGAGAAGTCCCAGGAGTTCGCTGATCAGGGTGGTCGCGTCTACCTGCCGATTACCGCGGAGTAATTGGTTGCCTCAAAGCTGCTGAAGCAAGCCGCGGTCGAGCTCTATTGGGCTTGGCCGCGGCTTTCTTTTGCTCTCAGCTATTTCTTCCAATCCCAGCGTTGAGACTCAAACGGGGGTGGATAAGGCGCGCCTTAATAAATGCGTTAGGTGAGCCTAATATGCAGGTGTACATTGCTTGTATGCACAGTCTGAAGTTCTTGACTTTCGATCATTCCCACCGCCATCTTGCGGGGGCTCACGAAACTCGCCTTTCGTCCGGCTCCGAATCATCGCCCGTTGGAGAAGGCAAGCGTCGACCGGTGAGGCAGAGTGCGCGCAGAGGTGTTACTGCGGTTTCGCTGTCCGGCGCCATGGTCCTTTCAGCGTTTGTGTCCCCAGCAATGGCTGAAACTGCGAAGCCAATCGTGCCAGACAACTTTCCCAATGTGATTAATCCAGCGGAGAACTTCCAGCCGCAGGATCCGCAGTATGTCGAATCCCCGGAAGTTTCTGTCACTTTTGAGGACGGCACACCAGCTGAAGGCGCCACAGTTCATCGCGGCGATGTTCTCATTGTTCGCGGCAGTGGTTTTAATCCGTCGGCCAACCGTGGTGGTTACCCGCTTCCAATTCCTCCGGGTGTGCCCAATGGCGTTTACGTTCTCTACAGTGCGTTCCCAGACTCCTGGAAGCCAAGTGAAGGTGCTCCGTCCTCGTCGCGGAAACATCCGCACGACAACATTGCCTGGGTCACGCCGGCTGGAACTCTCGAGGCGATACCGAACCAGGGCGTCGACATGCGACGTTCTATCGCTCGTCAAGCCACTCCGATGACAGATGACGGCAGCTTTGAGGCTCGCATTGTTGTTGACCCGCCAGAGACCCCAGCTGGTGAAAACTGGGGCATTTATGTTTACCCGGCAGCCGGCTCCATTAATGAGGCCGAGGAAATCTACATCCCGTTGAATTATTCGGATGCTCCGGGCAAGAATGCCCCGGCTCCCTCCAGCGAGGATTTAGTAATTTCTGTATCTGCGCTGGAGAAGGTATTCGGCGCACTGGGTGGTGGCGTCACTGCCAAGAACGGTGCCCTAGAGCCTGAGGCCGGTGTCGTCTCATTCACCCGCGACAATGACAACAGTGATGTCGAAGGGGAGAGCTACCGCGGAGAAGTTCACTTCACCGCGAAGTTCAGTCTGGTTCATGTGGTCGTTCGTAATCCGCGCATTGAGGACGGCCCGACTGGAAAGATTATTACGGCAGAGGTCTCGCAGGGTTACGATGTCGGTCCGGATGAGATGGAGCGTATGCCCATAGCCGCTGTTGTCAACAGTGATGGCGATCAGCTGATCACGACCATCGGCACTATCTCGCAGTTCCGGTAGTCCCTCCGGTCATCATGGCCGCCAATTGTTGTCCACCTGGCACTTCGTTCAAAGTAAGCCGTCATACCTTGCGGGTTCTTGTGGGGTTGTAACCACTGCTGTAGTGGAATCACTACATTAGATAGAGGCGCTTACCAGCGATGAGGAGGAACGTGGGACGGCATAGTCGGGCAGAAGGACCGGTGTCACAGGATGGGGCATCGTCACGGGTTGCGGAGTCGCAACGTGCTGTTGCGGAGTCTCCGTCGCGGGCCTCGCGAAAAATATGGGTTCGCAAACCCAATCAGGCCCCTGCGCTGACGCAATCGCCTGTGATGAGCTGGCCTCTTATGCTGGTCTCGCTGCTCGGTGGTCTTGCCTCGCTGCTGGCCTGGAATGGCCGCACCCAGCCGGACGATTGGGCGTCGCTCTGGGTGGGCGGGCTACTGATGGACAGGGGACTTGAGTCCCATCTCTATGATGCCGATCCAATCGATTTCACCGCCATGAGCGGAGAGGTCTGGCCACGCCTGGCGCAGGAAGTGTCTGCGCCATTTACGCATCCCTTTGTGCAAAACCCTTTGTTTGCAAAGGCTCTGGGAGCGATATCCCACGTCATGAGCTTTGAAACCTCGGTTGCTTGGTTGCTGTTTCTCTCTGGAATGGCCGTTGTGGTCCTGGTCGCAGCCTCCTACCACCTGTGGTTTCGGTCTACCATGCCCTGGGGCATCGCAGCGCTGGTTACCGCATGCGTATTCGCTCTGCCGACCACTCTCAATTCGTTCTGGATTGGTCAGACGACACCGCTGATTGTCGCGGGCGTCGCCTATGGGCTTGCTGCCTCGCGCACTCGTCCTTGGCTCGCGGGCATCGTCCTCGGCATTGTCGCATCCATTAAATTGACTCCGTATGCGCTCATCGCCGTGATGCTCTTTTTCGCTTATCGACGGCGCGCAGCCCTCTGGTCGCTGGCCACCACGGCGGTACTGGCAATCTGGATGTTTATCCGCATTGACATGCCGGTTATTTCGGACTGGATTGACCGAATCGACGACATTGGTGCGTCGGTCTTGGTCGGTGGTGCGAATCAGTCGTTGGCGTCGACTTTAGCCACAGACCTGGGCAATCCTGATTTATTAGTAACAGTGGTTCGTGATTATCCGAGTCACGTGAAAACGATTCCACTGTGTATTGCGCTTGGCGTGGTGTTGATGGTCACGGCAGTTGCGTGGTTGAACCCGGTCTACCGGTTCGAATTTCTGATCACGGGCGCGTGGCTTATTGCAGCCACATTCTCATCGATTCTTTGGACCCACTACATGTTGATGCTGGTCACGTCTGTGTTCGGTTTGGCCGCCATGGCGCGGACCCGATTGACCAGACAGTGGCCGTATATCGGTATTGCGTTGCTAGTGGTCCTGCTGACGTTCCCTGTGACAAACCCGATTGCTGCTACGCCGTATACCGGCGGATTTGTGTACTCGGGGATTACTGCGATGCTCTTGACGCTGGCATTGATGCTAGTTGTTGGTGGCTGCCACGCGTTTGCGGTACATCGGTACGGCGATGGTGATGCAGGCGAGGTTGGAGCTGGTTTTGGCAGTGAATTAGCTGCCGCGGAGACATTAAAATTTCCTCAGCCAGAGCCAATGGTCCTATTCGACTTGAGGAAGCGCTAGATTTAGCGGCTCAGCATAGAGACGATGTCACGGGCAGACATGTCGCTGTAAATCTCGTTCCGGGCGCTCTTAACCTGGTGGCCGAAGTGGACTGCGTTAGCGTCACTGCTTGTGTCGCGGGTAAGAGCTTCGCGCAGCGGCTGAGAGAAGAAGGCGCGCTTGGTAGTGAAAGAACGGGGGAACAGGTTTTCAAGGCTCACGGTATAAACCCTTTCTGTGGTCGGAATCCGGTCAGGATTCCGGTTTGAGAGTTTCTGTATTCAAATGGTTTTCTTTGATGCGGTTGCCACTATATGTCTGAATATGCCCGATATCGAGTTAAAACGGGCAAAAGTGACTAAGTGGATACCGTTCCCAACATGAAAGCTGCATCACACTGTGGACCGGCTCAATGCTCGGTCACGGTCAGTTGTGGGCTCCAATACAATGAAATCCGGAATCAAATGTGAAGTAGGAGTTTGGTTATGGCTATTTCTTCGGCACCCACCCCTGAGTCCCCGGATTCGGCGGATACCTCGGAAGCGGCATCGCGCAGAGTTCCGGCGGCAGCGCTCAGTCACGTTGAGGATTTAATTGATTTTGTGGCTGCGTCGCCAAGCTCATTTCATGCGGCACAACAGGTCGTTGACCGTCTGAGTGCAGCCGGTGCCACGGTCATCGATGAGCACGAACAGTGGCCAAGTAAACCCGGTGCCTACGTCCTGCGTCGCGATGGCGCTGCCGTTGCTTGGATCGTCCCGGAGACGCCGGCTGCCGATTTCACCGGTTTCCGTATTGTGGGTTCCCACACGGATTCGCCCGGTTTTCGTGTGAAGCCCAACGCGCGCACCTCCGCCGCAGGCTATACGCAGGTCGCCGTTGAAGTCTACGGCGGCGCGTTGTTGGGAAGCTGGACCGACCGCGAAATTGAGTTCGCCGGTCGGGTAATTGATAAAAGCGGCAATGAGCACCTTGCTCGCACTGGCCCGGTTGCGCGTATTCCGCAGTTGGCTATCCACCTCAATCGTGCGGTTAACGAAGAGGGGTTGAAGCTCCACAAGCAGAATCACACTGCACCAATCATCGGACTGGATACTTTCGGCACCGATGTGTACCAGGTCATCGCCAATGCTGCGGGCCTGTCTATCGACGACATCGTCGCCTGGGACCTCATTTCCTTCGACACCCAGCAGCCGCGCACCTTCGGTGCTCACGATGAGTTCCTGGCTTCAGGTCGACTCGACAACCTGCTCAGCGTCCACTCCTCCCTGGTTGCCTTCGAGACCTTGCTCCGCCAAAACTGGAGCACGTCAACCACCATCCCCGTCATGGTCGCTTTCGACCACGAGGAAGTCGGGTCCGCCTCCACTACGGGCGCTGCAGGGCCACTGCTTGCCGACGTTCTGTCCCGCATCGCAGCGGCTACAGGCGCTGACCTGGAACGCACCCAGCAGCTCTACCGCGGTTCCATCTGTCTCTCGGCCGACGGCGCACACGGTGTGCACCCGAACTATGCAGGCGAACACGAGCCGGGGCACCAGCCGGAGCTCAATGCTGGCCCAGTGGTAAAGATCAATGCCAACCAGCGCTACGCCACCACGGCGGTTGGTCAGGCCGAGGTTGTCCGAATCGCAGCGGAAACCTCCAAGCGCATTGGCCAGGAAGTGCCGGTGCAGTATTTTGTATCTGCGAACCACAAGCCATGCGGCTCCACTATCGGCCCGATCACTGCAACGCGACTGGGTATCGACACCATCGATATCGGAGCTGCGATGGTCTCCATGCACTCGGCGCGTGAGATGTGCGGCACGATTGATCCATGGTGGTTGGCCGAACTCACCGTGGATTTCTGGGGTGCCGGACACTAGCAGCTCGCTGGCAGCGCTGAAGTCGTCTCTAGCAGTGGAGATGTTGGGGCGCTGTGGCCGTCGTGAAGCGAAAATGGGTGAGGGAATTTCCGTAGCTGCTCGTCGTGGAGCCTATTTTCTGTCATGCTATGAACCATGACTGATGCTAACGACACCCTGCCGTCGCACCGCCTTGAAGTACCTATCGAAGAGGCGGTGGCATGGCGTCGCCAACTGCACCAGAATCCGGAGCTGAGCTTCCGGGAGTACAGGACCTCGGACATGATTGAGGATTTGCTCAATCAGTGGGACATCCCGACGTACCGGTTGACCCCGACGTCCGTAATTGGCGTCATCGAGGGAACAGCGGGCGACCCCAGCACTGGCCGTGTGATTGGCTACCGCGCGGATATTGACGCCCTGCCGATTCAGGAGGAAACGGGACTGCCGTACGCCTCGCGCACGCCAGGTGTGATGCACGCCTGTGGGCATGATGTTCACACGGCGATGCTGCTGGGCACGGCGAAGGTGCTCTCTGGAATGCGCGATCAACTGCACGGCAAGGTGCTGTGCATCTTCCAGCACGCCGAAGAAATGCTGCCGGGCGGTGCTCGTGAGCTGGTCGACAAGGGTGCCGCCGATGACTTGGATGAGGTCTACGCCTTCCACGTCGCGCCGCATCCGGTAGGGCATGTGGGAATTTGCGCTGGGCGAGTGACAACCATGTCGGGCATCGTCTCCATCGCGATTCGTGGCCGTGGCGGACACTCTTCGAACCCGCAGCTGTCGATTGACCCGGTGCTCATCGCCAGCGAGGTGACTCTCATGCTGAACACGATTGTCTCCCGCGATGTGGATCCGAAGCACATGAATATCGTCAACGTCGGCTCACTGCATTCAGGTGAGGCCGGCAACGTGATTCCGGATACGGCCAACCTGGAAGTGTCCATCCGCTCGGTGGATGAGGCCGACTGGGAGATTGTCTGCCAGCGTATCGAGGCCGTCGTCAACGGCGTCTGCCAAGCTCACGGCGCACAGGCGACTTTCGACTGGCAGATTCCGTACCCGATGGTGGTCAACGCCGACGTTGCAGTCAATCGTGCCTGGCATGCGGCGACGAAGGCAGTTGGCAACTCCAAGGTGTTCGCCGCCGATCCGTGGGCTCCTTCGGATGACTTCTCCTATTTTTCTCGTGAAGCGCCGGGCTGTTACATGTTCCTCGGCACCGGTGGCCCGGAAGCGGGTAATCCCTTCTTTCTCCACAATTCCAAGTTTAAAATTGTGGAGAGAGCCATGGTCAATGGTATGCGCACGGAAATCCAAATCGCGCTCGACGCACTGAACCCGTCGAAGAATCATCCGCCGGAGCGCCCTGCCACATCTCCGACCATGCCCGCAGCAGGTTCCGTGCCTCCACGGCCGCGGAAGGCAGGCCTTGGCACGCCACAGTCGCATGCGGGCCAGGCGCGGGCGTCGTCAAGCGAATCGGCGGGGGAGACCTCACCGAGTCCTGAGGCGGCGGCATCAGATAATTCCAATCAGCCTCAGGCACCTAGAGAGGATGCATAGGACAATGTCCACAACCCCCAACGCCCCTGATAAGATGCTCGCTGCCGCACCTGAGTGGTCGAAGTGGGCGATTGGATGGCACGTCTATCCACTGGGGTTTGTGGGAGCGCCCATCCGTGAGAAGGATCGAGGCGCCGCGCCGGTCAATCGAATTCGCAAACTGATTGACTGGCTTCCGTACGTCCAGGAGCTCGGGCTCAACGTGCTGCAGCTGGCGCCAGTATTCGAGTCGACTAGCCACGGCTACGATACCGAGGACTACTACCGCATTGACTCGCGCCTGGGTACCGAAGAGGACATGAAGGCTGTCATCGAAGCTGCCCATGAGCGTGGCATCAAAGTGCTTTTCGACGGCGTTTTCAACCACATCGGGGCAGAGGCACCCGCGTTGAAGACCGCGAAGGAAAACCCTGACTCTGAAGAAGCACAGCTCTTTGCGTTTACTCACTCAGATGGCGACATGACCGCGCCGGTGTTTGAGGGCCATGAGAGTTTGGTCGAATTCGATCACACCAGTGACGCGACTGTTGATTTTGTCGTCAACGTGATGAATTACTGGCTGGCGCGGGGGATTGATGGCTGGCGACTGGATGCGGCCTACGCAGTGGACCCACAGTTCTGGCACAAGGTTTTGCCGCGAGTGCGTGCTGAGCACCCGCACGCCTTTATCTACGGCGAGGTCATCCACGGTGACTATGCGGAGATTGTGTCGGTGTCCGGCATGGACTCGGTGACGGAGTACGAGCTGTGGAAAGCGACCTGGTCTGCGCTGAAGGAGGAAAACTTCTTCGAGTTGGACTGGACTCTGAAGCGCCATAACACCTTCGCGGAGTCTTTTGTGCCGGTGACGTTTGTGGGAAACCACGATGTTTCACGCATTGCGACGCAGGTAGGGGCCGACAAGGCCGTGCTGGCGGCGACGGTGCTGTTTACCGTGGCCGGTGTGCCGCTGGTCTACTACGGCGACGAACAGGGCTACACCGGTCTCAAAGAGGAACGCATCGGCGGTGACGACCAGATTCGTCCAGTGTTCCCGGATAGTCCGGAGGAACTCTCTACGCTTGGCGCGGATCTCTACCGCGCTTACCAGCAGCTCGTTGCGGTGCGACGCCGGTTCCCATGGTTGCACTCCGCTCGCGTGGAGACTGATGAATTGCGCAATGGTTTTCTTCGCTACCGCGTGACCGCAACCGACGCGGCGCTCGTGGACGATGCTGCCGAGGCCTTGGGCGAGACTGGAGCTTCCGGCGAGATGCCCTCGCTCGTTGTCGAGCTGAACCTGGAAAACGGCGCAACCAGCGCCGTGATCCGTGATGGTGACCACGTGGAATTTGAGTTTTCCTAGGCTCTCTTGGCGGCTCTAGGCTGCCCTCGGAGAACCAAAACCGCCCGGACACAATGTCCAGGCGGTAATTCTTTCGTGCCCCATCGATGAGTGGGCACAAGGGGTAGTGACTGCGTTTATGTTTGCTGGCTACCCCTGTTTTCGCAGATGCAGTGATTACATCTCTGCGGTCTCAGCAGGGGTCATCTCGTCGGAGGATGCCGGAGTGGTGGCCTTCTGCTCGAAGGTCTCCGACGGGTTGGCCTGGTCGCCGACCTTCACGTCCGAGTCAACCTGATTCGGGGGAGAGCAAGCGACCAGGGCTGCTGCGGCAATGGCGGATGCGGCGATAGCGCCGGCGATGCGGTTACGCATGGATGTGGCTCCTCTGTCGGAAAAACAATAGCTACAAGGGGCTAATAAACTTTTCTCACATTATCTTAAAGCAATATCTTAGAGGATTCTTAACGGCTTGCGGGAACCAAGGGGCCAATCGCCCCCGCGCCGATGCATAGGGTTGCCCCCGGAGTCGCCTTCTCCACATCGACATGGAGAGTATTTCCGCCACCGTTGAGGTACACATAGCGCGGTCGCAGATCGTTGTTCATCTTCACGACTGTGGAACCACCGCGGGTTTGCTCTTCAGTCTCGAAAGGATTGGGGAGCGACAGGCGCACATCCATGTCCTCGGAGGCGGTGGCCGGGAACTCAAGCACCCAGTCACCGAGCTTGATGATGTTCTCCAACTTGATGTCCTCCGACGCAGTGCCGTCCTCGCCAACTGTGATGCGATGGCCACACTGCTCGACAGGGCCGTCAGTGACACGGGTGACCTCGGAGACCTTGGCGTCGATAAGCGAACCGTCTGTATTGAACATGCGCGGGTGACCGGTGACGCGCTCAAACGGCGGGCGATCGGAGACCGCATCAAACACCCGCGAGTACATGTTCATCGGAGCGGCGACGGGCACGAGAACTTCGAAGGGGACGGGCTGGTCGATGAGATTGTAGTCGATCGCCTTGTCGGGGCCAGCGGCATCGGCTTCCTCGCGCAGCGCGGACAGCGACGCCTTGGTGTTGCCGATCCACTCCATTGCGATGTCATCAGACCAGGCATTGCGGTAAGTGACCACGGAAATCGTGGAGGTGACAGCCAGCGCGATGCCCAGCGACCAAATCAGAATGTGCGTACGAGCCGGTAGCAGCGCTGGCGCCTCGTCCTTCGGTGGGAGTCCAGCCAGGGAGATCGCGACGCAGATTACGATCACGAGCGCGACATCAGAGTAGTAGTGCAAAGTGTGCGCCAGCACGCCAGAGGTGTTCTCTCCCGAGCGGAACAGGGTGATGGCGAACAAGGTGGTGAACATGTACGCCACCGATAGCGTCCACGGAGCCCAGCCACGGTAATCGCGGCCGATGAGGGTGGCGGACAGAATCAACAGGATAATGCCACCGAGAGTAATCAGCTGAGACGAAGCGGAGGCAAACGGCTGTCCCGGAGCCCAGCGTTCCCAGCTTGTTGGTCCGCCGATGATGCCGGCAAAAATCTGGCCGAGGCCGTTGAAGAACAGTTCGGGCTGCAGCTTGTCAGAAATGAAGCCGGTGGTTTCGGCGGGACCGAAGTAGTACCACAGTGCCCAGGCGCCGGTCAGCAGCATCGATGGGATCCAGATGACGAGGCCGCCGCGGAGAACCTGCAGGATATTTCTGCGCTCCATGTAAGCCAACGTGACGACAACCAGCATGGAGATCGGTGCGATAGCCAGGGACTTCTCAAAGAATCCCAGCGCCACTGCCAGCAGCACGAACAGGCCTACGGCTTCCCACGGGCGGGGGCCGAAGGAACGACGCATAGTGGTGCGAATGGCGACAATCATGAAGATCACGAATGCCAGGTGGAACGGCTGGGAATTGGCCGCGGCCGACCACCAGGTGTCTCCCGGAAGCATCAGCGGAGTCCAGGCGACGACCGTGATGAGGAAGAGCGATACCAGCGTACGGCCGGTGAGAAGCTCAAAGAGTTTAGCTGTGGCGTATGTCAGCACTACCGACATCACGGCCATGGTGATAGCCGGTAGCCACCAGTTCCACGGTGCGATGAGGTGATAGAGGCCTTGCACCAAGAAGGCCAGTGGTGCAAGGTGCCCGTCGTGATCCTGAAGCAGGTAGTCCTTGCTCAGCAGTGGGGTGTCGTAAAGATGGCCAACAATGATGAAGTCATCCCAGTAAAAAACATGGCTAGTCAGCACCAGAATGCGAGCGACAAGCTGTATCGCAATAACAACTCCGATGAGAGGCCACCATTGCTTCGCAGACAGGTCAAGTCTCTCGCCCCACGTCAATGTGGGCATGTAGTATGGGCGAGAACTTTCCTGCTCAGCGGTGTTGTCAGCACCAGGGGCCTCGGCAGTTTTCACTGCGGAATCCGCGACTGTCCCCTCATCGCCCACTGTCGGCGTATGAGGGGTTTGGGCAGTTGGGGTATCTCCTGTAGATGACCGCTCGGCTTTAGTCATGGTTCCTTATGTTATCTAGGCCATCTGCTGGGCGCGGTAGGGTAGGCAAAAGTTAGTGCTTAGGGCGTGTCGACACAGGCTTCATACGCCGCTAATGAATACATCAATAATGTTTGAGCAATACCGCTCGAGTTAAAGAAAAATAGGAGCAAGTGGGATGACGCAATCGGCGAGTGCAGCGCGCGCTAACTTCTCGTGGCGCAATATTGACATCATCATTGCAGCTGTTATCGGCGTGGCCGTTGGCCTGATTTTTGTTATCTGGAACATCATCGGCGGTGCGGGCTATGAAGCAGTCAACGCGCTTACTCCTGGTCTTGGCGGTTTGGTCGCTGGTATGTGGTTCCTCGGTGGTCCGCTCGGCGCGTACATCATTCGCAAGCCGGGTGCCGCTATCTTCGTCGAGGTAATCGCAGCGACGGTTTCAGCACTGATCGGTAACCAGTGGGGTATCTCCACCCTGTACTCAGGTTTGGCGCAGGGGCTCGGCGCGGAGCTGGTGTTCCTCATTTTGGCGTATAAGAGCTACAACCTGGTCACCGTGGTTATCTCGGGTCTCATGGCAGGTGTCGGCGCGTGGACTTTTGAGCTTTTCACCGGCAACCTGGCCAAGACTTTCGAATTCAACGTCATCTACCTGATCTCCACGGCGCTGTCGGGTGCCGTCCTCGCCGGTCTGCTGGCTTACTTCCTGGCTAAGGCACTGGCGGCAACTGGAGCGCTGGATCGTTTTGCCATCGGGCGAGAGCGGCACGACGACGTCTAGGAAAATCGATGACAGATGAGGCGTTGACGCGGGGGCCGTCGTCAAGCGGAAATGTCCCTGCGGTGAGCGCGCGGGGGTTCGGATATCGGCACGCGGGGCGCAAAGCTGCGGTACTGAACGACATCACGCTGGACATCGAGCGCGGTGAAAAGGTGCTGTTGCTCGGCGCGTCGGGGATGGGGAAGTCGACGCTGCTCGCCGCTATTGCTGGCGTGCTTGGCGACGACTCCGATGGCGAAGCCACCGGAAAGCTCCTGATTGAAGGTCGTACTCCTGCTTCCGCACGGGGCGCGGTGGGCTTGGTGCTGCAAGACCCTGACTCGCAGACGATTAGTGCTCGCGTTGGCGACGATGTTGCCTTTGGTGCGGAAAACCTGGGCGTTGCCCCAGCTGAGATTGGCAACCGAGTGCGCGCCAGCCTGGATTTGGTGGGGCTGGATTTGCCGCTGGATCATCCCACGCACAGACTTTCGGGTGGGCAGAAGCAGCGCCTCGCATTGGCAGGTGTGCTGGCAATGGGCGCACGGGTCATTTGTTTGGACGAGCCGACGGCCAACATCGACCCGGCCGGTGTGCCGGTACTACGCGATGCTGCGATTACCGCGGCGGAGAGGACTGGTGCGGCACTGATTGTGGTCGAGCATCGAGTGGATGCGTGGGTCGATGTGGTCGACCGCATCATCGTGCTGGGCCGCGGAGGTGTGATTGCCGATGGTGCACCGCATCGGGTCTTGGAAGACTACGGGCAGGCTCTGACGGATGCTGGGGTGTGGATTCCGGGTGCTCCGCCCGCGCTGCCGGATGCGCGTTCAGTTGCCTGCGACCAGGACGGGCACCCTAGCGGTGACATCGCGATCGAAACCCGCGAGCTGGACATCGGCTATGGCGCGAAGAAGTCGTGGTTCAGGGGTAGCGAAACTGTTGAGCCTATTGCTCGCGGAGTATCCGTTTCTATCCCATCCGAAGCTTCCACCTGCATCGTTGGTCACAACGGCAGCGGGAAGTCCACGTTAGCGCTGACGCTCGGCGGCCTGCTTGAGCCGATGGCGGGCACGGTCCAAGTGGCCGGCAGCGGTAGTGCGCCGTGGAAATGGCCGTCGAAGAAGTTGGCTACTCGGATTGGCACGGTCTTCCAAGACCCCGAGCACCAATTCGTCACCGGCACAGTGCTGGAAGAGTTGCAGCTTGGCCCGAAGCTTGTCGGTGTCAACGCTGATAAGCGCATCGAGGAATTACTTGAGCGGCTGCGGCTAACGGCCCTGACCAAGGCGAATCCGTTCTCACTCTCGGGCGGTGAGAAGCGACGTCTGTCGGTGGCGACCATGCTGGCGACAGCGCCGGATATTGTGCTTCTCGACGAACCGACCTTCGGCCAAGACCGCCGGACATTCACCGAGCTGCTCACTTTGCTTCGCCAACTTGCAGACGACGGCCGAACTGTTATTTCGATTACCCACGATCCGTTGGTGGTCCAAGCGATGGGGGACTACGTCGTCGACATGGATGCGTTTCATCCGGAGCGGTCAGGCCGTGCGGCACCGGGACAGCGTGCTTCGGAGGAGCAGGCCGGTCCGAGCAGCAGTAAAGGTTCGCGCGGCCAGGGTGAAGCAGGAGGGAAATCGTGACTGAAGTCGGTTCCGCCGGTACGGCTGAAGGTACGCAGAGCGCCGAGCAGAGTAAGCAGCCTTTCCTCGCGACGGTCAACCCGGTGGCGAGAGTTCTGGGCCTATTCTTGCTCACCACACCGCTGCTGATTTCCATCGACTGGGTCTCCGCAGTGGTCGCGCTTGTCTGCACGCTTTTCTTGGTGCCACTGTCGGGTTTGGGTTTTCGTCGTTTTCTAGGACGCAGCCTGCCACTTCTTATCGCTGCGCCCATCTCGGGCATTTCGATGGCGCTTTACGGCAACCCAGATGGCAAAGAGTATTTCTCCTTCCTGCTGGCGCATGTGACGGATAACTCCATCTCCCTGGCGATTGCGATTATGTTGCGTGTGCTGGCTATCGGTACGCCGGTTATCGTGCTGACAGCCAATATTGACCCGACTGATTTGGGCAATGGGCTGGCGCAGGTTCTCAAGCTGCCCAGCAGGTTCGTGCTGGCAACGGTGGCGAGCCTGCGGCTCGTTGGCCTGTTTATCAATGATTGGCAGGCGCTGACCCGAGCCCGTCGTGCACGCGGTTTGGGCGACCACGGCGCAATCCGCCGCACTATTTCCCAGGTGTTCGCTCTGCTGGTGTTTGCGCTGCGCCGCGGCACCAAGCTGGCCACCGCCATGGAAGCCCGCGGCTTTGGCGCACCGATTAAGCGCACATGGTGGCATACCTCGACATTGGCCGCGCGTGACTATGTCACCATGGCCGCCTGCCTCGCCATCGCCGTCGCAGCAATCGGTATTTCCGTGTGGGCCGGGGAGTTCCGCTTCCTGGGCGTGGCGTAGTAAAGGCGTTTCAATCACGATGATTCTGCTTATCGACGGCCGTTCCGGCAGTGGCAAAACCACCTTTTCGGCAAAGTTGCACAGTATCCTCGGCTGGCCAGTTGTCCACTTGGAGGATGTCTATCCGGGCTGGTCCGGCCTGCACAAAGCATCGGCCGCAGTCGCGGAGACCATTTTGAACCCCGCGCTACCGGCCGATGAGCGTGGTTATCGCCGTTGGGACTGGTACGCCAGTGAATTCGCCGAGTGGGTACCCACGCCACCGGACAGCTCTCTCATCGTCGAAGGCTGCGGCGCTGTCACTGAAGCTAATCTTGCCGCTGCCCGTGCCATCGGCGACGGCAACGCGTGGGGAGTCTGGGTAGAGCTGGACACGCAGACTCGCTTTGCCCGCGCCATGGCTCGCGACGACCACTTCGAGGAACACTGGGACATGTGGGCCGAGCAGGAATCTCAGCACATGGCTAAGCACAATCCGCAACAGCTCGTCGACTGGACTATCAACGTCCCAGAACAGTTAACGTGGAAGCTCTGATGAGAAAAACGCTCGCGTGCCTCGGTGCAAGCTTCGGTTCCATGCTCCTCGTCGGCGGACTAGGCGTCGCCGCTAATTCGGAGCTACGACCACCACGCCTGCCCAATCGCAGACCTCCGAGGTGGGTTCTTCCCACAGTAGGTGCCGCGTGGATACTGGCCAGCTGCCGCGCCTACTACGCTCGCGCATCGCATCGCTTGACGACGCCCCTGCTCGCCGGCCTCGCAGTACCAGGAGCCGCAGCGATCGTTTTCGAGGCCGTTCGCCTTCGATGTGCAGCCCAAAAACCAACTCTGCCGCCACACACCGTGGTTGTACTGGGATGCGGATTGAAGAACAATCGGCCCTCGGCCCTGCTGGCCAGAAGATTACAGCGAGCAGTCTCAGCGTGTGATGAGCGTACCGAGCGAATCATCTGCTCCGGTGGGGTCGGCAGTGAAGCGGTGACAGATGCCACCTGCTCTGAAGCGGACGCCATGGTGGAGTGGTTGGAGGCGAACGCTGGGGACGTCGTAAAGCGCGGCGACATCGAGTTGATCCCCGAGGACCAATCGACGAATACGTCGGAAAACATTGACTATGCGTGCGAATTGATGCGCGGCATGGACGGTGCGTTGAGCGCTGGAACGGTTGTTGTGACCAGTGATTTTCATGCGCCACGGGTAGCGAAGCTCATGCGCGAACGGGGGCTGGAACCCTGGTGTGTCGTCGGCGCCTATACGCCGTTGAGGTACTGGGCGACATCGCTGCTGCGGGAATTCCTCGCGCAGTTTATTCTGTGGGCGCCGAGCGGCAACGCGAGAATTTTACGAATTTCGCGGGTAGAGCGAAGCGTTAGCCACTAGTATCGAACGAAGATAAATACGTCGTGCGGTGATAGTGCTGCGTAGAAATGCGTAGAGCGCGATATCGAACACGACATCGGAATCATTAAATCGGGAGGAACACCCACATGGCTTTGACCCCAGGATTCGACCTGTTCCAGCTGCCAGAGGAGCACCAGGAGCTCCGCGCCGTTATCCGTGATCTGGCGGAGAAGCAGATTGCTCCGTACGCAGCGGACGTCGATGAGAACGAGCGTTTCCCGGAGGAGGCCCTGAAGGCTCTCAACGAGGCTGGCTTCAACGCCGTCCACGTGCCGGAGCAGTTCGGTGGCCAGGGTGCGGACTCGGTTGCGGCCTGCATCGTCATTGAGGAAGTTGCTCGTGTCTGTGGCTCGGCTTCTCTTATCCCGGCTGTGAACAAGCTGGGCACCATGGGCTTGATCCTCAAGGGCTCCGACGAGCTGAAGAGCAAGGTTCTGCCGGACATCGCCAACGGTGAAATGGCTTCCTACGCACTGACTGAGCGTGAGGCTGGTTCGGATGCCGGTTCCATGAAGACCCGCGCGGTCCGAGAGGGCGATGAGTGGGTCCTCAACGGTTCCAAGTGCTTCATCACTAACGGTGGCCGCTCCACCTGGTACACCGTCATGGCTGTCACCGACCCGGAGAAGGGTGCCAACGGCATCTCTGCATTCATGGTCCACAAGGACGACGAGGGGTTCCGCGTCGGTGGCCTGGAGCACAAGCTGGGTATCAAGGGTTCCCCGACCGCGGAGCTGTACTTCGAAAACTGCCGCATCCCGGCTGACCGCATCATCGGCGAAGAGGGCACCGGTTTCAAGACTGCCCTGGAGACCCTGGACCACACTCGCCCGACTATTGGTGCACAGGCACTGGGCATCGCGCAGGGTGCGTACGACTACGCCGTTGGTTACGTGCAGGAGCGTCAGCAGTTCGGCAAGCCGATCGCTGCTTTCCAGAACACCCAGTTCATGCTGGCTGACATGCGTATGAAGATTGACGCTGCTCGTCTCATGGTCTACACCGCAGCCGCTAACGCTGAGCGTGGCACTGCTGAGGGCGGCGCTCGCCTGGGTCTGATGGCCGCAAACGCCAAGACCTTCGCCTCTGACGTTGCTATGCAGGTCACCACTGATGCCGTGCAGCTGCTCGGTGGTTACGGCTTCACCCGTGACTTCCCGGTTGAGCGCATGATGCGTGACGCCAAGATCACCCAGATCTACGAGGGCACTAACCAGATTTGCCGCATGGTCGCAGGTCGCCAGATTCTCGCAGACGCACAGAAGCGCTAATCACCAGCGTAAACGCTAAGCCCTCGCTACCAAGGCGGGGGCTTTTTCATGCCACCGCATCACTCAGGATTTGTCGCTTAACCCCAATGCGAGTTACTGACTGCATTTATGACCAGCGGCGGTGGGGCGATGCGAGTTACTGACTGCGTTTATGACAGAAATGGCCCGAAAAACGGCTGGTAGGGTCAGGCGGTCATTGCATCATGGA
>NZ_KV810589.1:0-178066 GCF_001812845.1 Corynebacterium sp. HMSC065H09
GAGGGTGTGGGAGAGTAGGTCGCCGCCGGCATAATAATCTTGTTTGTGGGTCGTGGTAGCCAGTTCCCGTGTGGGGTTGGGTGCTGCGGCCCACTTTTTGTTACCCACGAGTAAACAACATTCAACGACGGTTGTTGTGGTAAGGCGTGGCGCTATACCAGATACTTCTGGCGCAATTGGTTGATGTCGGCGTCGGAAAGCCCGATGCCTTGTCGGACGAAGTTGTCGAAAGTACCGTAGTTCTCTTCGATAGCGTCCCACGACATCTTGAGCCACTTTTTGTCTACCGCGTCTTCACGATTGAGGTAAGCGTTGCTGGCAAGGAAATCCTGCTCGATTGCTTCGTAACTAACTCCCAAGATGGCCAAGAGGAACGCGGCACCGAGGCCGGTTCGGTCTTTGCCAGCACTGCAGTGGAAAACGACGGCGCCGTCTTCATATGCGAGTGCTTGGAGAAGATCCTTCCAAGCGGTTCGCGGTGCTTCTCCGGTAATCATCAATTCATAGCCGAGCAGTTGGCCGAAGTATTTCACTTCATCGTCGAAAATCTCTGCATCACGCGCTTTGATGCTGTCTCCCGCCGCTTCGTAGAACTCGGGCGCGTGGCCGTAGAGCTGCTCGCCAGTAGTTACGACAGGATTCTTCACAAAGCCCAAGCCATTGCGAACACCGATGATGTCCGCTACTTGGTAAGTCACGCCGTCGGGCAAGACGTCTGGGGATTCGTTGCGCTCTTTAATGTTTCGCAAATCCACGACGTGTGTCACACCTGCCTCAATCATGCGGGCAAGATCTTCGTCGCTTGGCTCTCGTAAAGCATTTGACCTGTATGCGAGGCCTTGGCGGATACGGCGACCGTCCTCGGTCATGATTGGGTTGGCGCTACTTCCCGCTACATCGCGGAAGTTGCTGAGTGAGGAGAGTGAGCCGGACTCGATAGGGGTTTGAGATCTGGTAGGCGCCGTGGTGGTAGCAGACTGTCCGGCGGCCTGTGTCTCGGTCGCACTAATCCCTGTTGTGACTGCATTAAACAGCGAGGTGTCAGGGCTGGCCGATGCGGGCGCTGGGGTCATAGTGCCGAGTGGTAGAAGTAGGACCGCGGTTAGGCCAGCGGCTTGAGCGCGATGGTTCGCGCGGCCCAGGTTAGTTGTATTCACGGGTAATGAGGTTAGTGTGCTTCAGGTTTTCGGCAACTTATAAGAAAAGCTCTTTCTCGCATAGCCCCGCCGGCGCAATAAGGTCCTTTGGAACGCGGTAAGAACGTAACGGGGGTACCTGGCTGCACTACTCGGAAAATGCCCGCTACCAGTGCAAATTAGCCAACGCTAAGCCAAGTTCGAAATATGCCCTAAATATTGCGTAATTTCATAACGTATTTACTTGTTAAATAGGGAACCCTAAGCTAATGTTTCACAGGTAATGATTACCTAAGTAAGTGATTGGGTAACGGCGTCTAAGTGGCGTTTGTTTAACAATCCTACTGTGACCGAAGGGATGCCTTTAAGTGGCGCGTTCTAACTCCGGCCGTATTCGCAATATCGTAGTTGCATCTGTTGCGAGCCTTGGACTTGTTCTTGGTGCTTGTTCTACTGATGCCGGTAACGAGGATAAGTCTGCAGCTGCAGGCAACGAGTCTACTATTACCGTTACTGATAATCATGGTGAGCAGACCGTACCTGCCGAGATTGACTCTGTTGTGGCCACGGATAACCGTTCCTTCGAGATGCTCGATCAGTGGGGTATTAAGCTGGCTGCAGCTCCTAAACCGATTATCCCGTTCACGGTTTCCGACTACAAGGACAATCCTGACGTTCAGGACATCGGCAATCACCGCGAGCCGAATCTCGAAATTGTTGCTGCTGCTGACCCGGACCTGATTGTGAACGGTCAGCGTTTCGGCAAGTACTACGATGACCTGAAGAAGCTCGCTCCGAACTCCGCGATTGTGGAGTTTGAGCCGCGCGAGGGCAAGCCGCTGGACGAGGAGCTCAAGCGCCACGCTAAGGGCCTGGGCACCATCTTCGGTAAGGAGAAGGAAGCCGATCAGCTCATCGCAGACTTTGACAAGGCTCTGGAGCGCGCTCGCAAGGCTTACAACCCGGACGTGAAGGTCATGGCGCTGAACTCGTCGGGCGGCACCCTCGGTTACATTGCTCCGACTGTTGGTCGTACCTTCGGCCCGCTGTTCGACCTGATTGGCATGAAGCCGGCGCTGGAGGTCGACAAGGCCAGCGATGACCACCAGGGTGATGAGATTTCCGCCGAGTCCATCGCTGAGGCAAACCCGGACTTCATCATGGTGCTTGACCGCGATGCTGGCACCTCTGTCCGCGGTACCGATGAGTACCGTTCGGCACAGTCTGTGGTCGAGGAAGCCGCTCCGCTGAAGAACGTGAAGGCAGTCAAGGAGGGCAAGATCTACTACGCCCCAGAGGACACTTACACCAACGAGTCCATCATCACGTACACGGAGATTCTGAACGGGCTTGCCGACGCCTTCGAGCAGGCCTAATAGTTCCCTGACCAGTCACAGGAGTACCTCACCAACTCTATGCAGAAGTTACTGGATTCCCGGCTAGCCATCGGGATTGCCTTTGTGGCAGTCCTGGTGGCTATGTCGCTGTTTGTAGGCCAATACGACATCCTGGGCGCCGACGACGGCTGGGAGATGTTCGCCACTACGCGTATTCCGCGCACCATTGCACTGGTGCTCTCGGGTGCCGCGATGGCGATGTGTGGCTTGGTCATGCAGCTACTTACGCGCAACAAGTTTGTCGAACCCACCACCACGGGAACCACGGAGTGGGCTGGTCTCGGCCTGATTTTCGTGATGTATTTCTTTCCTTCGGCCTCGATGCTTGGCCGGATGGGCGGGGCAATCATCTTCGCTTTCATCGGCACGGCAGTGTTCTTCCTGTTCTTGCGCCGTGTCGCTTTGAAGTCAAGTCTGGTTGTGCCCATCGTGGGCATCATGTTGGGTGCGGTAGTCAGTTCGATTTCGACTTTCTTTGCGTTACAGACGGACATGCTGCAGTCGCTAGGCGTGTGGTTCGCAGGCTCTTTTACTGCCATTTATAAAGGGCAGTACGAATTCCTGTGGCTGGTCGTCATCGTGGTTGCAATCGTCTTCGTATTCAGCGATCGGTTAACGGTTGCGGGGCTTGGTGAGGACATTGCCACCAACGTCGGTCTGAACTACAAGCGAATCGTGTTCCTGGGAACGGGGCTGATTGCAATCGCAACAGGTTTGGTCACCGTCGTGGTGGGCAACCTCCCATTCCTGGGGCTCATCGTCCCGAATATCGTCTCCATGTTCCGTGGCGATGATCTGCGCTCCAATCTTCCCTGGGTATGCCTGGTGGGCATTGCCATTGTGACGATTGCGGACCTGATTGGCCGCGTCATTATCGCCCCGTTCGAGATTCCGGTATCGGTGATTCTCGGCATCCTGGGTGCTGCCATCTTCGTCTATCTGATTGTGGAGCGGCGTCGTGCTTAATCTCAGTTCAACTCACACGGTGGCCGACCAGGCCGGGCCGCAAACGACGTCGTTTAGCACGGCCGCCGCGGCGCGCAGGTACTGGATTATCATTGCTGCGCTGGCGGGCCTGGCGGTGTTGTTTACGGCGGGCCTGCTTGCGTGGGACAACCCGTTGCCGTTCGGTACGGATGGTTTTTGGCTGATTGCGCGCCGGCGTCTTGATGCCGTAATTGCCATGATCGTGGTTGCCTGCTGCCATGCCGTCGCGACAGTGGCGTTCCAGTCGATTGCGAATAACCGAATTATTACGCCGTCGATTATGGGGTTTGAAGCGCTGTACGTGGCTATCAGTACCGCTGCGGTGTACTTCTTCGGGGCGACGGGTCTGATGAATGCCGGCTCGGTTGGGGCGTTTGTGCTGCAGCTCGTGCTGATGGTGGGGCTGTCGCTGGTGCTGTATGCGTGGCTGTTGACTGGGCAGGGCGCGGATATGCACAGCATGCTGCTGGTGGGCATTGTTATCGGTGGCGGGCTGGGCTCGGTATCGACATTTATGCAGCGCATGCTGACGCCTTCGGATTTTGACCTGCTGACGGCGCGGCTGTTCGGCTCTGTCAACAACGCGGACCCGGAGTTTTTCCCGGTGGCGATCCCGCTGGTGATCGCGGCAATCGTGGTGATTGCGCTGCATTCGCGGGCCCTCAATGTCATGTCGTTGGGGCGTGAAGTCGCGACGAATCTGGGCGTGAATTACCAGGTTCGGTCCATCACCGTGCTGGTTGCGGTGTCCGTGCTGATGGCAGTATCGACGGCTATGGTCGGCCCGATGACATTCCTCGGCTTCCTGGTCGCGACCATTGCGTACCAGGCTGCGGATACCTATGACCATCGTTTTGTGCTGCCGATGGCGGCGCTAATCGGCTACGTCACGCTGGCCAGTGCGTATTTCATCCTTAATCACGTTTTCTATGCCCAGGGCGTGGTGTCCATCATCATCGAGCTGGTTGGCGGTTCGATCTTCCTCTATGTCGTTTTGAAGAAGGGACGGCTATGATTCTCCTCGACAGTGTAAGCAAGAGCTATACCAGCGAGGTGTCAATTGGCCCCGTTGACCTGGAAATTCCAACCAACGCGATCACGGCTCTAATCGGTCCGAACGGCGCGGGCAAGTCCACGCTCTTGACTATGATTGGCCGCCTCCTTGCCGTCGATTCCGGTGACATCAACGTCGGTCCATACAACGTGGGCAAGACCAAGTCGAAGGATCTGGCGAAGGTGCTGTCGATTCTGCGCCAGGACAACCACTTCGTCACGCGTCTCACCGTGCGCCAGCTGGTCAGTTTCGGCCGCTTCCCGTACAGCCAGGGGCGCCTGACCGCTGAGGACGAGCGCATCATCTCCCAGTACATCGAGTTCCTCAATCTTGAGGCGCTCCAGGGCCGCTACCTCGACGAGCTCTCCGGTGGGCAGCGTCAGCGCGCGTATGTCGCAATGGTGCTCTGCCAGGAGACGGATTACGTGCTTCTCGACGAGCCGTTGAACAACCTGGATATTTCTCATTCGGTCGACATCATGTCGTACCTGCGCACTGCAGTGCGCGAGTTGGGGCGCACCATGGTGGTGGTGTTGCATGACATCAATTTCGCGGCTCGCTACGCCGATTACATCTGTGCGGTCAAGGATGGCCAGATTGTCGAGCACGGCCCAACCGCAGAGCTGATGCGTTCGGAGGTTCTGAGCCCAATCTTCAATACCCAGATTGACATCGTCGAGGGTCCGCACGGACCGGTCGCCTGCTACGGCTCTTAAGGCAATTCCTGGCCGGTCCCACGCAGCCGATACAATCTAGCCTCATGACTATTACTGCTGCCGTTGACGGTTCCGCTCTGCACAACCCCGGACCTGCCGGGTGGTGCTGGTATATCGACGACAGCTGCTGGGCCGCCGGCGGATGGAAAGAGGGAACCAATAACCGCGGCGAGCTCACCGCTCTTGCCGAGCTGCTCCGCGCCACCGCGCACATTCCCGACGAGCCGCTTTTCGTACTGTGTGATTCGCAGTATGTGATTAACTCCGTCACTAAGTGGATGCCGGGATGGAAGCGCAAGGGCTGGAAGAAGCGCGACGGTAAACCTGTCCTCAACGTCGACATTTTGCAGGACATCGACCAGCTGCTCGTCGGCCGTAATATTCACCTCGAGTGGGTTAAGGGGCACTCCGGCCACGACATGAACGAGGCCGCTGATCAGCGCGCCCGCGCCGCCGCCACTGCGTATCAGAAGGGCACCGCCGTACCCGAGGGGCCAGGGTTCGCTGGCGCGGGTAGTCGCGCGCAGACGAATGCGGCGCCGACAAAAACCGCGCCCGCCGCGCCTAGTTCCGAGCCCAAGACGCCCAAGGCCGCAACCTTCGAGCAGGAAGGCCTCTTTGACCTCGCCGTCGACACCACCGTGACACCCGAGGACGCCGCCAAGGAAGCGCTCACCATTTTCCGCCGCGCCGCACATCGCGCTGAGCAGGGTAATGCCCGCGCACTCAAGGCATTGCTTAACGACGCCCTGGGCGCCAACCTCGCCGTGCCAGACGGGCTTTCGGATGCCGAACATGAGCTCCGCATCGAGGGAACCACCGCCACCGCGCAGTTCACCACTGACGACTGGGTTGGCCTGGCTGTCTGGGATTTGTCCCAAGCAGTGGGGAAGGCCACAGGTTCCGCACGTTTGCTGGGCTGGAATGTGGGCAGGTCTTAGCGGTAGTATGAAAGTTTGGTCTTTTAGGTAGACCACCAGGCAATCCGGGGTTACTGGTAGCCTGAAAACACATAAATTCTTTTACTCATTACTTATAAGGAGCTCCGACTTCATGGCTGAGCACGAAGGTCCTCGTTCCGGCGAAGGCCGAGGAAATCGCGGAAACCGCGGGTCTAACCGTTCCCATGGTCGTGGCGAGGGCGGCTTTAACGGGCGCAACCGCAACGATCGTCGTGGACAGGGTGGTGGCCCAGGTGGTCGAGGCCGTGGCGGTCGTGGTTACAACCGCGATGACCGTGGTGGTCGCGGTGGCCGCGGTTACGACCGCAATGATCGTAATGAGCGCAACGATCGTGGCGAGCGCAGCTTTGACCGGAACGACCGTGGTGACCGCAATGATCGTCGCGGCCCGGGCGGGCGCGGTGGCCAGGGAGGTCGCAACTTCGACCGTCGTGGTGGCAAGCCACGTCGCTCCAACCGTGGTGGCCGCTTCCAGGATGAGAAGCGTACGCACCGCACCGGTCCGCAGCGCCCAGGCTTCCGCGAGGAGCGCATTGAGGCCCGTAAGAACGAGCCGAAGCTGCCAGATGACATTCGCGCAGACGAGCTCGACCCGAGCGTGCGCCAGGATCTGAAGAGCCTGGCTAAGGACAACGCCGACAAGGTTGCTCGTCACATGATTATGTCCGCAATCCTGATGGCTGAAGACCCGCAGCGTGCCCTGGAGCACGCCCGCGCAGCGAAGGACCGCGCTGGTCGCGTCGGTGTCGTTCGTGAGACCGCTGGTGTTGCCGCTTACCACGCAGGTGAGTGGAAGGAAGCTTTGGCGGAGCTGCGTGCGGCTCGCCGCATCTCCGGTGGCCCGGGCATGCTCGCGGTCATGGCGGACTGTGAGCGCGGCCTCGGCCGCCCAGAGAAGGCCATCGAGCTGGCTCGCTCCGAGGAAGCCAAGCAGCTGGACAACGAGTCCAAGACTGAGCTGGCTATCGTCGCCGCCGGTGCTCGCCGAGATATGGGCCAGATCGATGAGGCTCTGGTTGAGCTGGAGACCCAGGATCTGAACCCGGACCGCGAGGACTTCGAAGCAGCTCGTCTGTTCTACGCCTACGCTGATGCGCTGGTGGAGGCCGGTCGTAAAGATGATGCCAAGGTGTGGTTTACCCGCTGCGCCAAGATCGATGTGGACCAGATGCTCGATGCTCGTGAGCGCATCGAAGAGCTGAGCAAGTAATCAGCCCAGCTGCCGGCTCGCAACATCAGCCACCGCTAACGCACCGCTGGCGCAATCGGGCTGCGCATCTACAATTCGTCGTAAAGCGTTCCTATTTCGTAAAAGGAGAAATGAACCCCCATGGCTTCTGTCGCTTCTTCCTATGATGCCGCTCTGCTGGATCTGGATGGCACGATTTACGAGGGTGGCGCGGCGATTCCGAACGCGCTGGAGGGGCTGACTGAGGCGGCGCTGCCGATGGTGTTTATTACCAACAATGCCTCGCGCGCGCCGCAGACGGTGGCGGATCAGCTCAATGGGCTGGGCTATGACGTTCACGCGGACGATGTGATGACGTCGGCGCAGGCGGCCATTGAGATGGCGGCGGAGGTCATTGAGCCGGGCTCGAACGTTTTTGTGTTGGGTGCGGAGTCGTTTAAGCAGTTGGCTCGTGAGGCGGGGTACAACCTCGTGGATTCCGCTGATGACAACCCTGCGGCGGTGTTCCAGGGGCTCAACCGTGAGATGACGTGGAAGCAGATGTCGGAGGCGGCGCTGGCGGTGTCGCGAGGTGCGCGCTTCCTGGTGTCGAATTTGGATACGACGCTGCCGTCGGAGCGCGGTTTCCTGGTTGGTAATGGTTCGGTCGCTGCGGCGATTTCTACGACCACGGGCGTGGCGCCGCTGTCGGCGGGTAAGCCGAAGCCGCCGATGTTTATTAAGGCGGCGGAGCGTGTGGGCGCGAAGAATCCGCTGGCGATTGGGGATCGCCTCGACACCGACATCGCGGGCGGAAATGCGGCAAAGATGGACACGTTTATGGTGGTCACAGGCGTTTCCACGCATATGGATGTCGTTGCGGCGCCGCCTGAGCACCGCCCGACGCTCATCGGTGCTGACATGACTGCGCTGAATCGTGAGCTGGATCAGGCACGTCCGGCTCCGCAGGCTGGTTTCACCGCGCGTTACGACGACGCGGAGGCCGGTGTCATCGTTCTTTCTGGCGGTGACATGGAAGATCTTCGGTTGGTGAACCCGGCGGAGGCCGCGGTGGCGGCTCTGCTGACGGTCGTAGATGTGGTGTGGAACTCTGAGGCTGGTCGTGCTGGCGCAGTCGAGGTCGCGCAGGTCCGCGCGGAGGGCCCGGCTGCTGAGGCGGCGCTGGCTGCCTGGCGGAAGTGATAGCCGATGAGTGAGGTTGCACCGAAGCCGGGGCAGGGCGCTGGTCCTGTGCCGGGGCCGAAACCCGGCCCTGCATCTGTACCGAGCCCTGCGCCTAGCCCGGCGGCGATGCCCGGCGCGCGTGAGGTAACTCCGGAGGACGTCCGCGAGCAGGTGGCGGCCGCACTGTCAGCACCTGCCCCGACGCCGCAGGAGAGAGTCGCGCAGTTTGAGCGGGCGCATGAGATTTTGTATGAGGCCCTGGGCTCGTCACGCAGGGAAGGAAAGTGAACGCGGTGGCAAAGAAAGCTCCTAAGCGCAGGCTCGATGCGGAGTTGGTGCGAAGGAAGATTGCTCGCTCCCGTGAAGCGGCAGTGGACATGATTAAAGCCGGCCGAGTAGAGGTCGGTGGTTTTGTCGCCTCTAAGCCGGCGACTGCGGTGACAGGGGACGTGTCCATTCGCGTCAGTGGTCTGGAAGAAGACGAGAACTGGGCGTCGCGCGGAGCACACAAGCTGCTCGGCGCGCTGGAAGCTTTCGAACCGCAAGGGCTGGACTTGAAGGGCCGGAAAGTGCTGGATGCCGGTGCCTCCACGGGGGGTTTCACCGATGTGTGCCTGCGCCGCGATGTCGACACCGTCTACGCCGTCGATGTCGGCTACGGTCAGCTGATTTGGCGCTTGCAGGATGACCCGCGGGTGGTTGTGCTCGACCGAACTAATGTCCGCACGCTGACCCCCGAGATTCTCGGCGGCACAGCCGATGTCATGGTCGGCGACCTGTCCTTTATTTCTTTGAAGCTGGTGCTGCCAGCGATTGTCTCCTGCCTCGACGAGGGCGCTGACCTGCTGCCGATGGTCAAGCCGCAGTTCGAGGTGGGTAAGGAGCGCCTTGGCTCCGGTGGAGTCGTGCGCAGCGATGCACTGCGTCAGGAAGTTGTCCAGGAAGTCGCCGAGTACGCCCGCACTCTGGGGCTGTCCTTCCGCGCAGCCGTGGCCAGCCCGCTGCCGGGTCCGAGCGGCAACGTGGAGTTCTTCCTGTGGCTGGTGAAAGACGGCGGCGCCAGCGATATTGGTGATGAGGCTATGGCTGCGGCCATCGCCAAGGCTGTTGAGGAGGGGCCGCACAATGACTAGCGCGAAGACTCACTCACGGGAAAGCAAGCCCAAGACCAGCGCCGGCAAGCGCGAGATTCTGCTGGTTCCGCACACCGGCCGTAGCGCCAACCTGGAAATGGCCGCCGAGGCGGCCGAGCTGCTTGAGGCCGCGGGTATCGACATCCGCGTGCTGGCCGGTAAGAACCCGGAGGCGCTGGCCGCGCACCCAACGCTCGGCAAGTACCCGCGCTACTGGCATTCTCCGCAGGCGGCGTCGGGATGCGAACTCGTCCTCGTCCTCGGCGGCGACGGCACCTTTCTGCGTGCCGCAGACATTGCGCACTCGGCTGACCTGCCGGTGCTCGGCATCAACATGGGGCACGTGGGCTTCCTCGCTGAGTGGGAGCAGGAGTCCATGACCGAGGCGATTAGCCGCGTCATCAAGCGTTCCTGGCGCATCGAAGACCGCATGACCATCCGCGCCACCGTCCGTGACACCACCGGCCGCGTCATTGGCTCTGGCTGGGCGCTGAACGAAGTCAGTATCGAAAACGTCAACCGCCGTGGCGTGCTGGATGTCATCTTGGAAGTCGATGGCCGTCCGGTGAGTTCCTACGGCTGCGATGGTGTACTGATTTCCACGCCGACCGGCTCCACCGCGTACGCCTTTTCCGCAGGAGGCCCCGTACTCTGGCCAGAGCTCGACGCCATGCTGGTCGTGCCCAACAACGCCCACGCGTTGTTCTCTCGCCCGCTGGTGATCTCCCCGCATTCGACCATTGCCATTGAGACCAACCACGACACCGCCGAGGCGGTCGCGGGGCTCGACGGCTTCCGCAACATCACCATGCCGCCGGGCAGCCGCATCGAAATCGAGCGCGGCGCGCAACCGGTGCGCTGGGTGCGTCTGGACGATCAGCCGTTCGCCGATCGTCTGGTGCACAAGTTCCGCTTGCCGACGTCCGGGTGGCGCGGCCCCGCCGAAGCCCAATAGCCCCTAAACACGGCAAACGAGACCCCACACTTCAAGGGAAGGACTGATTGCAGGCGCCATGCTGACTGAGATTTCCATCCGCGACCTCGGCGTTATCCCGGACGCGACGCTTGAATTCAGCCCAGGCCTGACCGTACTGACAGGTGAAACCGGTGCGGGTAAGACCATGGTGGTCACCAGTCTCAAGTTGCTCTGTGGCGCGCGTGCCGACGCCGGCCGCGTGCGCACCGGCGCAGACAAGGCGTTGGTGGAAGGTCGCGTGTCCACCGAGCACCTCTCGGAGGAAGAGTCAGCGACCATCGATGCTGTGGTTTCTGAACTCGGCGGCGAACGCGATGAGAATGACGAGTACCTGCTTGCTCGTCAGGTCTCCGCGAAGGGGCGCTCCCGGGCGTGGGTTGGCGGTCGCGGTGCGTCGGCTGCGGCACTGGCGGATGTCTCCACGCGCCTCATCGCCATTCATGGCCAGAACGATCAGCTGCGCTTGCAAAGCGCCGATGAGCAGCGCGCGGCCATCGACCGCATGGATGCCGACACCATCGCGCCAACGCTGGAAACTTACCGTCAGCAGCGCGCACACTGGCGCTCCCTGGCCAAAGAACTGGAAGAGAAGACCTCCAAGCGCCGTGAGCTGGCCATGCGTGCCGACCAGCTCAGCTTCGCGATCGAAGAAATCGACGCAGTCTCACCCGAGCCGGATGAGGACCAGGACCTCGCCTCCCAGATCCGCCGCATGCAGGACCTGGACGGTCTCCGCGACGCGGCGGCCGTGGCGCTTGCCGCCATTGACGGTGCCGCTGCCGTGAGCACTACCGGTATGGATGCTGCCACCGAGGACTCCGGTGCCGCTGAACTCCTCGGTGCCGCAGCAAACGAGCTCGCCGCCGCAGATGACGAGGAACTCACCGAGTTTTCCAACCAGCTCAATGAGCTGACCAGCCAGCTCTCCGAGATCTCTGCTGGTCTCGGTGCGTTTCTCTCCGGCCTGCCGGAGGAAACCGAGTCCCTGGACAAGCTCATGCAGCGCCAGGTGGAGATCAAGAATCTCACCCGTAAGTACGCCCCGGACATCGCCGGTGTCCTGGCTTGGCGGGACAAGGCAGAGCGCAAGCTCGCCACGCTGGATGTCTCCGGCGAAGCGCTGGACAAGCTCACCGCGGAGATCAAAACCGCGGAGAAGAAGCTCGGCACCACCGCGCGGAAGCTCTCCAGGGCCCGCGCAAAGGCCGCGAAGCACCTGGAAGAGTCCGTGACCAAGGAACTCAAGGGCCTGTCCATGCCGCACACCTCGCTGGTAGTGGAGATCACGAAGGCCGACACCTTTGGCCCCGCTGGCGTGGACAACATCGAGTTCAAGCTCCGAGCCCACGAAGGTGCCGAGCCACGCCCGCTGGCCTCATCCGCATCCGGCGGTGAGCTCTCTCGCATCATGCTGGCATTGGAAGTTGTCCTCGCCGAAGGACAGGCCGGGCACACAATGGTTTTCGATGAGGTCGATGCCGGTGTTGGTGGGCGCGCGGCTGTGGAAATTGGCAAGCGCCTGAAGCAGTTGGCGGTGAACAACCAGGTGATCGTCGTCACGCACTTGCCTCAGGTGGCGGCGTTTGCGGATACCCACTTGGTGGTCAGCAAGGATGCGCGTTCGGGTGCGGTGTCGTCGAAGGTGACGAGCCTGGGCGACGAGGAGCGGATTGACGAGCTCGCGCGGATGATGGCGGGCTTGGACGATTCGGACTCCGGACGTGCGCACGCGCAAGATCTTCTGGATCAAGCTCGGCGCGCCTTCGCGGCCAAGTAGCTGCACTTATGTTTCACTAAGTGCCATGAGTCTGTTCTCTCGGAACGAAAAAGATCTTCCTGGCATTTCGGGGACTGTGCGGGATGGTTCCCGCCTGGATCGTGCGCTGAAGCGCATGGGCGAAGGTGACATCGTGGTGATCGATGCGCCGGATATCTCGCGTCCACTGGCACAGCAGTTGATTGATGCCAAGGTCGCCGCAGTGGTGAACACCGGCGCGTTTACCACGGGTTTTGTGCCGAATTACGGCCCGCAGATGATGCGCGACGCCGACATTGCGATGGTGCAGAACGTCGGCGACGAGGTCTTTGAGAAGCTCAAGGACGGCAAGAACGGCAGGCTTGACGACGGCAAGCTCTACCACGGTGACCGCCTGATTGGGCAGGGCGACGAGGTCGACCAGGACGAGCTCGAGCGCGCCTTCGATGAGGGGCGCACCAGTATGGTCGACCGCCTGGAGGCGCTCTCCGGCAACTTGGTGGAGTTCGCCAAGACCGAGTCTCCGCTCTACATCGATGGCTTGGGCATTCCGGACGAGACAGAGCCACTGCACGGCCGCAAGGTCGTTGTGGTCAGCCCCGGTGAGGGACACCGCAAGACACTGGAAGATCTGAAGAATTTCATCCGCGAGTACGAACCGCTGCTGATTGGCGTCGATGCAGGCGCCGACACGCTCTTCGACCTGAAGTACGAGCCGGACTACATCATCGGCGATCCGGAGAACATCAACTCCGAGGCACTGCGGTCCGCTGGTTGCGTGATTCTGCCTGCCGACCCGGACGGTCACGCGGTGGGCCTGGAGCGCATCCAGGACCTCGGCATTGGTGCCATGACCTTCCCGGCGCTGTCCGATTCCGCCACTGACCTGGCGCTGGTATTCGCCGCGCATCACGAGGCCGACATGGTCGTCTCCGTCGGCGCCCCGCAGAACATCGACAGCATCTACCACGCTGAGAACCAAAGTGGTGTGCCGTCGGCGTTGCTGTCGCGTTTGAAGGTCGGGGAGAAGCTTGTCGACGGTCGCATGGTCGCCGACCTCTACCAAGTCAATAGCCGTGGTTTCGGTGTGGCCTGGGCAATCCTGGCTATCTTTGTGGCCGTCGCGGTGATCTTCGCTATCGCTGGTACCTCCGGTGATGGTTCTGTCAGCGAGAATCTGATTGATACTTGGAACTCCATTGCACTGTGGTTCCAGGGGCTGTTTAAGTAGTTTTAGCGGTATTCGAGCACTATGAGCGCCTAAAGTTTCGGCTGTCAGAGCCGGTTGAGGCGTCGGCGAAAGGAAAAGGGACAGGCGATGGCGAAGAAGCGCAGGAGCGGGAAGTTTACAGCCGGTGTGACAGGTGCTGCCCTCGGTGTTGCGGCAGGTGCTGCGCTGGGTTCTTATGTGCTGAACCCCGCTGGTGCTGGCATTGATTTCGGTACCGGTGCCGCCTCTGAGCGCGATGAGGCTGTCGCACGTGCCGATGCACAGCAAGCACGTGCCGATGAAGCCAATCGCATAATCGAGCCCATCGTCGGGGAGATTGTCAAGGACTCTTTGAAGGATGTACCGGTCCTTGTTGTCGCCACGCCGGATGCCACGGATGAGCAGCTTGCACGGGTTTCCGAGACCCTGCGCGCTGCTGGCGCTCCCGATGCGGGCGTGCTGAAACTGACCGATAAGTTCCTCTCTTCCGCTGGTGCGGATGAGTTGAAGGACACGGTTGCTACCTCGCTGCCGGCCGATGTGCAGCTGGACCCGGAGCGCCGCGAGCCGGGTCGCCAGGCTGGCCAGGCATTGGCTCCGGTGTTGGAGCTGGATAAAGATGGGGGAGAGCGGGCTTCTGCTGCGGACCGAAAGCTACTGTTGGAGGCTCTGAAGGGCGGCGGTTTTGTCGAGTATGACGAAGGGACTCTGCGTCCGGCCGCTGGCATTGTGATTGTTGGTAATCACGGCACTGTCTCGCGCGCTGCGATTGATAAGGGCGAGGACTCGGAGTTTGGCGCTGGCTTGGTTGCGGATCTGGCGGTGGCGCTGGCTGAGGGGTTTGGTGCCGGTGATGACGTGGCTGGTCACGTAGTGGTGGGGACCGATGGCTTTGGCCGCGAAGGTGTCAGTGCTCTGCCTGATGACCGCTGGGGCGCCGACCCTGCTGTGAAACGTGTGGACGCTGTGTCTGACGCTGCGGGGCAGGTTGGGGTTGTTGGGGCTCTTGGAGGAAGAAAGATGCTCACCCGATAACCGGAGAAATAGCCGCGGTTATCTTATAAACATTCCCGTTCATATTTACATGTAACTATTTGTGGGAATTTACATGTAAAGATGCCGCGTTTTCCGTCCATGAACCCAGCTTGTGTGGGACACTAAAATCGGCTCGTATGAACGACAGGGAGACTCATGGCGATCAAGAAGCGCAAGGTTCCGATGCGTCACATTAACATCGGTGATCTTTCGCGTGGTCAGGCATCGCGCCTGATTAAGGAGGTGGCCGACAAGGACGAGCCTGCTTACGTTCTGCGCTACGGAAAACCGATTGCCGTGGTGATCTCGAACGAACGCTACGAGCGACTGATGAGTGAAGGAATTGACCCGAGTGAGCACTGACAGACTTACGAGCCACGTTGCTTTGATTTGGAACATCGCCGAGATTCTGCGTGGCGACTATAAGGAACACGAGTACGGCGATGTCGTGTTACCTTTCACTGTGCTGACCCGCCTCGATTCCGTTCTCGTGGATACGAAGCAAGCAGTCCTGAACATCAAGGCAACCTCAGTTCCAAGCAAGATCAAGGAGCTGCAGTACGCCAAGGCTACGGGCTACCCGTTGTGGAATACGTCGAACTTCACGCTCAAGACCTTGTTAGATGACCCGGACAATCTTGAGCAGAACTTGAGTTACTACGTGCAAGCGTTCGCGCCTGCCGCGCGTGAAGTGATGGAGGCGTACAGCTTCTACAACGTCATCGAACGCCTCGACAAAGCAGGCCTGCTCTATCAGGTGCTCAGCGAGTTCACGTCCTCAAAGGTTAACCTTCATCCTGACGTAGTCAGTAACGACCAGATGGGCTACATCTTCGAAGAGCTCATCCGCCGGTTCTCCGAACTGTCGAATGAAACCGCTGGTGAACACTTTACCCCGCGCGAAGTCATTAGCTTGATGGTCAATCTTCTCTTCAATCCAGAAGAAGACATTAACCGGCTTTGTGCAGACGGTGCTATGGCGTCGCTGTATGACCCCGGGGTCGGCACCGGTGGAATGCTCTCGATCGCTGCGCAGCATGTTGAGGATCTGAATGACACTGCCCGCCTCGAGGTTTACGGACAAGAGCTCAACCCGCAGACGTATGCGGTGGCGAAGTCGGACATCATGATCAAGGGCGAACGCCAGGAACGCATCTACTTTGGTAACTCGCTGACCAATGACCAGACGGCGGGCCTCCGCTTTGACTACATGCTGTGCAATCCACCTTTTGGTGTGAATTGGAAGAAGTACGCTGGCCCGATTCATGAAGAAGCTGAACGAAAGGGGTACCAGGGTCGCTTCGGCGCTGGAACGCCTCGTGTTTCAGACGGCTCGTTTCTTTTCTTGCAGCACATGATCTCGAAGATGAAGCCCTACGATCCACAGGACTTCGTGAATGCTCCTGGCACACGGATTGGCATCGTATTCAATGGCTCGCCCCTCTTCACAGGCAGAGCCGGGCAGGGCGAATCTGAGATCCGCCGCTGGATCCTTGAAAATGACTGGTTGGAAGCGATCATCGCGCTACCCGATCAGATGTTCTACAACACCGGCATCCTCACCTACATCTGGGTTCTTTCAAATAAGAAGGAACGTCGCCGCAAGCACAAGGTGCAACTGATCGACGCGACCAGTTACTTTCAGCGAATGCGCAAACCCCTGGGTGAAAAGCGCAAGGAACTCACGCCCGAGCACATCGCCGATATCACTCGCATCTATGGAGGCTTTCGGGAAACTGAGGTGTCGAAGATCTTTGACACCGAGGACTTTGCTTACCAAGAAGTTGTCGTGGAGCGTCCACTACGGTTGAGTTTCCAAGCCACCCCGGAGACGCTCGAAGCACTCAAGGACGCCAAGCCTTTTACTGACCTAGCCACATCGAGAAAACGAACCGAGCCAGCACGCACCGAAGAAATCGAGGCAGGCAAGCGAGTACAGGCAGCGATCATCGCCACCCTTGAGTCCCTCGATGCTGAGCACATGTACCTCAACCGGGACGAGTTCACTGACCTCCTCCGTAAAGGCATCAAAGAACGCGGTGAGAAAATCGGCATCGCACTGCTACGCAAGATTGTTGCCGAGCTTGGCACAAAGAACCCCTCCGCGGACATCTGCGTCGATGCGAAAGGTAACCCTGAGCCAGACCCGGACATGCGCGATACCGAGCAGATCCTGCTCCGAGAGGATATCGAGGCATACTTCCAGCGCGAAGTGATCCCCTATGCCCCCGACGCATGGATAGACCACGACAAAACCAAGATCGGATACGAGATCCCGTTTACTCGTTACTTCTACAAGTATGAAGAGCTCGGCGACCCTGTCGAAACCCTCACCGAGATTCAAGCTCTCTCCGCCAGCGTCCAAACGGACATCGCGAAACTGTTCAGCGAGCAGGTGAAGTGATGCAAGGCCAACTCGACGAATGGATCGGCGATCTGCCCGCAGAATGGGATGCGGTCAAAACCAAACAATTGTTCAGGATTTTGAAACGACAGGTTCCCCATAAAGAGCAGACTATTCTATCCATCACTCAGCAGGGAATCCGACCGAAGAATATATCTGAAAACGAAGGCCAGATGGCTGGGACCTATGACGGATACCAAGAGGTATTCGTTGGCGACTTTGCCATGAACTCAATGGACCTTCTGACTGGTTGGGTAGACCAATCGCAATACGACGGGCTTACCAGCCCTGATTATCGTGTCTTTGCCCCAATTGAACCTAGTTGCGTTCACGGCCCGTTCTATTCGTACGTATTCCAGAGCCTCTACACACGTCGCGTGTATTACAAGTATGGCCAGGGTGTCTCCAACATGGGACGTTGGAGGCTTCCTGCACAAACGTTTCTGAACTTTCCGTTGCCACACCCGGCAATTGAAGAACAGCGCATCATAGCCAAATTCATAGAATCAAAAACCTCTGAGATTGACGCGCTTGTGGAGAAGCTTGTGCGCCAGGTTGAGTTGCTCGAACGGTATCGGCGGGAGTTGATTGCGCGTACGGTGACTCGCGGCCTCAATCCGGATGTGCCAATGAAGGACAGCGGCATCGAATGGATTGGCAGAATTCCGGAACACTGGTCATTAGAAGCTCAAAAAAGAGTAATGCGGCGTTGGGTTCGCCCGGTGGGTAATCGTTGGGGTGAATACCAGCTGCTGTCAATGGGTAAGCCAGGCGTGACTGTTAGGGATGTTGAATCTGGAAAAGGAAAGTTTCCTGCCTCGTTCGAAGACTATCAAGAAGTAATTGCTGGCGATATTGTCATGTGTCTTTTTGATATGGATGAAACTCCGCGTACGGTGGGGCTTTCGTCGGTCGAGGGGATGATTACCGGAGCCTATGATGTGTTTCGTGTGGTAAACGGGGACGAACGGTTTGTTAGTTACTGGCTTCACGCGTTCGATGATCGCAAGCTCTGGAAGCTTTTTTATCGCTCGCTTCGGAAAACCATAACATTCTCACGGTTTCTTTCTTTGCCAATCCCTGTTCCTCCGCACGTAGAGCAACGTCTCATTGCCGACTATCTTGACGGCAAGATGTCGGAGATTGATTCCACAGTGTCCGGCATCCGTAAGCAAATTGAGCTTTTGGGCAAATATCGCAAGCAAATTATTAATGATGCCGTGACGGGCAAGGTACGTGTGGGAGAGGTGGCGTGATGGATACGTCGGAGCGCAGGTTTGAAGATGAGATCGAGTATTGGTTGACTCACGTCGGCCCTTCCGAGTTCGACCTCTACGAATCAAGGCCATCGGCCGGTTTTGATAAGCAGCTCGGCCTGTACCCGCAGGATCTGCTCGATTTTGTGCGCGAGACCCAACCTCAGCAGTGGGAGCGCCTAGAGCGCATTCATGGCGCGAGGGCTGGGGAGAAGTTCTGCAAGCGCGTTGCTCGCGAGCTCGACAAGCGCGGCGTCGTGGAGGTGCTGCGTCGCGGAGTGGAAGATCTTGGTGCGCGCTTCAAGCTCGTTTTCTTCGCCCCCGGTTCTGACCTCAACGAGCTGCTGGCAGAGAAGTACTGGGCGAACCGAATGACAGTGGTCCGTCAGCTGTACTACTCGACGAAGAATTCCAACTCCGTTGACACCGTGTTGTTTGTCAACGGTATCCCGGTGGTGACGATGGAGTTGAAGAATCAGCTCACCGGCCAGACCTATAGGGATGCTGTTGACCAGTACAAGCGTTCTCGGCCCGCCTCTGAGGTATTGTTCGGGCTGAACCGCCGCGCGTTGGTGCACTTCGCTGTTGATACTGACGAGGTGTGGATGACTACCAAGCTGGCAGGGATGGATACGGTGTTTTTGCCGTTTAACCGTGGCTTTGAAAATGGTGCTGGGAATCCGCCAGTACCAGGTAAGTACAAGACTTCCTATCTGTGGGAGGAGGTCTTGGCGAAGGATTCCCTGCTGGATATTCTCCATCGGTTCGTCCAGTTCATTCCGCACGAGAGCGACCGGCGCAAAGACAAGTTGATCTTCCCGCGCTACCACCAGCTTGACGCCGTGCGTGCGCTCGTGGCCGACGCCAAAATCCACGGTGCAGGAAAGAACTATCTGGTGCAGCACTCGGCCGGGTCAGGCAAGTCGAACACTATTGCGTGGCTCGCCCACCACCTGTCGAACCTGCACGATGACCAGCAGCGCGCAGTCTTTGATTCGATCATTGTGATCACAGACAGGCGCGTGCTGGATAAACAGCTGCAGGATACGATTTACGCGATGGACCACACCGCTGGCGTGGTGGTGAGGGTAGACAAGAACGCGCGCCAACTAACAGAGGCGCTCGCCGATGGTGCGAAGATCATTATCTCCACGTTGCAGAAGTTCCCCTTTGTCGACGTGAGCAATGTGGCGACGACTGGTAAGCGCTTCGCCGTAATCGTTGATGAGGCTCACTCGTCACAGACAGGCGAGGCGTCGGAGAAGCTCAAGCAAGTGCTCGCAGACACCGCCACTGCTGGCAAGGAGTCCGAGGAGGACCTGCTTGAACGCTACGCGGCCGCCGAAGCCCAGGTAGAAGCGGAACAGCTCGAGATTGATGAGCAGATCGCCGAGGAGCTGCGCACACAGGGACGCCAGCAGAACCTGTCGTTCTTCGCGTTCACTGCGACGCCGAAACAGAAGACACTAGAGATTTTCGGCACTCCGGTACCGGATGCTACTCCACGCCCTTACCACGTGTACTCAATGCGTCAGGCCATCGAAGAGGGCTTCATTCTCGACGTGCTGAAGAACTACACCACGTACCAAACGTATTACCGGGTTGGGAAGACCACGGCTGATGACCCCGAGTACTCCACCAAACAGGCGAACAAGGCCCTGGGCAAGTATCTGAGCCTGCACCCGTATAACCTGCGGCAAAAAGCGGAGATCATCATCGAGCACTTCCTCACCAACGTTGCCCACAAGATCGGCGGGAACGCCAAGGCAATGCTCGTCACCGGCTCTCGCCTGCACGCGGTACGCTACTACTTCGCCTTCCGCGACTATATTGCGCAGAAAGGCTACACCGACCTTGGAGTGCTCGTGGCATTCTCTGGAACGGTCGAAGACGAGGGTGCCGAGTACACCGAAGAACAGCTCAACCAGATCCCAGAAGCGGAGCTACCCGAGCGGTTTGCCGCCGGCGAGTACCAGCTGCTGCTGGTTGCCGAGAAATACCAGACAGGCTTTGACCAGCCCCTTCTGCACACCATGTACGTGGATAAGAAACTCCACGGAGTGAAAGCCGTGCAGACGCTGTCACGAATCAACCGTATGCACCCGGGAAAGACCGACACCTTCGTGCTCGACTTCGTCAATTCCGCAGAGGACATTCAAAAATCCTTCCAGGACTACTACATCTCGACAGGCATCACGGAAGAAACCGACCCCAACATCGTTTACGACCTGTACCACTTCCTTGCCTCATACCATTTGTGGACAGACAAGGAAATCGAGGGTTTTGCCAAGGTGTTCTTCACCGAGCAGAAGAAGCAAACGAATCTCGACTTCAGCAAGCTCAACGCCTACCTTGACCCGGCGGTAGGCCGGTTCAACGAGCTTGACGAAGAAGACAAACTGGAAGTGCGGGCAAGGATGAACAAGTTCACCCGCAACTATGACTTCCTGACACATATCATCCGCTACGACGACGAGCGCCTCCACCGCTTTGCCGCATACGCCAGGCTCCTGGTGCGAAAGCTCCACATCGACGGTGACCCCGCGCCGAGCCTTGAGGACGAGGTCGCCTTGCAGTACTACCGTCTCCAGCAGGTGTACGAAGGTTCGATCGACCTCGCTGATGAGGAAGGCGAACTGTCGAACAATCCCGATACGGGTGGGGCCAGCGAGGACGAGAGGGAAACTTTGTCAAACATCCTCTCCAAGCTCAACGACCGTTGGGGCACCGAGTTCACCCACATGGACAAAGTCATTGAGCAGCTGACCGAGGACATGGTTGACGACCCTGAGGTTCAGTCACGTGCCCGCAACTCGCTGGACATGTTCGCCATCGTTTACGACGAGCGCATCAAAGACATCGTGCTCGAACGCATGAACCAGAACCAGGATTTTGCAATCAAGTACCTCTCCGACCCACAGTTTAAAGCAGATATTGACCGCGTGCTCTTGCCCCTGATTCACGATCGTCTCAACCGCAAGGAGTAGCTGCCCGGACAGCCTGAAGGACCGCACGACGCGCCCAAGAAGACCTCCTGCAGCCCGCTCGATTCGCGTGTTCGCATGGTAGCGAATACGCTAGGAAGATACATGAGCGACCAATTTGAGTTCGGGAGATTCGTCGCCGAACGTCGCAAACAGCATGAGTACACCATGAGACGCTTCGCTGACATGATTGGCGTGACTGCGCCTTATCTCAGTGATATTGAGAAAGGCCGTAGCGCCGCACCCGATGGCAAGCTGGAGAGGATTGCAACTGCTCTGAAGCTGAGCAGGGCTGAGAGCGAGCAAATGTTTGACCTCGCCGCATTGGCTCGCGAGAACCAAGTTTCCGCAGATCTGTCCGGCTACATCATGGAAACCGATCTTGCTCGCGTTGCCCTTCGCCGCGCCAAAGAGCGGGATCTCAGCGACAGGCAGTGGGAGAACATCATCAACATTATTGAAGGCGGGGATTCAAACTAGTGACCATCCAGCCACCCTACCTCAGCAAGAAAAAGCTTGAAACGAAGGCGGAAAGACTGCTTGCCAAAGTACCACGATGGCGCTCACCTGCGCGAAGCAATACCGCTCGATATTGAGCATTTTGCCGAGTTTCAGCTCGACGCCAATATTGACTACCAAGAACTCGCCTTGGATGGAAGTATCCTCGGAATGTCGGTGTTCCAGGACCTCAAGAAATCGATCGTTCGCGAAGGTGGGGCCAAAGCTGACATCGTATTCCCAGCGGAGACAATCGTTATCGATCATGAGGCGCTACGGGATTCTCTGGAGAGTCGCGCCCGATTCACTATCGCCCACGAATGCGCACACCTGATCTTGCACCAAAACATCTACTATCGAGATTCGCTGATGAAATACTCATCTCAGAGCAGCTATCGACCCTTTATCGCAACCTTCGAGAACGTGCGCACCGGCACGGTTGACCGCGCAGAGTTTCAGACAAACTATCTCGGAGCGGCGCTCCTCATGCCGCGAACCCCTTTCTCGGATGCTTACCAGCGACTGGTTCCTGGCATCTGGTGCGATCTTGCCGAGTGGCAGAAGAAGGCTGTCATTAACGAACTTGCCGATACCTTTGAGACTTCGCTGTTTGCAACCAGCGTTCGGATCAAAAACGGCGGGCTCGCCGCATAGGAACAATAGCGAAGAGCTCGAGGCTCTTTTGCCCACGATGTACGCAGATTAGCGAACAAGTAAATGAAAGGAGGGCATTGGAAACAGTCAAAAACGTGGCAGGCAAAACGATTTGCCGAGTCGACCACATTCGCAAACACATCGAGATAGTCCACAAGAGCTGCTGGTCGCGGTTGTGGTTTGACGAGGTCGGTCATTTCCACGAATGCCATGAACACAGGCCATCACCGGAGCGTAAACACACCAACACATAACTGAACACCAATCACACAAGTTCGATCCGCAGAACCGCTAGACGGGCATGGATCACGCAACACCTCAGCTTGAGGCGCGTGAACCTGCCCGTCTTGTCGTTTCTTCGGCTCGGCGGACTCCTGCGGATCTCAATCCGACAGAAGAACGCCAATGCGAAATCGCAAGGCAGGGCAGCGCCCACACAATCAGCGTCCCTCACTAACTATCCATTTCAAGCACGAAGCCAACTGTGGCGGCAACAAAGCGGAGACCGAAACCTACTTCTTAAACCCTGAGGATGTAGCCGTCATGGTCGAGACCGATCGCCACGAACGAGCCCGGCAGCCGCAGAAGCCAGTCGAGGACATCGAACCCCGTGATGCGCAGCAGATCCTCGATGAGCTGTGGCGCGCTGAAGAAGCGGTAAATCATCGGTTCCATCGCGGTGATTGAGGCAAGGGCAGAAAGGAGTGTACGTGCGGCGCTGGCTGTGGAGAGCGTCGCGAGTGCCGACTGCCGTCGACCCACCCTTGGTCGTTGGATCAGATGCTCGAGATCGACCGTGACCCCGTCACCTCGGAGGTCACACCGGAAGATGCGCTCATTGCCTCCGAGGAGGCTCGCAGTCATGCGGCTGACCTGTTGGCCATGTATGCCGCAATCGCCCAGCTAAGTGACCTGCATCGGCTTGTCACCGACCTCATGATCCAGCAGGGCATGAGCCAAGCCGACGTCGCTCGGCATCTGGGAGTAACGCGAGCACGGGTCTCGCAGCTGTTCCGCGAAGTGAAGACGGCAGTGACGAGGTGGTCGAGGAATCGCGGCTTAACAGTCGAGCCCGGCTCGGCAGTGGGGTGAAAGGACCAGCCGAAGCGGCCGGTCCCCAACCTAAGGAAAGCAGGTGACGGAGATGATCCAGCACCGGCTCAAGCTCCATTTCGCCAAGGACATCCCGGAAGACCCAGGTGGCGTGGCAACCAAAAACGTGCCCATCCGAGAACGGCTCTTGCGGTTCTTGCTGGGCAAGGGGCGCCAGGTCACCCCTCGTGGTCCCCGGCGACAGCGTCCGACAGATCGACATCACGGAAACCGAGGACGATTTCACGGCGTGGACATGGAGATTGCGCGGATTGTATATGGGTTGGATGCTGGAAACTAAAAAGCTGTATTTCGTCTAGGAGACTTCAAATCAGAGTCAAAAACGATATATGGATTTCGAGCCGGTATTAGGCATTTATAATCCTTCTATGGCACGTGACAACACCCCGACTATCGACCAATTTCGCCCCGCCGTACTACGAGTATTAGCCGATGGAAGAGAACGTCGGCTGACGGAGCTTGGGGACGATGTGGCTAGGCACATGTGCCTGGCGCCTGAGGTTATGGAAGAAACCGTCCCATCCGGGCAGCCGAGATATAGAAATCGAATTGCATGGGCGTGTTCATCATTCGCTCAGGCGGGGTTGGTGCTCCGGCCCAAGCGTGGGCAATATGTGATCTCGGATAACGGCCGTCAGGTAGATTCAAGAAATCTCACCGAGTACACCGAACAGGACATGCTGGAGTGGCCCAAGTGGCAGCAGTATCAGAGTGAAATTCGGGAGCGTAAGAGCTTCGGCAATGCAGCAGCTGACTTGCCGGCATCCTCAGGCGTGCGCAACGAAGGGACTCTAGCTGAATGGCAAGAGGCGTCGGCTAGCCCGACAAAATCGCCATTAGAGATGGTGGAGGATGCGCAAGCTGACTGGAACGCGAAGGTTTCCACCGATCTACGGCAGCGCCTGCAGGACTCGACCCCGGATTTTTTTGAACGCGCAGTTATTGAACTGCTGTGGGCAATGGGATACGGCGGTGTCCACGGGCAGAAGCAGCATCTGGGACGTTCCAATGATGGCGGCGTCGATGGAGTGATTCGTGAAGATGCCCTTGGGCTTGGCAAAGTTTATGTGCAGGCCAAGCGCTATGCTGACTCAAATTCCGTTGGGAATGGAGAAATAAGAAACTTCATTGGTGCGCTAGATTCTCGCGGTGCGAATAAAGGTGTATTCATCACAACTTCCCGCTTTACCAACGGGGCAGTAGAAGCTGCAGCTAACTATCGGCACGGAACAATCGTTCTGATTGATGGCGTGAAACTTTCCGCGCTCATGCTTGACCATGGTGTGGCGGTCCAAAAAGCACATGAGATTACCCTTTACGAACTGGATGACGACTTTTTCGAAGAGGATGAGTAGGGCGTCTCACAGCCGGGTGTGACCTGTCGTTGCGGGGTTACTTGAGTGGGCTTCAGGTCTTATACAATCGGGAGACTGTTTTTACGTAAATAGGAAGCCCGATGCGGACACTCAGTTTCTTCAACAACAAGGGAGGAGTGGGGAAGACCACTCTTTCCACCAATGTCGCCCATTATTTCGCTCGTCAGGGTAAACGAGTGCTCTATGTGGATTGCGACCCGCAGTGTAATGCCACACAGCTCATGCTGACTGAAGAACAGCACGAGGAAATCTACCTGAGCAGTAAGAATGATGAGCAGGCCGAGCGCGATTCGTTGGCTAATACCGTCTACTCGCTGTTCATCCCGCTACGAGAAGGCGAGACCGATATCGAGCCCGATATCCGGCCAGTGCGCTCGGAGCGGTTCGGAGTCGATGTCCTGCCAGGACACCCGGCACTTTCCAACATTGAAGATGTCATGAGTGACGCATGGCAGTCATCGCTAGCCAAGAAGACCGGTGACTTTCGTCGAATCCACTGGGCCGGGCAGTTGGCTGTGGCGATGGAAGATGAAGATCGATACGACTACATCTTCTACGATGTGGGACCGTCGTTAGGCCCTTTCAATCGCACCGTGCTTTTGGGCTGCGATGCCTTCGTCACTCCTACGTCAACCGACTTGTTCAGCTTCCACGCCTTTGGAAACCTCGCCAAGTGGTTCAACGACTGGGTCACTGAATACAGCGAAATTTCTGAGGGCAATCTTGCTCAGTGGAGGAACTACTCGCCAGATATTTCGAAGAAAACTCGAAAGCTTCGGTTGCTCGGGCATGACGGACGTGGGCTTCAGTACCTTGGCTACACAACGCTGGAATACGTGAAGCGACGCTCGAACGGTAAAGAACAGCTTGTCGGAGCCTTTGAACGCTTCCGCGGCAAGTTTGACGACGAAGCAAAGCGGATTGGCGATAGCCTCGGGCATTCGTGTGACCAGTACCTGATTGGGCATGTGCCGCACATGTACTCCATGCCGGCGACCGCACAGGATAGTCATTCACCCATTGCAGACCTGCAAGCAACCGATGGCGTGCGGGGAACTCAGCTGAACCAGCGTACTGGCTATGCAGAGAAAATTGATGAAGTCGCTGCACTGGTTCTGGAGCGGTTGGAGGGTTAGAGGCTTTTGCGACGCGCACGATTGACGCAGTTCCAGCCAATGAAGAAGATGCTACACTGCTGAAGATCCAGGTCAGCGCGCCTTTGCTGCGTGTGCGACGCCGTGCATTCACGCTGGACGGAGTGCCGATTGAGGCCTCTGATGACCGCTACCTGGCAAGTAAGGCGAATTTCTCGGTGACGACGGCGCGGGGCAATGCGTCGCCGATTTCGCTGCAGGCTGGGGAGGGCGTGCGGTAGGGGATTGTGGGATTTCTTTGGGGGCGGTGGTGGCTTTGAATTGAATTGGCGTAGCTGCCGCTGCGAGTGCTTTTCGGCGAAGGCGACAGCGGCTTCTTAATTCAACATCGCGCGGCACTCTTCCTCGGAATGGCCAGAGTTCAGGCAATCAGCCCAGTCGATTTGGCCTTGAACCCACGGGGATGGCTCGTTGTTCTGAGGCTCCGGGGCAGTGTTCGTGGAAGGACCGTCATAGAAATTGTTGGCGCAATACTGTGTCCAACCGGAGGTGCCGTCGGTAAACCAGGTGGTGCCCTGCTCGTAAAGACCCTGCGAGGATTTCGCGCAATGCGAAATTGTTTTGTTTATAGCTGTCGGCTCACCAGTAGGAGCGCCGGTGTAACCAGTGGCCCCGGGGCTTTCCGTTGTCTGGGTCGGGGGTGTCGACGGGTTAGAGGTCTTGGTGGTGGATTGTGCAGTCGATTCTGTGCTGCTTTCTGGGCTGGTGACAGTTTTTGTAACGGTAGTCGGCTCCGATGCTTTTTCCGGTTCTCCGTTGGAGCACGCCGAAAGGCACAGCGCTGGAATAGTCAGTGCGAGGGCGAAAATGTGTCGTTTGTGCATGTGAAATACCTTACTGTACGGGCAGGTGAGAAAGCGTTCTCTAAGTTCAGCTATTGGTGACTCAGTTTCCTCGCTGACGATATCAAGCGTCCGCATCACTGGTTGTTTGAAATATTCGTGGAGCAGGCGCTTATCCTTAATGGCGATGTCAGTATCAGCGATGCTCCTGTGGTGCTGCGAGGGGGGCTCGCCTCGTTTCGCGCTGTGGTCGATATCACTTTAAAAGCTTGCAGGCCTGTAAGTGAATAGCATTATAGTTATATTTAGTTCACATTCTATTAACCTTATTTAGGGGCTTTCATTGGTCGCCTTTCAGAGTACGATTGCGATTTATAGCCTGTTTTTTGCTCTTGCCCATGCCGTAGTTCTTATTGGAAACGTTTTACTATTCACTGTTCTAGGCAAGGAGTAATCATGGGCACTCAACGAGCATTTGCAAAACTGGCACGGTCAGCCACAGCACTGTTGGCTGCGGCTGGTGTCGCTCTGGCGGCGACTCCCATCGCGGCTGCCGCACCGGCTTCGGCAACTGGTAATGATCAGGTCCTGTCCTGGACCGAAATGGGCGAGTGGGGTCCAAAGGCAAATGATTTCCCCACTGTCATGGTCAACCAGGGGATGACGGAAAACATTAGTCCAGAGGGCACAAATGTGCAGTGTGTTCCTGCACCTGGTGAGAATCCTGTGGTCATGATCCACGGTATGAACTCGAACTCGTACCAGACCTATGCCCGCATGGCACCGGAGCTAAAGGCAATGGGGAAGTGCCTGTACGCATTTAACGTTGGCAAGCTAGGCCCTGACGAGTTTTCGGTGCTGGGCTCTATTCCAACCATGCGTAACATGACCCCGCTGGATACCGCTTTGGCTGAGCTGACTGCGAAGATTGACACTCTCAAGGCGGAAACTGGTGCAACCGCCGTCGATATTGTTGGACACTCTGCCGGTGGCGCCTTGGCTGCCGCCTACGCCAAGCAGGAGCAGGGCCGGGGGATTGGCACCGTCGTTTCCCTGGCGGGCGTGCTGCATGGCACAACCCTGCTCGGCGCTTCCTACGGCTTGGAACAGCTCAACCAGTTCGACAATGCCGGTGACAAGGCTGCGGGGTACATTGTCAGCCCCAGCCTGGTGGATCTGATGCAGCACGGCCAGTTCATGGCCAAGATGAATGAGGGCGGCCTGGAGCAGCCGGGCGTCAACTACGTTGCAATCTCGACTCAGGTTGATGAAGCCGTCACGCCAATGGCTGCAAGCCAGTGGAACGCACCGACTTCCAATAACATCCTCCTACAGGATGGTTGCTCTGCGGACCTGTCGGGCCATATTGGTCTGACCTTCTCGCCGCGAGCAATCGCGCTGGTAGTGAATGCGCTCGGACGTAGTGTTGAGGTTCCGTGCGTGCCGGTAACCGCCGTTTTTGAAGGCGGCATCAACGACAATGCCAATGTGCGCCCAGAACACGTCAATGCCGTCTCTGACGGAATCACGGAAATTGACGGACGCATCGCTCAGGCTGCAGGGGCGCGGTAGCGATAGTCGTGAGCAGTAGCTCTTGATAAAAGGCGCGAGTCGACAGCGATAATAGCTAGTCGGATTGCGCCTTTTTCGCCATCAAATCCAGGGCAATGGCGGCACCAATGATCGCCGCGCGCAATTGTGGTGGCAAATCATCCTTGAGCTGCAGCACATAGCGTTCATTGCCGGATAGGAGATTCGCAAACCCCGACCACTTGCGTGACATCTGTGCGACTCTGACGTCGTTGATCATAAAAGTGGCGTCGTAATGCCAGACGTCGCCGTCGACCTCGCAATTGGCAAAACCGGGGATGGAAATCTCCAGCCGCCGCTTAAAGAACGCAAACTTCTGCTGAATAGTGGCCAGAAGGCGCGATGACTCTGCTCCACCTTGCTGCTTGCCTTCGGTATCAGTCGCATGCGGGTCGGGGTAATAGACCTCGTAACGATCAAGGGTGAAATCGGTCGGGTCGGTGATAACGAATACCGGAGTGCCGTCCGGTTCGGACACTGTCAGGCGACGAGAGCCCATAAACATTCGGCTCAGAGTGCTGCCCGTAGTTTCGATCTTTCCGATGCAGTGGCCCTCGGTATCCAGGATGTCGAAATCATCCGCCATGAAGTTTCGAATCTGCTGGATAACGATGCTGTTGTGTGAGAGCAATCCCTGGTGGCGCCCTTGCTGCGGCGGAAGCTGCTCCGGTGTGGGAGGCTGCTGCGGCGCGGAAGGTTGCTCAGGCACGGAGGGCTCCTGCTCTGGCGCGGCAGGGTGCTCTTCCTGATCGTGCTGTGGAATCTGATCCCACAGCGACTTTGGATTATCCCAATATGAACTCATGGCAACAGCCGTCCTTTGGTGGTGCTAAAAGCCGAGTGGCTTAGAAGTTCTCTACGAGTGCCTTGTTGAAAGCCTCAAGGTCGGCCGGGGTGCGGGAGGAAATCAGGTTGCCGTCAACGACAACTTCCTCATCGACCCAGTTGGCACCAGCGTTAATCAGGTCAGTCTTGACGCTGATGTAGGAGGTAATAGTGCGGCCCTTCAGCACATCCGCATCGGTGAGAATCCAACCGCCGTGGCAAATAACGCCAATCGGCTTGTTAGCTGCGGCGAATCCCTTCACTAGCGCCACGGCATCCTTATCGATGCGAATCTGGTCCGCATTCACGGTGCCGCCAGGCAGAATCAGAGCATCGTAATCATCGGCAGAAACGCTGCTGGTCAGCTTATCGACGTCCACCTTCGTGCCATTCTTGCCCTCAATGGAGCCCTCCTCCGTGGAGATAATGTGCACGGTCGCACCGGCATTCTTCACGGCCTCAGTCGGGCTAGTCAGCTCGGAGTCCTCGAATCCGTCAGTGGCCAAAACTGCAATGGTCTTATCTGTTAGATCAGTCATAGCCCCGAGGGTAACGACGTGGTCGCGTTTATGCATCCAGGCGACCATGATTTTCGAGAGTCTTACCTAGTTGCGTAAGTAATCTCCGCCATTGTGAAAAGTCGCTTGCGTTCGCCCCCGCGCAAGCGATATTCTGAAGTCCCGTGGTTACGAAATACATCATCGTTACAGGAGGCGTAGCCTCCTCCCTCGGAAAAGGCTTAACCGCGGCGTCGCTCGGCCGCCTGCTTACCTCGCGTGGTCTCAAAGTGACTATGCAGAAGCTCGATCCCTACCTCAACGTGGATCCGGGCACCATGAACCCCTTTCAGCACGGCGAGGTCTTCGTCACCGAAGACGGCGCCGAAACCGACCTGGACCTCGGTCACTACGAGCGCTTCCTCGACCGCAATCTCTCCGCCGGCGGCAACGTCACCACCGGCAAGGTCTATTCCTCGGTCATCGCTAAGGAGCGCCGCGGCGAATTCCTCGGCCAGACCGTCCAGGTCATCCCGCACATCACCGACGAGATCAAATCCCGCATCGTCGCCATGGGGAACGCGGACGCGAACGGCGAAAAGCCCGACGTGGTCATCACCGAAATCGGCGGCACCGTCGGCGATATCGAATCGCAGCCCTTCCTGGAAGCCGCGCGTCAAGTGCGTCACGACGTCGGCCGCGAAAACGTCTTCTACCTGCACGTGTCGCTGGTTCCGTACCTCGGCCCTTCCAAGGAACTGAAGACCAAGCCCACCCAGCACTCGGTGGCTGAGCTTCGCTCGATTGGTCTGGTTCCCGATGCCGTCGTTTTGCGATGCGACCGCGACATCCCCGACTCCCTCAAAAACAAGATTGCGCTGATGTGCGACATCGACCGCGAGGGCGTGGTGTCCTGCCCGGATGCGCCGAGTATCTACGACATCCCGAAGGTCCTCTACGACGAGCACCTGGACACCTTCATCATTCGCCGCCTGAACCTGCCGTTCCGCGACATGGATTGGGTCGTGTGGGGCGACCTGCTCGAACGCGTCCACAACCCGAAGGGCGAGGTCACGGTGGCGCTCGTCGGCAAGTACATTGACCTGCCGGACGCCTACCTGTCCGTCGCGGAAGCTGTGCGTGCCGCAGGTTTCGCCCACCGAGTGAAGGCGAACATCCGCTGGGTTGCCTCGGACGACTGCGAAACCCCCGAGGGGCTGAAGAAGAACATGGCCGGCGTTGACGCGATTGTCATCCCCGGCGGTTTCGGAGGACGCGGCATCGAAGGCAAGATTGCGACCATCCGCTACGCCAAGGAAACCGGCACGCCGCTGCTAGGAATCTGCCTGGGCATGCAGTGCGTCGTCATCGAGGCGGCGCGCACTGCGGGCGTTGAAGGTGCGTCGTCCACCGAGTTCGACGAGAACGCGGCCGAGCCGGTCATCGCCACGATGGAGGAACAGCTCCAGGCAGTCTCCGGTGAGGCTGACCTGGGCGGATCCATGCGCCTGGGGTCCTACCCGGCGAAGCTCGCCGAAGACTCCGTCGTCGCCGGCCTCTACGGCACCACCGATGTCACCGAGCGCCACCGCCACCGTTACGAGGTCAACAATGCCTACCGCAACCAGCTGTCAGAAGCCGGACTGGTCATCTCGGGCACCTCGCCGGACGGCAAGCTCGTCGAATTCGTCGAATACCCCACGGACGTGCACCCATACCTCGTGGCCACGCAGGCGCACCCGGAGCTGAAGTCACGCCCCACCCACGCCCATCCGCTTTTCGACGGCCTCATCGCCGCAGCCCTCAAGCGCAACTAGCCTCGGCGCCGCGCAGCCGAATCCGGCCCAGCTATTAGAGTGAAACTCATGGCGCATCAATTTGACGTTGTTGATTCCGAAATTGTTCTCGAGGCACCTATCATCGCGGTCCGCCGCGACCAGGTGCGAATGCCGGGTGGGAATGTGTCGGCCCGCGAGATTGTGGAGCACTTCGGCGCTGTCGCAGTCGTTGCCGCAGATGAGGATAACCGCCTCTACCTGCTGAATCAGTGGCGGCAGGCGGCAGGGAAGCGCCTGGTGGAGTTGCCGGCCGGGCTTCTCGATGTCGCGGACGAGGACCCGCTGGAGGCCGCCAAACGTGAGCTAGTAGAGGAAGCCGGGCTGGAGGCCGAGTCCTGGTCCCTGCTTACCGATATGTTCAGCTCACCCGGCTTCGCAGAGGAAGCGGTTCGGATCTATCTGGCCAGGGGGCTCCGTGCCGTCGATAAGCCGGAAGCCCACGATGAGGAAGCGGACATGACTGCGTCGTGGATTCCGGCCGAGGATGCGGTGGCGATGGCGCTGCGCGGAGAGATCCTCAACGGCATCGCGCTGTCCGGCATTCTGCTGGCGGCGGAGGTGCTGCTGAGGGGTGCCACGCCACGCTCGGTCGCGGAGCCGTTCGATATTCGACCGACGACTCTGGCTCAGCGTCGAACAGAGCAGCTCGGCGCCGGCGCGGACCTGAAACGTATCCGATGAGTTCGATCGATCCGCTTGTCGACGCCTTCGTCACCTACCTCGCGGTGGAAAAGGGCTTGTCGGCGAATACGCTCGCCAGTTATAAGCGCGACTTGGAGAAGTACCGCACCTATCTGCGGGGCATCGGCCGCACGGAATTGGCGCAGGTCACCGAGCAGGATGTGTCAGAGTTCCTGGCGTATCTGGCGCGGGGAGATAAGTCAGCGGGCAGGCCGGCGCTGGCCCCGACCTCGGTGACGCGTTCGCTGTCGGCCGTGCGGAGCTTCCATAAGTTCGCGGTGGGTGAGGGCGCGTTGGATGTGGATGTCGCCAAGCGGGTGTCGCCGCCGAAGCAGCCCTCGCGGTATCCGAAGGCACTCAGCATTGATGAGGTCACCCGGCTTATCGAGTCCATCCCCGACGATGAGACCGCCGACGTGACGGATTTGCGCAACCGTGCACTGGTGGAGTTTCTGTACTCGACAGGTGCGCGCGTTTCCGAGGTCACCGGCCTGGATATCGATGACGTGGACCGCGAAACCAACCTCGTGCTGCTGCGCGGTAAGGGCGGCAAGGAGCGCATCGTGCCCGTGGGATCGCCGGCCATGGCGGCGCTGGATGCGTGGCTGACGCGCGGGCGGCCGAGCTGGGTGCGGGCAAACTCTGGGCCGGCGCTGTTTATCAACTCGCTGGGGCGCAGGCTGTCTCGGCAGTCAGCGGGAAATACGCTGGCGGAGCTGGGCGAGCGCGCCGGGCTGAAGGTGAAGATTTCCCCGCACACCCTGCGCCACAGTTTCGGCACACACCTGATTGAGGGCGGTGCCGATGTGCGCGTTGTCCAAGAGCTGCTGGGGCACGCCTCGGTGACGACGACCCAGATTTACACCATGATTACCGCGGAGAATATGCGACGAGTCTGGGCGGGGGCTCACCCACGGGCTGAATACTCGCGGTAATATGTGGCGGTAATATATCGCGCAGTAGAATTGATGAGAAATCTTCAAGGAAGAGGGATTGACTGTGGCTGAAGAAGGGTTGTTTGAGGCCGATCGAGTTGAACTCGGTCTCACCGGTCGTCCGGCACGTGAACTGCCGGAACCCGCACCCCTGAACAGTCACGGCCCCGCAGTCATCCTGGCAATGTGTAACCAGAAGGGCGGCGTGGGTAAGACCACCTCGACTATTAACCTGGGTGCGGCGCTGGCAGAGTTCGGCCGTAAAGTCCTGCTCGTTGACTTGGACCCGCAAGGCGCACTATCCGCCGGTCTCGGTGTTCCCCATGAGGAACTCGACCTGACGGTCTACAACCTCATCGTCGACGACACCACCGATGTCCGCGATGCCATTCATCACACCAAGGTCTCCGGCCTGGACCTCGTTCCGGCCAACATCGACCTGTCGGCTGCGGAGATTCAGCTTGTCAACGAAGTCGGCCGCGAGCAGGCCCTCGGACGCGCGCTGCGCCCAGTGATGAATGACTACGACTTCATCATCATTGACTGCCAGCCGTCGCTGGGCCTGTTGACTGTCAATGCGCTGACTATCTCCGAGGGCGTCATCATCCCAATGGTGGCAGAGTACTTCTCCCTGCGCGGTCTGGCACTGCTCACCGACACGGTGGCCAAAGTCCGCGACCGCCTGAACTTCAACCTGGAAGTCTCCGGCATCCTGGTCACTATGTTCGACCGCCGCACGCGCCACGCCAAGGAAGTCATGGAACGCCTCATCGAGGTCTTCGGTGACAAGGTCTTCGACACGGTCATCACCCGAACCGTCCGCTTCCCGGAAACCTCCGTCGCTGGCGAGCCCATCACCACCTGGGCACCGAACACCCCAGCTGCGGCACAGTACCGCAACCTGGCCCGCGAGGTCATCGAGCGCAAAGGCCGCAAATAATAGGTGACTTCCCCGGATAGTTACACTCCCGAACCGTCGTCAAGCGAGGGCGTGCAGGAAGAAATCACCGGCTTCCGCGTCGCGCTCGCGAACTTCAACGGGCCCTTCGACCTGCTGCTGCAGCTCATCAGCAGCAAAAAGATGGACGTCACCGAAGTCGCGCTGGCGGCGGTGACGGACGAGTTCATCTCGTACACGCGCAGCCTCGACGCAGTCAGCGACCTCGACGAAATCACCGAATTCCTCGTCGTGGCAGCGACGCTGCTCGACCTCAAGACCGCACGACTTCTGCCGCGTGGCGACGTCGACAGCGAAGAAGACCTCGAACTGCTAGAAGCACGCGACCTGCTGTTCGCCCGACTGCTGCAGTACCAGGCGTATGGCAAGGTAGCCGACCAATTCGAGGAGTGGCAGAAGACCGCGCCGCGGCGCTATCCGCGAGCTGTGGGGCCGGACAAGCAGTTCGAGGAGCTGCTGCCGCCCGTGCGCCTGGGCATGTCGCTCGGGGAGTTCGCCGAGTTTGCGGCCGTCGTGATGCGGCCGAAGCCGCCGGAGGAAGTCGGCGTCGGGCACATCCACGGTGTGCCCGTGTCCGTGCCGGAGCAGGCGGGCAAAATTCTGGACTCGCTGCGGCTGGCCGGCGAGGGGACCTGGTTGACGTTTACGCAGCTGACCTCGGAGTGCCGCGTGTCCATGGAGGTTGTCGGGCGGTTCCTGGCGCTGCTGGAGCTCTACCGTGCCAAAGCGATTGGTGTGGAGCAGGAGGAGGCGCTGGAGGAAATCCACGTGGCCTGGACCGGGCTGGACGTGGACCCGGCCGTCGTGGCGGCGGCGAACTGGGAGTAGGTGGCTGGGGCTGGCTGTTGGGGCTGGCGTTGCGGCTTGGCTTGGTCGGGCTGGTGCTAACAGCTGATTAGCGCCCGGCCAATTAGCGCCCGGCGCGGGAGGTTGCGTAATCTGACCCGCATGAGCGAAACCAGTTCCGGACCATCCGAGCAGGCCGTGGAGCCCGCGTCTGCTTCTTCGGCTCAGTTGCCGCCCATTGACCCGTTGCGAGCAGGCGTTGAGTCGATTCTGCTGGTAGTCGATACGCCGGTGGCGGCGGAGGATATGGCGCGGGCGCTGGATGTTTCCGCAAGTGATGTCCGTGACGTGCTTCGCGAAATCGAGTACGAATACCGTGCACGTCGCAGCGGCATTGAGCTACGCGAAACGGATGAGGGCTGGCGGTTTTACACAGCTCCCGCCCACGCCAGCGCGGTCGAGCGATTCTTGCTGGATGGCTCGCAGTCGAAGCTCTCACGTGCAGCTATGGAGACGCTGGCAGTAGTGGCTTACCGACAGCCGGCCACGCGTGCGCAGGTCTCCGGTGTGCGTGGTGTCAATGTCGATGGGGTGATGCGCACGCTGGTCGCGCGCGGTCTGATTGCGGAATCCGGAGAGGACCCGGCAACCGGCGCGCATTTGTACGTTACGACGACGCTGTTCCTGGAGCTTTTGGGGATTGATTCGCTGGACCAGCTGCCTGATTTGGCTCCGCTGCTGCCTGAGGTCGACTTGATCGACGAGCCGTTGGACTAGGTGGGGTTCTGGGGCGGTTGGACAGGGGGGGGCTAGCTGGGCCGCGGGCTGCGGGGCTCGCTCCATCGGCTAACCCACTTCACGACACGCGTGTCACCTCATGCCACCTCCACAGCTGTCACGAGGTGACATGGGTGTCGTGAAGTCGCATTTCGGGCTGGGTTTGCTGCTCGCCTCAGCTCACTGCGAGCCTTTGTACCCACCACACCCACCACACACCCACCACACGCCCTGTGGATAACTCCCGAAAACTGCAAACTATCCACAGTCGACGCCAAATTGACGCCTTCTGAGCCTCCGTGTGAGCCCAAAAATGAGAACGTAGCACTCACCAACACTCGCAAACACTCACAAACACGCAAACACTCACCAACACTCACACCACCACCCGCCAGCCAGCAAATGCATGGACCTCAGGAGCGCAATCCGATGCCGCAGTGGATCTACGACGCCGACGACATCATCCGTACCGGCCAGCAGCGCGAATGCGCCCGCCCCAGCACATTCGCAATTTCCCGAATCGGCCAGCACTCCGACCGAGATCTCCGCCAGCGAGCCAAAAGCGGCAGCCTCCTGTGGCTCGCACACGGCGCGTACGTGCCGGTCGACAGGTGGCTCACCCTAAACAGCACCGAACGTTACATCCTGGAAATCAAAGCGCTCGTCCATCGCGGCACCACCACCGTAGTCACCCGCGATGCCGCCGCTGCTCTCCACGGTTTACCTCTACTTACGCACAACACTCCCATCGCGATAGCCAACTCCGGCCGCACGCGCGGGCAATCGCGAAGCACGCCGAATGGCCCGTACCAGCCGCACAAACGCCTCATCCGCGTCTCCGGCCGGATTCTCCCCGAGGACATCGTAGAAATCGATGGCCGCCTCGTCACCGATGTCCCAAAGTCCGTCATCGACGTCTGCCGTTCCCGCACTCCGCACAATGCACTAGTGCTTGCCGACGCCGCCCTCCAGCGCCACACCGACACCGAGGAGCTGTTGGCCACGTTGGCTGCATATCCGCGTGCTCCGGGAAATGCACAGGCCAGGAGATTGTTGGGGCAAGCGACAGCGTCGTCGGAAAGCATTGGGGAATCGCTCACTAAAGAAGCAATCGTCCAGGCGGGGCTAGCTTCTGTCGACGATTCTCGTACTCCGTTGCTTCAGCAGGTGTCCTTTCGGGATGATCGTGGCTTCATCGCACGCGTGGACTTCTACCTGCCCGAGCTTGGGCTGATCGTCGAGTTCGATGGCCGTATGAAATACACCGACGGTGGAGTCGCGGACACGCAGGTGGCAATCGCAAAGGAGCTGGAGCGCGAAAAGCGCCTGAAGAACCTCGGGTTGAATGTCATCCGGATCGTCTGGTCACAGCTTTTCGACGGCTCCGCCGTAGCCACCTTGCGGCAAGCAGCCGCGGAAATCCGGCGTCACCTAGCAAATGGTGGTAGTTGCTATCGCGGTAACTACGCCTTCGCGCGGCAGCCCATCACGATCACAGGTAAGGCGGCCGAGTTGGCCATGCGTCGCCGACGAGTGTGGAGCCAGGCGGGGCGGCTGTACTAGGCGGCGTCGGCACTGCCGCTCTCGGCCCGCTTCCACAGGCCCTAAGTCCACTTCACGACACGAGTGTCACCTCATGCCACCTCCACAGCTGCCACGAGGTGACATGGGTGTCGTAAAGTCACTGAGACTGTCTGTAATCCTTGCGAGAAGCTCCACCACCAACCCCGAACGGCGTTCAAGTCTGGCGCTGTACAGGTATTATGCTGAGTATCATGACAGCCTCGGAAACCGCCCAGCCGCACACCCCGCCGCCCGCCCAACCACACACCCAACCACACACCCGGCCAGCCATCGCCGACCTCGCCCAATTCGACGCCGACCACATCTGGCATCCATACGGCCCCATCCCGTCGCCGGTCGCGCCCAAGCTGGTCGAGTCCGCCGAGGGCGTCAACCTCCACCTCGCCGACGGCCGCACCCTCATCGACGGCATGAGCAGCTGGTGGGCCGCTTGCCACGGCCACTCGCACCCGAAGCTGATCGCAGCCGCGAAGAAGCAGGCCACCACGATGTCGCATGTCATGTTCGGCGGACTCACACACCGTCCGGCCATCGAACTGGCGGAGAAGCTCCTAAAGCTCGCAGGCCCCGGCTTCGATGCCATTTTCTACTCCGACTCGGGTTCGGTCTCCGTCGAAGTGGCGATTAAAATGGCGCTGCAGTACCAGCAGGCCAAAGGCCATCCCGAGCGCACCCGCCTGGCCACTTGGCGCGGCGGCTATCACGGCGACACTCGCGCGCCCATGACCGTCTGCGACCCCGAGGGCGGCATGCATTCGCTGTGGACGGGGCAGTGGACTCCGCAGGTCTTCGCCGACAAACCACCCGCCCGCGGCGCAACCGAGGAGGAACGCGCACGCTATCTCGCGCACTTCGATTCGCTTATCGACGACTCCGTCGCCGGCATCATCATTGAACCGGTAGTCCAAGGCGCTGGTGGCATGCGGTTCCATGACCACGAGCTGCTTGTGGGGCTCCGGAAGCTGTGTGACAAGCACGGGATTCTGCTCATCGCGGATGAGATCGCCACCGGCTTCGGCCGGGCCGGTGACCTGTTCACGACGCAGGCGGCCGGGATTGTGCCGGATATTATGTGTGTCGGCAAGGCGCTGACCGGCGGCTTTATGAGCTTCGCAGCCACCCTCACCACCGCCGACGTGGCTCGCACCATTTCCAGTGGTGCAGGCGGAGGTATCATGCACGGCCCCACCTTCATGGGAAACCCCTTGGCCTGTGCGGTGGCCTGCGCGCAGCTCGACCTGATTGCAGAGGGGCAGTGGCGTGAGGATGTCCCGCGCATCGAGTCCCGACTTCGCAACCAGCTCCAGCCCCTAGCCAGCAGCGATGCTGTGGCCGACGTGCGTGTCCTTGGCGCAATCGGTGTCGTGGAGATGCAGCGTCCAGTGGACATGGGCCTGGCCACCGCAGCGGCCGTCGATGCCGGGGTGTGGCTGCGGCCATTCGGCAAATTGGTGTACACCATGCCGCCGTACATCAGCACCAATGACGAGGTCGACCGTATCTGCGAGGCCATCGCCGCCATCGTCGCCGCCGAGGAAGAACGCAAGTAGCGCAACCAAAAGGAGCACCAACCACCATGAGCATCGTCCTTGTCACCGGCACCGGTACCGATATTGGAAAGACCATCGGCACGGCAGCCCTGGCGGCGGCACTACGCGAAGAGGGCAGGCAGGTGCACGTCGTCAAGCCGATTCAGACCGGTTTCCCGGGCCCAAATGGCGGCGATTTGGACACTGTCGCAGAGCTGACGGGGATCGATAACCTGCATGGTTTCGAGCGTTACCCCGAGCCGATGGCGCCGTTGGCGGCGGCGCAGCGCGCGGGAATGCGCCTGCCGAACGCCACGGAGATCGCGGAGAAGATCAAGCTTATCGACGGGCCGAACCGCGTTGTCCTCGTGGAGGGCGCGGGCGGGCTGCTAGTGAGGCTCGGCGAGGACTGGGCGCTGCCGGAGCTGGCGGCGTTGCTGCCGGGGAGCCAGATGGTGGTCGTGACGCGGTTGGGCCTGGGCTGCCTGAACGAGGCGGAGCTCACCGTCGAGGTGGCGCGGGGCCGTGGGGTCAATGTCACGGCGCTGGTGGGCGGTTCGCTGCCGGCGGAGACCGACCCGATTATCGAGACGAACCTGGAAGAACTGCCACGCATCACCGAGGTGCCGCTGCTGGGGTCGGTGCAGGCGGGAGCGGGCACGCTGGGTCAGCAGGAGTTTGTGTCGAAAGCTACGCAGTGGCTGCCGGGCGTGCGAGAGTGGGCCGCAGCGCTTTAAGTGCGCTGTAGGGGGAGGCCGCGCAGGACGTCGTTAAGCTGGCGTTTTGCGAAAAACGTGCTAAGGTGGCTAGACGACAAGGCGCGAGGCTTTCTCTGTAATTCTCTTTATTAACCTGCTTCCACCGGCCAATTTTGGGCCCACGGGGGAGAGAACAGCGTCGCCTGGCGCTGACGTTCTAACAAACAGAACATTCTCCAACGCTTGAAAAGGATGTAGGTCAAGTGGCTAAACCCGCTCGCCGAGAAGGCACACCGGCACACAAGAACCGTAAGAATCAATCCAACCGCGGCTCCACTAACGCCCAGCGCAACCGCAGCCGTCGCGACAGCGGCGCGAAGATGGAGACCTCCAACGTCCACGCGAAGGACATCTACGTATCCAACGCTCGCCCGGCGCGCCACCAGCATGTGGACGACAACCGCCGCGGCTCGGGCAAGCGCGTGCACAGCGAAGCAGGCGAGGGCGTGCGCCTGCAGAAGGTATTGGCACAGGCAGGCGTGGCGTCGCGTCGTATGGCGGAAAAGCTTATCGACGAAGGCCGCGTCGAGGTCGATGGCAAGATTGTGACGCGACAGGGCGTGCGGGTGGACCCGAACACGTCTGTGATCCGCGTTGATGGTTCCCGCGTCATCGTCAATGAGGACATGCAGTACTTCGTCCTGAACAAGCCGCGTGGCGTGCAGTCCACCATGCACGATGACATGGGCCGCCCGTGTGTGGGCGACATCATCGGTGAGAAGATCAGCGCTGGTCAGCGACTCTTCCACGTGGGACGACTGGATGCGCCCACCGAGGGTCTGCTGCTGCTCACCAACGATGGTGAGCTGGCCAACCGTCTGATGCACCCGAGCTACGAGGTCACCAAGACCTACATGGCCACCGTTGTCGGCGAGGTCGATGCCAAGGTCATGCGCGAGCTGGAAAAGGGCATTGAGCTCGATGACGGCATCGCTAAGGCGGACATGGCGCAGATCATCGACGTCTGGCAGGGCCGCTCTATCGTCCGCATCGAGCTGCACGAGGGTCGCAAGCACATCGTCCGCCGGATGCTCAAGACTGCGGGCTTCCCGGTCGAGCGCCTGGTGCGCACTAAGATTCACACTGTCCAGCTGGGCGAGCAGACCCCGGGCGCTCTCCGCGCACTCAACCGCGCTGAGCTGACCTCCCTCTACAACGCGGTGGGGCTGTAAATGGCACTAGTGAAAAAGAACGAAGAGAACCAAGGAGCTGAAGGAGCCCACATGAGCGAGCAGAACACTGACGACATGCTGTTGGTTGCCATCGACGGCCCTTCCGGCACTGGCAAGTCGACTGTCTCCCGGATGGTCGCAACCGAGCTGGGCGCAAAGTACTTGGACACCGGCGCAATGTACCGCGTGGCCACCCTGTGGGTGCTGCGCCAGGGCATCGACCCGACCGACGAGGAAGCCGTGGCCAAGGCGACGGCCGCCCTGCCACTGGAAGTCTCCGATGACCCGAACTCCACTGCCGTCCTTCTCGACGGCGAGGATGTTTCCGGCGAGATTCGCGGCCCGGAGGTCACCCGCAACGTGTCGGCGGTCTCCGCGATTCCGGCTGTGCGCACCAACCTGGTCGCACTCCAGCGCTCGTTGGCCGCATCGGCTGTGCGCTGTGTGGTGGAAGGCCGCGACATCGGCACGGTCGTTCTCCCGGACGTCCCGGCGAAGATCTTCATGACCGCCTCCGCAGAGGTCCGCGCTCGCCGCCGCTACGACCAGGACATCGCTGCTGGTCGTGAGGTTGACTTCGACACCGTGCTTGCCGACGTCATCCGCCGCGATGAACTCGACAGCAACCGTGCGACCTCTCCGCTGAAGCCAGCCGAGGACGCATTCATTCTGGACACCTCTGAGATGGATATTGAAGAGGTCGTGGAAAACGTCCTCGATGTCGTTGAGGCCGGCTACCCGGGGTCCACCATGGACTGGGACGATGTCGACAACGAGGAGTTCGAGGAATCTTACGAGGGCTCTTACGACGACTCCGAGGACGACACCGCCGGACACCTGGTCGCAAACGTGGAGAGCGAAAACGCGCCGGGCACCGCAGGCAGCCACACCAGCGCAGACGAGTTCATCGACCGCACAATCGCTGACCACGAGACGATCATCTCCGAAGCCATCGAGCGCGCCGAAACCGGCCAGATCGATGACGATGCCGACTGGGAAGAACTGGAAAACGCCTTCGCAGCGCTTGGCGTGAGCGACGAGGAGGAAGAAGCTCTTCCGACCGTGGCCATTGTGGGACGACCGAATGTTGGTAAGTCCACCATGGTTAACAGGTTCATTGGCCGTCGTGAAGCAGTTGTCGAAGACTTCCCGGGCGTGACCCGCGACCGCATCTCCTACCTGGGTGAATGGGGCGGACGTCGCTTCTGGGTGCAGGACACCGGCGGCTGGGACCCGGATGCCAAGGGTATGCATGCGGCGATTGCTCGTCAGGCGGAGACCGCCATGGAGACCGCCGATGTGATTGTCATGGTTGTCGACACCACCGTTGGCATCACGGCTACGGAAGAGGTCATGGCCCGTCGCCTGCAACGCGCGGAGCAGCCAGTTATTCTCGCTGCCAACAAGTTTGAGTCGGATTCGCAGCTTGGCGACGTCGCGGAGTTCTGGGCCCTCGGGCTCGGCGAGCCGCACCCAACCTCGGCCCTCCACGGTCGTGGCAATGCCGACGTGATGGACGAAGTGGTGTCCTCCTTCCCGGAGGTGCCGCGTGCGAAGTCGCTGCCGACCGGGCCGCGCCGTGTGGCGCTGGTGGGCAAGCCGAATGTGGGCAAGTCTTCGCTGCTGAACAAGCTCTCCGGTGAAGATCGCGCAGTGGTCAGCGACGTGGCCGGTACCACGGTTGACCCGGTGGACTCCCTGGTGCAGATGGACGAGGTGCTGTGGCGTTTCGTGGATACCGCTGGTATTCGCAAGAAGACCAAGACCGCCAAGGGCCACGAGTTCTACGCTTCGCTGCGTACCCGTTCGACGATTGACAACGCCGAGGTCGTGATCTTTCTGGTCGATGCCTCCGAGCAGATTACCGAACAGGATCAGCGCGTGCTGCGGATGATCCTCGACTCCGGTCGGGCACTTGTGGTCGCCTACAACAAGTGGGACCTCATGGATGAGGACCGTCGCGATCTGCTCGAGCGCGAAATTGAAGAGCAGCTAGCACACGTGCCGTGGGCTCGTCGGGTGAACATCTCCGCCAAGACTGGTCGCGCTGTGCAGAAGCTGGAACCGGCAATGTTGGAGGCCGTGGAGTCGTGGGATAAGCGCATCTCTACTGGTCGCCTGAACACTTGGTTGCGTGCGATCATGCAGCAGAACCCGCCACCGCTGCGTGGTGGCCGCCAGCCGCGCGTGCTGTTTGCCACCCAGGCATCCTCGCGCCCGCCGGTAATTGTGCTGTTCACAACTGGGTTCCTGGAGCATGGCTACCGTCGCTTCCTGGAGCGCAAGCTGCGTGAAGAGTTCGGTTTCGAGGGGTCGCCGGTGCGCATCGCGGTGCGTGTCCGCGAGAAGAAGAAGCGCCGCTAGGAAGCTCCGCCAGTTGCGCGTGGCGAGCTGAGAAAAGCCCAAAATGTGATTTAGGCAATTGCATTTTGGGCTTTTCGTTGGCATTTTGGAGTTTTAGGAAATTAGCGATAAGGAGAACTGACAATGGTCAGGCGCGGCAATAACCGTGACGGCTCTCAGCACGATGGCCGAGACAACAGCTACGGACGCGATTCCTCAAGCGCATACGGCGATGACTCCGCGACTCGCTACATTCCGCGGGACGAGGGATACCGTGGATACAACCCAGATGCCGACTTCGCGGGCGAGCAGCCGACCGAATACTTCGGTGGCGACTCCTCTGAGACACAATTCCTGCAGCGTGGCGATGAAACACGTTTTGAGAACTCGCGAGGTGCCGGCGCCGGTGCTGGTGCAGGTGCCGGGGCGCAAGGCGGTGGCGCACAAGGGAGCGGCCAGTACTGGGCTCCGCTTTCTGAAGAAGAACGCGGCTATGGCCAGGCGGGTCAGCAGGCAGGTGCAACCCAGCAGTACGCCGCAGGTGGCGCAGGCGGTTACGGTGACATGAACAACGGCAACAACCGCGGTAAGAACCGTGGCAACAGTGGCAATGATGACTCCAAGAAGGGCTGGGGCAAGCCTGTCGCCATCGTGGCCATCGCCGCCATGGTGGCCGTAGTCGCGCTGGTAGCCCTGGTTTTGTCCTTTACTTCCGGAACCGAGGACAAAAACGACAATACGGCGGAGCCGACTCAGGAGACGTCGTCAAGCCCGACGCCGACGACAACCTCGCCGGAAGAAACCACGACAAGCCCAACCGATCGCTTGGACCCGTCGGGCACGATTAACGACACCCGTGAGCGCCTTGAGCAGGAGCTCGACCAACTTCGCGAGTCGCCGCCAGCTATCCCTGGCCCCGGTGAGCGCAGCAGCGGTTGGGGCACCATCCCGCAGGGCGTGGTGGGCAAAAGCCCGGCATCGGTTGAGGTTGAATTGCGTACCAACGGCTACCAGAACGTGACTGTCGTCGACGCCGAGGGCAATCCGACCAATTCTGTGGCCGCGATTATGGGCAAGGTCGCCTCGATTGATCCGCCGGAGGGACAGATGGCGGAGACATCCACGCCTGTGACCATCTACCTGCAGTAATGCCGCAGGAAAGGCAGGGATCTGGGGCGATTTTCGCCTTCAAACTCCAATGATGTAACCTATAGCTCGTTGCACTTTCGTGCACGCGGGCTGTAGCGCAGTTTGGTAGCGCACCTCACTGGGGGTGAGGGGGTCGTCGGTTCAAATCCGGTCAGCCCGACAAAATAACCGCCGTCTTCTGGAAGATTCCGGGAGGCGGCGGTTTTGTTTACGGCTATTGCTTACGGCTTTTGTTTGCCGTCTAGCGCGCGATGCTACTAGCGCACGACAATACCGTCGGAGTCAGCGTAGAGCGTCTCGCCCGGAACGAAGTCGATGCCGCCGAAGGAGACAACGACGTCGCGCTCGCCCTCGCCGGTCTTGGTGGACTTGCGCGGGTTGGTGCCAAGCGCCTTGCAGCCGAAGTCCATCTCGCCAATCAGCTTGGAGTCGCGAATCGCGCCGTTGACGACCACACCAGCCCAGCCATTGTCCTTGCCGAGCCCCGCAATAACGTCACCGACCAGCGCCGTGTGCACAGAAGCGTCACCGTCGATGACAAGCACGCCACCCTCCGACGGTTCGGAGAGGACCTTCTTCAGCAGCGCGTTGTCCTGGAAACACTTGACCGTGGAGATCTTGCCGCAGAACTCCACGCGACCGCCGAGGTTACGCATCTGGGTATCGCAGGAACGCACGTCCGGGCCGATCTCGTCAACCAGGTCAGCGGTGGGGATGAATTCGATTGCCATAGGGGATTCAAGTCCTTCCGAAAATTCTCGCATCAAGTGTTAAACCCATTGTTTCAAACTCAAGATGTGACTAAAGACATATGGTGCAAATTCGCTGGCGGCGATTGACACTCCGAAGGCCGGCCCAGATTGATTACTCTGGTGAGTCAGAACGCGCCGACAACCACACGCGCGCAGGAAGGGTAGAAGATGGCTGGGTTTAATTGGTTTTGGAAGGCTCTTAGCGGCAAGCAAGGGCGCAACCAAAAACGCAGCGTAGGGCTGGTGGCGCGCGCCGCTGAGCTCGAGCCACAGGTACAGGCGCTTTCCGACGCCGACCTCGCCGACTTCGCCCGCCAACACGCCACCGACGCACCGGAGCTTTTAGCCGCACTCCGCGAAGTCTCCCAGCGCACCCTGTCCATGCGCCCCTTCGATGTGCAGCTGCAAGGCGCACTGGCGCTCATGGAGGGAGACGTTATCCAGATGGCCACTGGTGAGGGCAAGACCCTCTCCGGCGCCCTGGCTGCAGCAGGGTTCGCGCTGCGTGGCCACCGCGTGCATTCCGTGACCGTCAACGATTACCTCGCAGGCCGCGACGCGCAGTGGATGCAACCTCTGTTCGGGTTCCTAGGCCTCTCGGTGGCGGCTATTTCGCCGCAGGAGGGACCGGGGGAGCGTCGTAAAGCATATGCGGCAGACATCGTCTACGCCGCCGTCAACGAACTCGGCTTCGACGTTCTGCGCGACCGCTGCGCGCCGGCCATCGAAGACCGCGTGCAGTCGCCCGCTGATGTCGCGATCATCGACGAGGCCGACTCCGTGTTGGTGGATGAAGCGCTGGTCCCGCTTGTGCTTGCCGGCAGTGAGCCGGGCACCGCACCGACCGGTCAGATCACCGACGTGGTGCGCCGCCTGCAGCTCGGCGACGACTACACCGTCGACGAAGGTCGTCGCAACGTCTTCCTCACCGATACCGGCGCCGCACGCGTCGAACGGCTGCTTGGCATCGGCTCGCTGTACGACGCCGAACATGTCGGCACCACTCTGGTTCAGGTCAACGTTGCACTGCACGCCCACGAGTTGCTGCAGCGCGATGTCGACTACATCGTGCGCGATGGCAAGGTACAGCTCATCGACGCCTCGAAGGGACGCGTGGCGGAACTGCAGCGCTGGCCGGACGGTCTGCAAGCAGCGGTAGAGGCCAAGGAGGGCCTGCAAGTCTCTGAGGGCGGCCGCATCCTCGACTCCATGACCATCCAGCAACTCGTCGGCCGCTACGACATCACCTGCGGCATGACCGGCACCGCCACCTCCGCAGGAGACCAGTTCCGCGAGTTCTACGGACTTCACGTCTCCGTCATCGAACCCAACGTCCCATGCATTCGTGACGACGAGCCCGACCGCATCTACGCCACCACCGACGACGCGTTCGCCGCGCTTGTCGACGAGGTCGTGGAACTCAACGGCACTGGTCGACCAATACTCGTAGGCACCCGTGACGTGGCGGAATCGGAACGCCTGGCCGATGCACTGGTTCTGCGTGGTATCGAATCCTCGGTGCTGAACGCGAAAAATGACGAGCTGGAGGCCCAGGTCATCGCCAATGCTGGCGATATTGGCCGCGTGACGGTGTCCACCCAGATGGCCGGACGAGGAACCGACATCCGCCTCGGTGGGGCAGATGAATCCAACCGAGATGCGGTGGTCGAACGCGGTGGACTATGCGTTATTGGCCTGGGCAAGCACCGCACTGACCGACTGGACAATCAGCTGCGTGGCCGCGCCGGGCGCCAAGGCGATCCGGGCTCGTCGGTGTTCTTTGTCTCCCTGGATGATCCGGTGATTTCCGAGGGCGCTGCTGGCGAGACGCTGAGCGTGCTGCCCGAGGATGATGGCCGTGTCCGGGATAAGAGGGCATACCAGTTCATCGACCGCGCACAGCGAGTGACAGAGGCGACCATGCTGTCGATTCATGCGACGACGTGGAAGTACAACAAGCTCATCGGTGACCAGCGCGAGATTCTGGATGAGCGCCGGGAGAAACTGCTGACTACTAATGCAGCCTGGGAAGAACTGTCCAAGTTGGCATCGGCGCGGGCCAAGGAAGTCGAATCCGTAGTCGGGCGCGATGTCGCCGAGGATGCTGCCCGGGAAATCATGCTGAGCCACCTGGATCGCGGATGGTCAGACCACCTGGCGGATCTGGATGACCTGCGGGAGTCGATTCACCTGCGCGCGCTGGCTAAGGAAAGCCCCATTGATGAGTTCCACCGCGCCGCCATCGGCGCCTTTAAGAGCCTGGTGAACAATGCCGTTACCGAGTCGGTGCAGACCTTCCAAGAGGTCGAAATCGACAGCGAAGGCGCACATCTAGAGGACACGGGTCTTGCTCGCCCGAGCTCGACGTGGACGTACATGGTCAACGACAACCCATTGAGCAATGGTGGCGGCTCGGTCGTCGGCTCAATTGCAGCGATGTTTAGGTAAGCCGTAACCACAGGTTTGGTAACAATTTGAAAATATTTCTCAGGTGACCGGCCTAGGTACACCCACAGAGAAAGCTCTCAGATGTCGGTATTTACGCATATCAATCATGTTGTACATACCCTGCTGGTGAGCTGCGTCACAACATGGTTGGGATTAGATAACAACACGAAAGCGGTTGGGGCGCTATTATCTAAAAAGTAACGAGTAAATCGCCCAAGGTTATCCCGGAGGGAAAGATATGACTAGCAATAGCGGCCAGCCAGAGGCATCGGTCGAGACCACCTCGGTCTTCCGTGCAGATTTGCTGAAGGAAATGGAGTCCGGCTCTAACACGGACTCCACGGTCTCCGGTGTTGAAGGACTTCCGGCGGGCTCGGCACTCTTGGTTGTCAAGCGGGGGCCAAACGCAGGTTCGCGTTTCCTGCTCGATCAGGCAGTCACCACCGCTGGTCGTCACCCGGACAGCGACATCTTCCTCGATGATGTGACTGTTTCCCGTCGTCACGCAGAGTTCCGCAAGAACGGTGACTCCTACGAGGTCGTCGACGTGGGATCGCTGAACGGTACCTACGTTAACCGCGAGCCGAAGAACTCCGCGGTTCTGGCTAATGGTGACGAGGTTCAGGTCGGTAAGTTCCGCCTCGTCTTCCTGATCGGTAACTAATTCGACATCGGTTAATGTCGACGCCTGTCGGCATTAACCCCTTATTTTTGTAAAGGCTCGGAAAAGACCAGTGGCAGCAGTACGCAAATCAGCAGTTGCGCAGCCGGCGTCGTCGGAAAGCACTGCGAAGCAAGCACGCTCGGTGGGCAAGAAGAAGACCATCGGTGCTGTGCTGAAGGAAGTCAAGGTTGAGTTCCCTGATGTAACGCTGTCCAAGATTCGTTTTCTCGAGTCGGAGGGGCTGCTGTGCCCGTCGCGTAGCTCCTCGGGTTATCGTCGCTACAGCCAGGCGGACATTGACCGCCTGCGCTACATTCTCACTGTTCAGCGTGATAACTACTTGCCGCTGAAGGTTATTAAAGAGCAGCTCGACGAAATTGATGCGGGCAACGCTGGCGGCGACGGGCTGGCATCGGTCACTCCGCTGGTGACGGCGGATCAGTTCCGCGAAGCCGCAGTGGTGTCGCTGACGCAGGCGGAGCTGGCAGAGCGCACCGGCGCTAGCGAGAAGTTCATCACTGAACTGGTTCGAGTCGGCCTGATTACTCCGGACACGCTGAACATGTTCGATGGCGATGACCTGCTCATCACTGAGACGGCGGTCAAGCTGGCTGAGTTTGGCCTGGATGCCCGCCACCTCAAAACTGTGCGTACCGCTGCGGCCCGTGAGGCAGATTTGGTGTCGCTCGCTGCTAGTCCGCTGAGTAAGTCGCGTGCGACTAGCGGCAAGCAGAAGGCTGTGGAGATGGGCCGTGAGATGACTGCGCTGATGGTCACGCTGCACGGCACTTTGGTCAAGCGCCAGGTCAACAAGGACCTGGGGAAGTAGTCGGTAGTCCCGCGTAAATAGCGGCTCGCTACAATTATCGCTGTTATGGACGAAAAACTCGTAGAAGTCAAGTTTCTAGACTGGATGGCGCATCCTCCTGAGGACGATCCAGTGCTACTCCTGCATGCCGAGGAGACCAATCGGATTATCCCGATTTGGATTGATTTGGCGACGGCGACGGAGTACTCCGCCCGTGAGACCGGCGCTACGCAGCGTCGCCCGGGCATGCATGAGGTCTTCGTCGATACGCTGGACATGGTGGGGCAGAGCGCCCTGCGTGGCCAGATTGCGGGCGTGCATGAGGGCGTTTTCATCGCCAGTCTCGTGCTCGAAGGTGGCGCAGAGATTGATATGCGCCCGTCCGACCTCATCCTTATCGCTAGGGAACTTGAGGTCCCGCTGTATGTTGCGCGCGATGTGCTCGACGCCACGTCGGTAGCGGCGAGTCTCGTCGCAACCAATGGCGGTTCGCTTGCCGACGAGTCGGAGACCGACTCCGTCGAGGCATCGGTGTCGGAGTTTGCGGAATTCCTCGACAGCATTGATGCTGACTACTTCGCCGAGCCGCATGGTGATGCGGAGGACAAGAAGTCTGATGGTGAAGCCGACGGTGGCGCCGATTCAGCTTCCGATGGCGACCGTTAAACGTGTGACTGGAGTGAATAACCGGTTACTTTTGAGGTAGTTGTGACGCTTATTTCCTCCGGCGTGTCGCTGAATGACCCCATAAAAGGGGTAACTTTTCGTAAGTTATAGTTTCATCCCGTCCTGCGGTTTTGCTCCCGGGTCGTGCTTGAGCTGGGGAAACTGTGACTCCAAACTCTAAACCTTAACTTTAGGTTTAGAGATTCGGCGTGTCGTCCTGTGATGTATTGACAGCCGATTAACCTTGGCGAAAGATAAATAACGGCAGTGAAACTACCTCGGGAGAATTTATATGGTCGACGACAACAGCGGTTCGCTCTTTGGCGACAATGAGCTCCGTGCGTCGGACTCGCAAGAGCCGCGCGCGGTTCAGGAATCCCTGTTCGACATGGGACCGGACGAGCAGGTTGGCTACCGCGTTCCTATCGCATGTCAGGTAGCGGGCATTTCTTACCGCCAGCTGGACTACTGGGCACGCACCAAGCTGGTGGAGCCTTCTATCCGTACCGCTAAGGGCTCGGGTACCCAGCGTCTGTACTCCTTCCGCGACATCCTCGTTTTGAAGATTGTTCGCGGTCTGCTGGACACCGGTATTTCCCTGCAGAATATCCGTCTGGCTGTCGATCGCCTGCGCGACCTCGGCGTCGATGACCTGGCTACCATCACGCTGGTTTCCGACGGTCGCACCGTCTACCAGTGCCGCTCCAATGAAGAGGTCATCGACCTGCTCAACGGTGGCCAGGGAGTGTTCGGCATTGCTGTCCCGGGCATTATGAAGGAACTGACTGGCACCATCGCCTCCTTCCCGTCCGAGCGTATCGACGGTACTCAGGAGAACCCAGGTACTGGCATCGACGAGCTGGCTGAGCGTCGTCGCCGTCGCATCTCCTAACAGCCAACTGTATGGCTGAATAGCGGCGTCGCTGCTATGGACGCCGCTCAAATAGCCGAAACAAGCTAAACAAAAACCGCCTTCCACAACTGGTTCCGTTTTTCCTCTCCCGAGGTTGGACCAGATGGAGGCGGTTTTTTGCTACTTACTCCGTACCGATAGCCGCAGCCAACTGAGAGGCCAGGCCATCGCCGTAGTCGGCCGCAATGCGCAGAGAGCCAGTGGTCATATTTGCCACTTCCTGCAGCTCGGGGCTGGAGCTGTCGCCGTCGGGAAGCACGATGACCTCAATCGTTACCGGGCGGTCTGGGCTAATGAGTTCCTTGATCCTCTCGACAGACTCGGCGGCATCGGCGCCCGAGGCATCGCGACCAGAGGTGAGCACGACGAGACGGTTCGGCTTGTCAGGGGAGTAGGTGTCGCGGGCGGCCTGGTAGGCATCGATAAGCGCTGGCCAGAACTGTGCCTCACCACCAGCCGGAAGTTCGGCCAGCGACCCCTTTACGGCGTCCGCGCCGTTGTTGGCCTCGTCATCGGGCGCGGGAAGTTCCGCGAGACGGTTCACCTCAGGTGCGAATGTCCACAGGCCGTAGCGGCCACCAGGTGCCGCATCGATAGCGCCGGAAAGTGCCGCAGACAGCGCCCCAACATCGACGCCCTCGGAGGTGTCAGCGAGCAGGAGCGCCGAACCCACCGCAGTTGCGGGCTGTTGCGCGTCCGGCTGCTCCAGTGCTGGCGGCAGCGCAAAAGAATCCGTCTGAATCTGCGAGAGCACTCCAAAGTTCTCCGCTACTTCAGGGCTGAAAGTGCTCTCAGCAGCTTCGCCGTCGGCGCCGTGATCTGCTGCGAAGTTCCGGAAGTCCTCGGCCGCGCGAGCCGTGTTCTCGTCGATTTTGCCGCCGGAGCCAAAGGTGACAACTGGCGCGTGCAACTGGGGTGCGTCCGCAGGGGAGACCAGCTTCAGCCCCTCGCCGGCCATCTGCAGCATGGGCTGGGTTGCGGCCACGCCGTCGAAATCAGCGACGTTCTGGCTGAGCATGGTCAGCAGAGTATTGGAGGTGTAGACCTCACCCAAGCCCGCGCGTTCGCGAGCGACGTCCGGGCCACCGCCAAGTCGAGCACTAATCACGGCCGACAGTGCCGCATCGGAGCCACCTGGGGCGGCCACGCGCAATCCTGCAAGCTCTTCCCAGGTGGCGTTGTTCAGCTGGTCAGCACGATTGGTTGTGAAGGCCACGCCGCTGGCAATCGGCGGCAACCACGTCTTGGGGTTGTTGACCTTGACCTTGTCTGAGTTCTTCGCCTGGTCCACAAAAGAGATATCGGCGGGAATCCAGACTCCCGGAGTCATAATTCCAGTACCGGCTTCACCCGCAGCGGGGTCCTCCGGAGCTCCCTCACCAGCTTCAGCACCGCCAGCCTCAGACAGGGCGTTCACAACCTCCTGCGAGCCCGCCACCGTAATCTGTGGCCGCACACAGAAGTCCCTCACCACGGGATTCGACTCGCCATAGTCCTGCACAAGTTTCTGTGCCGAGCCCACCGCAGCAGGATCAGCGGTCACCACCAGCGTCAGGTCACCCTTCGTACACCGTGCACGGTCAGCATCAATCGACGAATCGTTGCTCTTGCGCAGATTAACCCAGGCAAAAACCGCAGCGACCAAAACAATTACGACCAAGACGGCAATAAAAGGCCCCTTAGCCACTCGATAGTTGTTCTCACCCGAGGCGTGTCGTCCCATGTCGTTCTAGCCCTTTCTATGCTGAGTGTGCTCGGCACTGTCGACTCGCAGCAGACCTCGTCGTAAAGCACAAACGCGCACGTAACTCCTGCCAACTTTACTGCGTGGACAATGCGACATCTACCACTTCGAGAAGACGGCCGCGCAGAACATCGGCACGCGCACTGAGCTCACGCTGGCGGCGGACGTACTCGGCCTTGCCTTCGGGCGTTTCGATGCGAATGGGCGCAAAACCCCAATCCCGCAGATCGTAGGGAGCGGCGCGCATATCCAACTCACGGGCACTGCACGCGAGCTCGAAAGTATCCAGCCACAGGTCGCCGGGGACCGCCTCGCCGAGCTTGGTCGCCCATTTATACAAGTCCATGTTGGCGTGCAGACAGCCCATCTGCTCACAGTGCGGCTGTGTCTCGCGCGTCGGCGCAAACTCGTTGAGCGGCACGGCGTCGGGCGTGAAGAAGCGGTAGGCGTCGAAATGCGTACACCGAACCGTGTGGGCCTCGACGACCTCGTCCGTACCCGCCTGACCAAGCCGCAGGGGCTCCGGGTGACGATGCTCTGGCTGGCGATACACCATCGCCCATTCATGCAGGCCAAAGCAGTCGAAGTGTGCTGGGTTCGCGCGCGTCGAACGCAACAAATTGCCGATGTACGCCACTGTCTTACCGCGCTTATCGACGTACGCCGAAACATCCATGCGTGCCGTCCCCGAGGCGGTATCGGTGGGCTCCTTGCTAGCAGGACTGTCGGTAGCGTCATCCCTGTCGAGGGTAAAAAACTTCAGGTGACTGATGTCCTTGGCTGTCGCACCGGGAAGATCTACGCCGATGCCCGGTGACCATCGGCGGAGTTGACCGGGCTTGACGGGGTAGTACTCGAAGATGAAGTCCCAGACCGGGTGGCGCTGGCCACGACTGCGACGGGACAGGTGATCGCAGGTCAGAGCATCGACGCGGGCGATATGCCTTGCTTTGGCTTCACGCCAGTCGAAAGACGAATCGGGCGTAGATGTCACTGCTGGCGTCCCTGCGTAGTGCCCGGCCGGATGCGGGGCTGGTTCACGATTGGGTACTGCTTTGGTGCACCGCTGCGGCGCGGGGAGACCTCGTGGGTCCAGTCACGCACGACACCGACCTGCTCCTCGATGAGGTCCTCCAGAGCCACGATGCCGATCTGCTCCGCGCCGGAGAAAGCACCGGTCTTCGGGGCGATACTTGCCGGGGCGCTTGCGCGCAGGTGCGGCTTTGGCATGCGAGCGCGTACAGCCACTGCCATGTGGGCGCTGTAGCGGCGCATGATGCGCAATCCCTCATCCAGCGTGGCATCGATCGGAATCTCGATCATCGGCCGAATCTCGTCATCGGGGATGGCTGTCTCCGGTCCGGAGGCAGGGTCCATGACGCGGTCGAGGACATCCTTGACGTGAACATAGCCACGGTACTCGTTGGGTTCATTGTTGGCCGCAGCGACGGGGAACCGGGAGAAGCCAGTTTCGGTGACCGCCGTCTCTAGGTCGCCCACAGTCGGTGCGGTGGGGAGGCGCCGAATCTGCTCGTGCGGAATGAGCACCTCCTCAATGGTGCGCGTGGCCGAAGCCAGCGTGCGACGAAGGCGGACGTGCTCCTCGCTGTCAAGGAGCCCCTCTTGACGAGACTCCGCAATCATCGATGCCAACTCAGTCGAATCGACAGTGGTGTCGAGCTCATCGCGCTGCTCAATGCCGAACAGCCTCAGCGTATGGCGAGCCATCCAGTTAAACAGCAGCAACAGTGGCTTGGTCAGGCGGTAGAAGACCATATGAACCGGAATAAGCAGCATAGCCATCGTTTCCGGGCCTGCCAGCGCGATGTTCTTCGGGACCATCTCGCCGAGCATGATGTGCAGCACTGACACCAGCATCAATGCGATGGCAAAGCTCAGCGGATGCAGCAGCGACTCCGGAATACCCATCTGCTGGAAGGGAGCTTCCAGCAGATGTGCCAGCGCCGGCTCAGAGACCTTACCCAGCAGTAGCGAAGCAATAGTGATGCCCAGCTGTGCGGCGGCGAGCATCATCGACAGGTGTTCAGAAGCATTGATAACTGTGCGAGCGCGCTTCTTTCCCTGAGCCAGCAGCGCCTCCAAACGGTCACGGCGAGCAGCAATAAGCGAGAACTCCGCGCCCACGAAAAATGCGTTGACCAACAACAAGAAGAAGGTCAGGAGGATTCCAAACCAGTCACTCATAGGTTGAACATCTCCTTAGCGCGCTCGTTGGTCACAGGAATCAAAATGGCACGATCCACGCGGCGGTCATCCATCGCCAGAATGCGGGCGTACCAGCGTCCGGCGATACCCGATTCGAACTCGTCCATGAAATCGCGTTCGGTCTCTGGCAGCAGGACGACGTCACCGACCTCCGGGATGCGACCGAGCGCAAACATAATCAATCCACCGAGCGTTTCGAAGCTACCTTCTGGGGCGAAGTATCCGACCTTGGTCGGCAGCTCGTCGGTACGCACAAGGCCAGAGCAGTTCCAGCCTTCGATCGCGCGTTTGACTTCCTGCTCGGACTCCTTGTCGTCGTACTCATCCCAGACCTCGCCAAGAATTTCCTCGACGACATCCTCGATGGTGACAATGCCGGCGATGCCGCCGTACTCATCGGCGACCAGCGCAATCTGCGAGCCGGCCGAACGCACGGCCTCCAGCACGGCATCGCCGTCCAGCGACTGCGGCAGCGTCGGCACAGGCCGTGCAATCTCCCGCATAGTGGTGGTTGAGCGCTTCGCCGCAGGCACCGCAAATGCGTCCTTGACGTGGACAACACCGACAGTGGCATCGAGGTCCCCGTCAGTAATGGGGAAGCGGGAATGCCCCGATTCGATAGCGACAGCCAGCAGATCCAGCGCCGTGTCATCGACATCGAGGGAAGTAATCGTCGACCGCGGCGTCATTAGGTCCTCCGCCGTCGTTTCGCCAAAGCGTAACGACGACTCGAGTACAGCGGCCTTCGACTCATCCAATGCACCCTGCTCCGCAGAATTACGTACCAGTGCTTCCAGCTCCTGCGGGGAACGCGCCGAAGCCAACTCATCCGCCGGTTCAATACCGAGCTTGCGCACCAGCCAGTTCGCCGTGGCATTCAGCGAATGGATGAAGTAATGGAACACCCAGTTAAACGCCATCACCGGACGAGCCGTAACTCGCGCTACTGCCAACGGCTCTGTAATCGCGACATTCTTTGGCACCAACTCGCCATAGACCATTGACAACATCGTGGCCACAATGAGCGCAAGAATCAGCGCGGTCGGTCCCGCTGCAGACTCGCTGAGCCCCATCCAATGCAACATCGGCGTGAAGTACTGCGCCAGCACCGGTTCCGCGAGGAAACCAGTTGCCAGTGTCGTCAACGTAATGCCCAGCTGTGCACCGGAGAGGTGGAAGGACAGTCGATTATGCGCCTTGTGAACGGCCTCAGCAGGTGCATCCGCTGAACGGGCGCGGTCGGCGTCAATCGTAGACCGCTCCAGTCCCGTCAGCGCGAATTCAAACGCCACAAAGAGGCCGGTGCCAGCGGTTAGCGCGATAAAGCCGACAACCGCGACAATATTGAGAACAATATCCACTGATTATCTCTTCTTCTTTTTCCCTCGCTTGGGGCGGTGTACGCGACCGCCAGCACGATTCTTTCCGCTTGCCGACGAACCGCCGCGCCCGCGGTAACCGGCACCACCAGCACCGCCTGCCGATTGGCTCTGATCTTGACGAGCCCGGCGCGGACGCCGTGCGCCCAGTTCCTTGACAAATCGCGGCAGTCCCGGAGCGGCGCGCAGCTCTTCAGCTTCAACGCCGGCCCCTGCCAGCAGCTCGCGGGCCTGATCAACCTGGCGGTCACGCACAATCATCGCTACCGTGCCGGAAGCACCTGCACGAGCCGTCCGACCAGAGCGGTGAATATACGTCGCGGAATCCCTTGGCGGATCCGCGTGCACAACCAAGTCAAGAGCATCGATATCAATGCCACGAGCGGCCACATCCGTGGTGACGAGGACATTGATTTCACCGTCGGCAAAGGCCTTGAGGACCGCGCGGCGAGTTGCCTGGCCGCGATCGCCGTGGAGGAAACCTAACTTGATGTCATAGAACTGTAGAAACTTAGCCAGCTGCACGACACGCGCCTTAGAGTTGGCGAAGATGACGCACTGATCCTTGCGGGAGGCAATCCAGGCGACCACTTCGTCGGCTTCGTTGTTGTCCTCCACCCGAAGTAACAGATGCCGCATATTGCGCATGGTCAACCGGGAGGCAGTGACCTTGTGCTTCGCAACTTCAGTGCTACTTGCGCGACGATCGCGAATAAGCCCCGCGGCGTCGTCGTTAATCGTGGCGGAAAAAACCATGCGCTGTGCCGACTTCGGGCACGCACGGACCAGGCCCAGAACATCGGGCAGAAAGCCCATGTCAGCGAGCATGTCCGCTTCGTCAACGACAACAGCGAGGACGTGCTCAAGGCTGAGGAGACCGCGGCGGCGCAAATCGTGTGCGCGACCCGGTGTGACCACAGCGATATCGACTGGTGCCGCGAGCAGAGTCTGCTGCTTGGCCACGGAGTCACCGCCGACCAAGCTCAAGACACGCAGACCTGCAGCGGCACCGATGTCAGCGAGGACATCAGCAATCTGATCTGCGAGTTCGCGCGTTGGCGAAATAATGAGCGCGCGCGGGTAACCGGGAAGCGCTGGAGAGGCGTTATTGAGTAACGCGACCAGCGGAATGCCGAATGCGAGCGTTTTGCCCGAGCCTGTGGGGGCCTGTGCGAGAACGTCCTTGCCAGCGAAAGCATCTGGCAAAGTCGCCACCTGCACGGCGGTAGGCGAAGTTATGTGCTGGGCACGCAGAATGCTCACAATCGCTTCCGGCGTGCCCAACTGTCTGAAATCACTGGACTCAGCAGGAGGGGGCATGCTTGTTAGAATACCGCTATCCCCGGACAGCCATGCAATAGGCACGTCCGGTGAGCTTGAAAACTACCGTCCCATGACATTTACCAACCGCGACCCGGTTGCGCATAGGCCTCGCGCTCAAGAATGGCGGCTCGACGGAAGATGTTGCGGATGGATTTGAGCTCCGCATCGCTGGCCGTGGACATATTCTTTTCAAGGACCTCGAGAGCCTGCTGAACACTGTCAACATACTCGGGGTCGGAATACACCTCCACCCAGTTCGCGATCGCGGAATCCCCATCAACCAGCGATTTTCCTTGCAGAGTCAGCTCGGTTGCAATCCACATTTCGGCGACGATACTGGTTACGGCGACCCGATATGGGTTGAAAGCGCTACAGGAAGAATGCACGTCCAGCAAAAGCTGCGTGATGGTTGTCGGCTCGATGTCCTCGAGCGCCGAAGAAGTCTCTTCCAGCGCGTTATTGCTCAATTCCAACGCACGCACCAGGGCTTCCTGTGCGAGTGACGACCACAGAACCTGTTCCTTAGCGCAGGGTGCTTTGGTTGCCAGATGCGACAGGACTGGGAAAACTTGGTGCAAGTACCAGGCCTCTTGCGCTACGAAGAAGTTGGTTTCGTCCGAGGAAAGGTCGCCGCGGAGCATCGTGGGGACGCTGAACATTCCGCCAATCTCGGCAACGATGTCCTCGATGTCCCGCCACAGCTGGGAAGTAAAGGGGCCCGCCGGCGCAATCTGGAGTGAGTGGCCGAAGAAAGATTCCAGCTCCTTCGGCGTCTGCTCAGTATCAGTGCCTTCGATGGCCGCCGGGTAAAAACTAGAGTTCAGATGCACTGGTTGCATTCGGCGAAGCGCGACCTTTTCCAGGCGACGAGCCCTGTGGCCGTGGTCAATGGGGCCGTGCCCCTGGCCGACGTTGAGGTTATCCGCGAAACGAATGGACTCGCTGAGCCAGCGCGTAGTCCAGCGCAGGGCATCATTAATCGCAGAGCCCCCACCAATCCGTGTGGCAAGAGCTGCGGACAGCGAACAACCCGTGCCATGGGTGTTCTCAGTGTGAATGCGGGGAGAAGAGCTGAAGAAAACCTGGCCATCGGGGAAGGCCACGGCATTGCCGGCTTCCTCATCACTTAAGTGACCAGTCTTTGCAATCACGATGACATCGTTCTTGCTCGCGAACTCCAGCGCCTGCTCAATCAGCTCAGTGAAGTCGCTGGCCTCCGGGGCGTCGGCAAGCAATGCCAGTTCGGGAACATTCGGCGTGATGACGGTGGCTTCCGCGACCAAGTCACGCATTGCGTCCATGGCATCTTCGTCAAGCAGACGGTCGCCAGAGGTGGCGACCATAACCGGATCGAGAACAACCACGGCTGGCTTGGTCTCCCGAACCCAGTTGGTGACGGCCTGCGTGAGTTCGCGTGAACCCAACATGCCAATCTTCACCGCGTCGATGGTGACATCCTCAGTTACAGCAGCCAGCTGCTCGACGAGGAAGTCAACAGGTGGGGTGTGGACGGCACGAACGCCCACGGTGTTCTGAGATACCAAAGCGGTGACCACGCCCATACCATAACCACCGGCGGCGGCGATTGATTTTAAATCGGCATGGAGCCCAGCGCCACCTGTTGGGTCTGTGCCGGCGATGGAAAGAACTCGTGGCACAAAATCAGGCTTTGCCTTCTTGGGAAATGGCATCTCAGACCCCTTTTAACTTCAAGAGCGTGAAGCGACAGACTTCAAGACTACGCTTCAACCTCGGAGCGGTCGCCAGACCAGAGGGTGTGGAAAGCACCCTCGCGGTCAACACGCTGGTAAGTGTGCGCACCGAAGTAGTCACGCTGCCCCTGAACCAGTGCTGCCGGCAGACGCTCCGCACGCAGGCCGTCGTAGTAAGCCAGCGAAGAGGAGAACACCGGAGCCGGGATACCCATCTGTGCTGCAGTGACGACAACGTCGCGCCACGCGTCGAGGCACTCGGTGACCTGGTCACGGAAGTACTCGTCGAGTACCAGCGCCGGCAGCTCCGGATTGCGGTCGTACGCTTCCTTGATGCGGTTCAGGAACTGTGCGCGGATGATGCAGCCACCACGCCAGATGGTCGCCAGCGCACCGCGGTCAATCTCCCAGCCGTACTCCTTGGCACCAGCGTTAATCTCATCGAAGCCCTGCGAGTAGGCAACGATCTTGGAAGCGTAGAGCGCCTTACGGACGCGCTCCACAAAAGCATCGCGATCTTCCGGTGCCTTAGCCAGGCTTCCCGACGGCAGGTTGCGGGCAGCCTCACGCTGAGCAAGGGAAGACGACAGGGCGCGAGCGAACACGGCCTCGCCAATACCAGTTACTGGAATGCCCAAGTCCAAAGCGGCCTTGACCGTCCAACGGCCGGTACCCTTCTGACCAGCAGCATCAACGATGACATCCACCAGCGGCTTGCCTGTCTTCTCATCGACCTGAGAGAGAACCTCAGCGGTAATCTCGACCAGGTAGGAGTCCAGGTCGCCCTTATTCCACTCGCGGAAGATATCTGCAATCTCGGCAGGGGTGAGGCCAGCGGCCTCACGCAGCAGGTGGTAGGCCTCGCCAATGACCTGCATATCCGCATACTCGATGCCGTTGTGGACCATCTTTACAAAGTGGCCAGCGCCATCGGAAGAAATGTGAGTACAGCACGGAACGCCATCAACGTGAGCGGAGATGGACTCCAGCAGCGGGCCGAGGGACTCGTAGGACTCCTTCGTTCCACCCGGCATAATGGATGGGCCAGTCAGAGCACCTTCTTCACCACCGGAAATACCAGTGCCAACGTAGTGCAGGCCACGGGCGCGAATAGCCTTCTCGCGACGGATGGTGTCCGTGTAAAGAGAGTTACCGCCATCAATGATGATGTCGCCGGGCTCCATCACGTCGGCAAGCTGATCGATGACCGCATCAGTAGCGGCACCTGCCTGAACCATGATCAGAGCGCGACGCGGGCGCTCCAGCGAAGCGACGAACTCTTCAATGGTCTCGGACGGGATGAATGAGCCTTCATCACCGTGTTCAGCGATGAGGGTGCGAGTTTTCTCCGGACTGCGGTTGTACACGGCAACGGTGTGTCCCTTGTGGGCGAAGTTGCGTGCGATATTCGAGCCCATGACGGCGAGCCCGACGACACCAATTTGTGCGAGTTCATTGTTATCGGTCATGCCCACCATCTTAAAGCCTGGCCGGGGTTCGTTGTATCTGGGACTCAGAAATTGTTACTGCTTTTAACGTTGAAACTGCCACGAGTGATGGCGTGCGCTGGCACAATGTTTGGCATGACTGACGAGACTATTGCGAATAATGGCAGTTCACAGGACTCTAACTCTGCAGCTTCCGTCGCCGAGCAGGCGAAGAGGAAGGCGCTGCGCGATTATATGACACTGGCGACGAAGGCTAGCCAGGAAGCGCTGAGCGATGAGGAGCTGGCTGTTTTTAACAGCACCTTGGGCGATAACGGAATCGGCGGTCTAGATACCTTGCTGGGCACGAAGTTTGTCCATGTCGGGCCGGAGCGAATTCAGATGGAGCTCGAGGTCGGGCCCGACCACCTGCAACCGTGGGGCCTAGCCAATGGCGGTGTTTATTGCTCGCTAGGTGAGACTGCTGGCTCTATTGCTGGTTTCGTTGCCTGCGGTGCGAAGAAGCCGGTCGTCGGTGTGAACAATAACACCGATTTCTACCGCTCCGCCCGGGCTGGCGAGGTAATCGTTACCACGGCGGAGCCAGAGTACCTGGGGCGCACCATGCAACTGTGGCGCATTGAGCACACCCGCAAGGCAGATGAAAAACTGTTGGCCCGCACCAACCTACGAATTGCGGTACTCGACAAGCCGCTGTAGCAAATCGTTATAGGTGGTAACGGGCCTGGTAGGAAGCTCGCAGGTGGCTTGTCGTGATTAGCTGTTTTCTAATCTGGCCACCTGCAAGTTAACTACTTGTTCCTTTTTGCGCGGTGCTCGCGGCGAGTGTCGCGAACCTCCAGCGGCAGATCCTGCTCAGCCTTGTCCTTGTTGAACTCGGCCAGGCGGTCGATGGCGTTGCGTGCGTACATCTGCTGGCGGGTGGAAACCATCTGCCAACGGTTGCGGTCCAGGACGTTCAGGCCCCAGCTGACGCAGGAGACGAGGCGGTTGCGGAAGCCCACCAGGAACATCAGGTGGACGGCCAGCCACAGAATCCAGCCGATGAAGCCGGTGACCTCAACCTTGCCCATCTTCACCACTGCGGAGAAGCGGGAGACGGTTGCCATGGAGCCCTTATCGAAGTACTCGAACGGCTGACGCTCAGCGACGTCGCGGCCGTCGGCCTCAGCTGCAATGTTGGCGGCGACGTACTCGCCACCCTGAATAGCAACCTGAGCAACACCCGGCAGGTTCTCGCGGTTGGACATGTCGCCCACGACGTAGACGTTCTTGTAGTCACCAGCTGTCATGTCCTCGTTGACAACGACACGGCCAGCGCGGTCGGTCTCGGCGCCAGTCTGCTCGGCAATCATCTTGCCCAGCGGGGAAGCGGACACGCCGGCGGACCAAATCTTGCAGAACGACGGGATGAACTCCTCGGTTCCATCCTTCATGTTCTTGTAGGTGACTCCCTCTTCATTGACGTCAGTCACCATCGCGCCCAGCTTGACGATGACGCCCATCTTCTCCAGGGACTTCTGAGCCTTGCGGCCCAGACGCTTGCCAAACGGCGGCAGAACCTGCGGTGCGCCGTCGAGCAGGACGACGCGTGCAGCGTGCGGGTTGTAGCTGCGGTAGGACGATGCGAGGGTGCGGTTAGCCAGCTCGGCCAGCTGGCCAGCAAGCTCAACACCAGTCGGACCAGCGCCGACAACAACGAAGGTCAGCAGGCGCTCGCGCTCAGCCGGATCGTTGGTCAGCTCGGCGCGCTCAAACGCGCCGATGATGCGGGCACGGATTTCGAGTGCGTCGTCGATGTTCTTCATGCCCGGAGCAAACTCGGCAAAGTGATCATTGCCGAAGTAGGACTGGCCAGCGCCAGCGGCAACCAGGAGGTGATCGTATTCCCACTTGGAAGTCTGGTGACCCAGTTCCGAAGTCACAACCTGCTTTTCGACGTCGATGTCGGTGACATCGCCCTTGACAACACGAACGTTCTGAACACCGTCGAAGATCGTACGAGTGGACGGAGCGATTTCGCCCGAGGACAGGATGCCCGTTGCTACCTGGTAGAGCAGTGGCTGGAACAGGTGGTGGTTAGTGCGGTCGATGAGAGTGACGTCGACCTCGGCGCCCTGCAACTTCTTCGCCGCGAACAAGCCACCGAAACCCGAACCGATGACGACCACGTGCGGGCGTCCGGAGTGCGGGCGGTACGGAGTCTCGGTCATGTATTTTCTCCTCACAGACTTGAAAGTTCTCGAAGTTTTAGATTCGGCTTTTAGCCGGCAAGCCACAATAGTAATCCTCTCGGTGCGCCACCGCCTATTCTGGGTCCCTGCGCGGTAGGCTTCGAGAGCAAACTCAGTTCGTTATTCGTACCTTTATGCGGCGCGATTGTTAGGAGGTTCGGGCAGGGTGAATTCGGCAAGCCGGCAGGCAATTGACGCAGAGCGATGGCCTCGGGTTGCGCGTATTCCAGAGGGGCGTTTTCTAGCGAAACGTGCCGAAATGATGGAACGCTCTTTTGAGCGACTCTGCCAGGATAACGGCATTGAACTGGTTGAATCCGGTGAGTTTGTCGGGGAGTCTTTCATTACTCGGTCGACGGGTGACGCCGATTTGGCTATCGACGGAGTCGGTGGTGCCAGCTCTAGCGGCGGCAGTGAATCTCCCACTAGTTCTGAATCGTTTCGTCCAGTCGTTTTCAGCGTCATTGATCCTGTTTTCTATTCTCGACTAGCTGATTCAGAATGGCTCGGATTGGGGGAGGCCTATCTCGCGGGCGAATGGTCCAGTGATGATTTGCCAGAGCTTCTCAGCCGACTGCTCAGCGTCGAGCTTGATATTGCTTCGTTGGGGCCGCTGGCACGTGGTCTGATGAAAGTCGCGCGTTCACGTCCGCGTCTCGATGGGCCAGATATGGCGGGAGAGTTGCCGACCTCATTGCTCGAGCTCTATTCCGGCGAATTGCTGATGGGCGGTTCCGGCCTGTTCGCCTCCGGAGTGCGAACCTCGTCGCGGGAACAGATTCAAAACTATGCCCGTGGTGCTGGCAAGGGTGGGGTTCCCTCGCACTGGTCAGTTGACGTGACTTATGTCGATGCCCCGAAATCCGTCGCGCGTGCCGATTTTCTGCATGCCCAGGTGCGCAATATTGAGCACATCCTCGATCTTGCTCGAGTCCGGGCCGGAGACCGTGTCGCCGAATGGCCGTCGGCAGGCGGAGAAATTTCCCTTCGGGCTGCAGAAAGAGGAGCGGGCGCGGAGGTTATTACCGTCTCTGATGACCACACCGAAACGGTGCTGGAACGGGTGGAAAAAGCCGGATTGCGCGGCGCGGTCGATGTGATCCAGATGGATCGCAACATTCCGTCGCCACGCGAATTCGAGTCCGACTTCGAGGCGGTTATCAACGTCGGGCGTCTGGAGACCTTCGGTCGTGCAGGTGCGCTGCGCTGGCTGAAGAGCGCCGAGCGTCTGCTTGTCGACCGCGGCACCATCGTCGTCCAAATGGTGGTAGCGACGGACAAATTCGATGCGCTCGCCGAGCGCAGCTTGGACCTCGTACGCGCTTATGTGTGGCCGCAGCTGCAGCTTTTCACCATGGAAGAGCTGCGCAAGATGGTGGACCGGGAAACCGGCCTGCGCATCGCGGCGGAAGAGTACATTCCGGCGCACTTCGCGACGACCTTGCAGCTCCAGCGAGATTTCTTTGCGGCGCATGCGCGCGAAGCCGCTGGTATCGGCTACGACAGAGTGTTCCGGAGGATGTGGAATTACTATCTGTCGCTGTTTGAAGCGCTCGTGCGCGCAGAGAAAGTCACGCTCGTACAGGTCGAGCTCGTGCATGCGCCACGCAGGCCTCACTAGCAGTGGGCGGCTCCGGGCGCGTTGGAAATTCGCCAGATAAATAATGCCTGTAAAAATAAATCACGTTTTTAGGCAAAACCACCTCAAAGGTGATGTTTAGGGTCTAAAAACGAAACTATGAACGCACAGAGCACCACACGTACTGCAGACATTGTTGTCGTCGGCGCCGGACTTGCCGGATTGGTCGCGACGTATGAGGCCACGCAGGCCGGCAAGAAGGTCATCCTTGTCGATCAGGAGAATGCCAACAACCTCGGCGGACAGGCTTTCTGGTCGCTGGGAGGAATCTTTCTCGTCGACTCGCCAGAGCAGCGCCGCCTCGGAGTCAAGGACAACCGCGAGCTCGCTGAAGCTGACTGGTTCAACTCCGCGCAGTTCGACCGCGAGGAAGACAACTGGGGACGCAAGTGGGCCAAGGCCTACCTGAACTTCGCGGCAGGGGAGAAGCGTGACTACCTCCGCAATCTCGGCGTGAAGTTCCTGCCTGTCGTCGGGTGGGCTGAGCGCGGTGAAGGGCGTGCCGACGGTCACGGCAACTCGGTACCCCGATTCCACCTCACCTGGGGCACAGGCCCCGAAATCGTCCGCGTATTCGCAGAGCCGGTCGCTGAAGCTGCGAAGAAGGGGCTGGTGGAATACTGCCATCGCCACCGCGTTGACGAGGTGATTGTGGAAGATGGCCGCGCCGTCGGCGTGCGTGGCAAGATTCTGGTTCCCTGTGAATCCTTAGAGCGAGGAGTGGCGTCGTCACGCGAGGAAACAGGGGAGGACTTTGAGATCCGCGGGTCGGCCGTGTGCATTGCGACGGGCGGTGTTGGCGGCAACCTGGAAGCCGTGCGTAAGTGCTGGCCGACCGAGCGCCTGGGCGAGATGCCGAAGGATATGGTCTGCGGTGTGCCAGAGCATGTTGACGGCCGTGGTATCGAGATTGCAGAGCAGGCCGGCGCAAACCTCGTCAACCGTGACCGCATGTGGCATTACACCGAGGGCATGAAGAACTGGAATCCCGTGTGGCCGAATCACGGTATCCGTATCATCCCGGGGCCGTCGGCCATGTGGTTTGACGCAGAAGGAAATCGCCTGCCAGCGCCATATATTCCGGGCGCGGATACTGTCGGCACGATGAAGCACATTCTGGCCACCGGACACTCGTACTCCTGGTTTGTGCTGAATAAGAATATCGTGGCCAAGGAGTTTATTTTCTCTGGCTCAGAACAGAATCCGGATCTGACCGACAAGGAGATCAAGAAGCTGATTGGCAAGGTGACCTCTGGTGTCGCCGCACCTATTCAGGCGTTCATGGACAACGGCGAAGACTGGGTGGTTGCCGACGATCTGCCAAAGCTGGTCGAGGGGATGAACGAGATTGTGGAGGCGAGCTCGGGCGGAGAGTCCGGAGCCGCAGCGCCGAAGATTGACCTGGAGAAGCTCGAGGAACAGATTCGTCAGCGCGACATGCAGACCGGTAATCCCTTCTCCAAGGACTACCAGGTCAATTACGTCAACGTGGCCCGGAACTTCCTCGGGGACAAGATCATCCGCTCCGTGCCGCCATCACCGATTTTGGATCCGAAGAACGGCCCACTGATTGCTATTCGTCTGCGCATGCTGACCCGCAAGACGCTCGGAGGCATCGAGACCACCCTCGACGGCCAGTGCTTGCACCCGGACGGAACTCCCTTCGAGGGGCTCTACGCCGCAGGCGAGGCCTCTGGCTTCGGTGGCGGCGGCGTCCACGGCAACAACGCGCTGGAAGGTACATTCCTGGGCGGCTGTATTTTCAGTGGCCGCCAGGCAGGCCGCGCGATGGCGGAAGTGGTTAAGTAGCTCCCGCATACCGCACGGCTCGGTGGAAGAAACCGCGCCTACTCCAGCCCGATGGAGAATGCACTTTCCAGGTCGTGCTGAGAGTAGGTGCGGAAAGCCAGCTGAGTCTGGGTGCGAATAACACCGTCGACCTTGCTGATGAGATTTGGAATGATTTCCGCCAAATCATCGTGATTAGTTGCGCGCACCACGACGACCAAGTCCCAGTCACCAGTAACGGAGTAGACCTCAGTCACGCCGTCGATCTCGACGATGGTCTCGGCGGCCTCCGGAATCTTGTCAGCTTCGACATCGATGGACACAATTGCGGTAATCAAACTCATGGCTGCCTTTCCTCGGAGTTTAAACGTGGGGCCCGCTGAATAGCGTGGCCCGGACCGCAAGGTACGCAAGATTGCTCAAGATACTGCGGCCCGGAATTTCATTTCTGTCACGATTCTACTGATTTCCAGGAAACAGCCTGGAGGATCCGGACGAAAGGCGGTAAAAAGGGCGCTATGACACAAATCGCATTTCAGTCCAACCCAGTCCAGCTTTCCGGAGACCTGCCCCAGGTGGGCAACAAGGCTCCGGAGTTTACCCTCACCGGTGGTGACCTCGGGGAGGTCACCAATGAGACCTTCGCTGGTAAGAAGGTCGTCTACAACATCTTCCCGTCCGTAGATACTGGTGTTTGTGCAGCTTCGGTGCGTCACTTCAACGAGGACGCTGCTGGGCTGGACAACACCGTCGTAGTTAATGTTTCGCGTGACCTGCCGTTCGCTCTCGGCCGCTTCTGCGCTGCAGAAGGCCTGGACAACGTTGAGGTTGCCTCGGACTTCCGCCACGGCTTCGGCGAAGCCTTCGGTGTTGTCCAGCAGGATGGCCCGCTCGCTGGCCTGCTTGCTCGTGCCGTAGTCGTCACTGACGAAGAGGGCAAGGTCATTTACAACCAGCTGGTCGATGAGATCACCACGGAGCCGGACTACGACTCCGCACTGGCTGCACTGAAGTAATTAGCTAACAAGCTTTCAGCAGCAAGTAACCAGCTGGAATCGACGGGGCTCGTCGGCGCACTCGCTAGGCTGTTGCCTGGCGGACTTCGCCGACGAGCTCTTCTAGTACGTCCTCCAGCGCAACGATTCCGTTGACAGAGTTCTCCGAAGTACTATCTTCCTCCGTCACCAAGGCGAAATGAGCCTGCTCGCGCTGCATCAGCCGCATGACCGTCTGGAGCTTGGCATCCGGGCTGACGCTTGCGAAGGTGCGAATCAGATTCCGCGGGAAGGGTCGGTCGCGGTGACCGTCGTCAAGCGAGAGCAAATCCTTGACATGAAGGTAGCCGATGAAGCTGCTGTCGGCATCGGTGATGGGGAAGCGGGAAAAGCGCGTGCGTGCGCTGAGCTCTTCGATGTCGGCGACGGTGGCGTCGGAGCCAATGGTGACGAGGGTGTCGAGTTGCATAGTGACATCCGCGGCGGTGAGATGCTCGAAGCCGAGAGCTTTGTGGAGGAGCGCGAGCTCGTCATTGTCGAGAAGGCCCTGACGCCCGGACTCGGCGACGAAATCTTGCACCTGACTAGCGGTGAAGGAGGAATCGACCTCGTCCTTCGGAGTGGCGCGAAGAACCTTGCGAACCACGATGTTCGACGTCGTATTCATCGCCCAGATAACCGGATTGAGCACCCGCACAATCACATACAGCGGAATAGCCACGAACTTCGCCGTCGGGCTGGGAGCCGCAATAGCGATGTTCTTCGGCACCATTTCGCCGACAACCATGTGTAAGAAAGTGACAATCAGCAGCGCCAACGCCAGCGCAACCACGTGGGCGGTGCCCGCGGGGAGTCCCAGTGCTGTCATGTAGGGCTCGAAGAAGTGCGCAATCGCAGGCTCGCCGACGGCACCGATGAGCAGGGAACAGGCGGTAATGCCCAGCTGTGTTGCCGCCAGGGAGACCGACACGTTTTCGATACCGCGCAGCGCGTACTTTGCGCTGGTAGAGCCGCTGACGGCATCCGGTTCAATTTGATCGCGGCGAGCCGAGACCATCGCAAATTCAGCGGCGACAAACCAGGCATTGAGGGCCAACAGCAAAATAAGAGTAAGTAGTGGCATGTTCTAGCCCTCCTTTTCGCTGTTGTGCTCGACGTGGTTGTGACTGGTGCCGTCCTGGTCAGCGCCTTCATCCGTGCGCGTGACCTTGTTGCCGGCGCGGTCCACCTGGACACGAATACGGCCAACGCGGTGACGCGCCATGCGCTCGACTCGAAAAGCAACTTCAGCGGTGGTAGGCAAGTGCTCCTCATCGAGGTTTTCGTGGTCGGTGGCTTCGACCGTAATCGTGTCGCCGAAGCGAGGCATGCGATCCAAGCGTTCGGTGATAAATCCACCAATAGTGTCGGATTCTTCGCCCTCCGGCAGGACCAGGTTTAGGATCTCTCCCAACTCATCAGGGCGCATGAGACCGGAAACAATCACCGTATTGGGGCTAATCCGGCTGTAGAGCAACGAACGATCGTCCTGTTCATCGTCAATTTCACCGACGATTTCCTCGACGAGATCCTCCAACGTCACAATGCCGTCCGTGCCGCCGTACTCATCGACAACCACCGCGAACTGGTATGCATCCTCACGCAGTTGACGCATCAGCGGATCAAGTGTGGTCGAGTCGTTTACCACGAGTACATCTTTGGCCAGGCTCGCAGCCGACGTCGTCAAGCGTTGTGCGTGTGGCACGCTGAGCAGGTCGGTGTAATGCACCACGCCGCGAATGTCGTCGACGCTGTTGCCGACGACGGGGAAGCGTGCATGTCCAGAATCTGCGACGACCGTCAGCATCTCTGCGACGCTCTGATTTTCGATAAAGATAATCTGCGTGCGTGGCGTCATCACATCAGCCGCCGTGCGCTCGCCGAACTCAATCGATCGTGCCACCAACTCGGCGGTCTGCGGGTTAATCTTTCCTTCATCGCTAGAGCGCGTGACGACGGCACGGAGTTCCTCCGCGGTCCTGGCACTGGCGACCTCTTCCTCAGGGGAGAAGCCGAGCCGTTTGAGCACCCAATTAGCCGCGCTGTTGAGTAGCCAGACCAGCCAGCCGAATGCGAACATGAAGGCATTCTGTGGCCTGACCACGAGGTTTGCGACTTTAGTGGGCTCGGCGATGGCCCAGTTTTTGGGGACGAGTTCGCCAAAGACCATTTGAGTGAAGGTCGCGATAATGAAAGCGCCCGTAGTGCTGATTGCAGTGACGGTGGCGGGAGAGATGCTAGTGCCACCAAATGCGGCTTCGAGGAGGACGCCGAGGGAAGGACCGGTCAGGAAACCAGCGACGAGGCTGGTGACCGTAATTCCCAGCTGTGCGCCGGAGAGGTTAGTAGAGGTGCGTGATAGAGCACGGTCTACTAAGTATGCGGACTTTGAGCCGGCGTTTGCGGCCTTCTTGACATCGTTCCTGTTAACCGTGAGGTAGGAAAACTCGACAGCAACGAAAATTGCGTTGGCGAAAACGAGGAATAGAAAGACCGCTAAGACGATGAGTGCGGATACAATCACGCGGCATCACCTGAAGTGTTCGCTGCGTTCGCTGGGGATGCTGCGGCGTTCGCTGGGGATGCTGCGGCGGTTGCTGCGGTGATTGCGCTTACTGCGGCTACAGAGAGCCCGTCAACGTTGGCGCGAGGCTCTGGGTCGTCGGACGAGCCAGAGCTATCTGATGTGTCGGACGCATTGGGTCTGTCTGAGCTGCTGGATGTGTCTGAGAGTTCAGGCATGCGAGAAATCTTACTAAAAATTCCTTAGACCTGACGGTAATGGCGCATCGGCGGTAATGGGGAGGACGGGATCCTAAGGGCAAAATGTCATAATGTATATTATCGGACAAATATTGAAAGTGGTTGGCCCTGGGGTTTTCCGAATTCCCAGGGCTGCCGCTTTTCCGCCGCCGCCTTTTCCGCCGCCGCGTTCTACCTTGGCGCTTGATCCATGCCGTCGGGTCTATTGCTCATTGTCCTTGGCGTTCGCTGCAAGCTCATCCGCGTTGCGGACGGCAATCTCTTCCCGCAGTCGCTTGTTCTGCCACAGAGTCATGCCAATCAGGAATGCGCCGACAGCCGCGAGCCACCACACGCCCTTGTAGGTCACGAACGCGATGAAGATAATGAGCAGCACCATTCGCACCTTTCGTGCGAGCAACATTGCTTCGTAGGTGTTCATATCGTTGTGACTCCCAACTAGCCCACCAAAAATGTTTTTGGTGGGATGTCTGTGGTGTGTGACTAAATGGCTTTATTACGTCACAGTGACGAATCGAGGTATATTTCCGCTGGCTAGAAGCCTCTTTCGGAATAGCTCCGCTGCGATTTTCTTTAGATGGCGGTGCCTGCCAGCCGCGAAACCTACCCGTCCTACGCGTCCTGCTTCTCTGCGACAATGCGTAGATTGAGTTCGCCGTTTTCCTCGATGGATGCAGCTACAAACTGTGGCAGGCGCACGTTGTAATCCAGTCGGTTGATTGGCAGAGTGCCCGACAGCAAAACCAGGTTTTCGGTACGAGCGGCCTTCATCGGCACGGTGACATCATTGGTGACACCGCGGATGGTCAGGCGTCCCGGAATCTCGATATTCGCCCACTGGCCGTTATCTGGAATGTTTGAAATATCGAGCGGCTCTGCAAGCTCAAACTTAGCTTCTGGGTACTGCTCAACACTGAAAATATTGTTGCGGACATTGATGTCACGACGTTCAATATCGCTAGTCAGAGTTGCCATATCAACAACAACGGATGCGTCCTCAAGATTGTTGTTAGCAACCTTCAGCTCGCCGGTGACATCGTGGGTGGAACCAGACGTCGTCCGCCTGCTGCCCGGCAGTACCTCATTAAAAGTAAAGCCAACGGAGGTGTTCTGTGAGTTATCGCCACCGACAATCTTCCAGGTGCCATTCGCATCAGTCGTTGCTGCAGGCAGCTCCGTGGCCTCGAAATCCCCAGTACGCACCCCTTCATGCGTGAAAACGCGATACAAAACTGGCCCCACAATAACAATTGCGAGCGCAACAACTGCAACGGCTATCAAAGTAATAATTGACTTACGGACACCAGAATTCATAGTGCTCATCCTATCCTTTTAATCCGCTATGGGATAAACCGTTCCACTTCACGCGTTTTCATAATCAATTCCTGCGTAATCTCCTGCAGGACGGCAGTCTCCATGCCGTCGTCAAGCGCGGTGCGCAAGTCTTCGGCGAGACAACGTACTTCGAAGAGCCCGTCCCCTATTCGCTTTACGACGTCATCGCCCGCCGGCCTGCTCGTGGCATCGGTGGCGGTCTTCAGCGTGAGATCCGAATTGATTCGCTCGGCAATCGGCCTGGAAGCGCCTTTTGCTACGCCAGTGCGTTTTTCATACGCGCGCTGCCGGCAGGCTTGGCTGCAGAACTTGCGACGGCGACCGCGGATAGCGACCTCCATTTCGCGGCCACACCACTGGCAATTGGCGGTAGTTGTGCTCGGCTTTTGATCTGACACAGAAGTCAATTATGGCATGAATACAGATTAAGGCGTTATAATGTGTGGTCTAGTATTTCTACCAAAGGGGGCACGTTCCACATGGCAGATCGAGTTCTTCGTGGCAGTCGCATGGGCGCCGTTTCGTATGAGACCGATCGCGATCATGACCTCGCGCCGCGAATGATGGTCCGCTACCGCACTGAATCCGGTGAGATCTTCGAGGTCCCATTCGCGGATGACGCGGAAATTCCAGGTGAATGGCTGTGCAAGAATGGCCAAATTGGTGAGCTGGTTGAAGGCGAAGGCACTGAAGCCAAGCCGGTGAAGCCGCCGAGGACTCACTGGGACATGCTCCGTGAGCGTCGCTCCATCGAGGAGCTCGACGTGCTGCTGGATGAGCGCGTTGACTTGCTGCGCAAGCGTCGTCGTAACGCCGCTCGCCTGCTGAAGGCTCAGAAGGAAGCCGAAGAAGCAGAGAAGAACGCTTAAGGTTTGAGCTGGCTTGCGCTAGTGAGCTTTAGAGCTTTGTAGCCGTCAATCAAACACTGAAATTCGGGTCCGGATAAGGTTTTGCTCCTTATTCGGACCCATTTTTCGTTGGTGCCTGGCTGCGGCGGGCCGAACCGAGTTACTGACTGCGTTTATGACAAAAATGGCCTGAAAAATGGCCTGAAACTGTCATAAACTAAGTCAGTTTCACATTTGCAGCCCCCATTCATACAGGCAGCCCGCAGTCATACAGGCAGCCCGTCTCCACACGGGCAGGCCGCAATCTTTGGGGCTGCCCTAGCCCTACTTGCGGAATCGCTGCTTAAACTCGTGACCAGCCAGGCGACCAATCTCCGACCCCAGGTTTTTTACCTGCTGTGAGCGGTGCTTGAATCCCCACTTGGTGACCTGCAGCAGTGACTGCTTCACAAAGCTGCCATCCATCTTGGACTCGCCGTACTCGCGCTCAGTAAAGGTGATCGGAACCTCCTCCACCAAGAAGCCCGCCTGTACAGCCTCAAAAGCGAGCTCGGTCTGGAACAGGTACGCAGCCTTGCCAATGTTGTCGAGATCGAGGGTTTCGAGAACTTCCCGTCGATAAGCACGGTAGCCAGCGGTGATATCCGAGATGCCCGCGCCGAGCGCCAGCGAGATGTAGAGGTTGCCGCCGCGGGAGAGAACCTGACGGCTCATTGGCCAGTTGACGGTCTTGCCGCCCGGAATGTAGCGGGAACCGATGACGACATCGGCACCGTCCTCGAGCTTCTCCAGCAGCAGATGGAACTGCTCTGGTGCGTGGGAGCCGTCGGCATCCATCTCGCAGAGAACCTCGTAGTCGCGCTCGAGACCCCAAGCGAAGCCCGCGCGGTACGCACCCCAGAGACCGCCCTTGCCCTCGCGGTGCAGGACGTAGATGTGTTCTTCGCCGTTGTCCGACTTGTCAGCGGCAGCGATTTCATCGGCGAGCTCACCGGTGCCGTCTGGTGAAGAGTCATCGACAACCAAAATGTCGACGCGAGGCTCCGCTGCGCGCAGGCGTGCAATCACGCCCGGCAGGTTTTCCCGCTCGTTGAAAGTGGGAATGACAACCAGCGTCGACTCATTTAGGGCAGTCACTCGTGATTCTCCTTAGTGCATGTTCTGCTCAGTATCCCGGCCATCAACTTCATCTGCGCCTGCCCTGGCATCTCCGCCACGGCGACGCAGGACGGCACCAACCACACAAAGAATACCGAATGCGGTCAGTAGACCTTCAATCCACGTCTCGAAGCGGGCTGCAAAAGTCAGGTGGGCGTACTGAGGCAGAGTTTCAGTGAGTACCTTCTGCTCGAAGATTTTGCTCTGCTTTACGACGTCTCCGTGCGCATCCACAATCGCGCTCACACCGCTGGTTGCGGCGACGGCCGTGGAGCGTTGGAACTCCATGGCTCGCATGCGGCTCATGGCCAGCTGTTGGTAGGTCATGTCGGTGAAACCGAAGGTGGCGTTATTTGTGGGCGTGGCCAGCATGGTTGCGCCGTGGTTGACCGCGTTGCGGAAGGCGCCATCGAAGACCACTTCGTAACAGGTGGCCACGCCTAGATTGACCTTCTTTAAACCATCTGTGCCTGGCGTTGTGACCACGGCATCGCCGTTGCCCGGAGTCATGTCTCCGGCGTGAGCGACCATGTCGGAAAAGTGGCGCAGTAGCTCGCGGAATGGCATGGTTTCGCCGAAGGGCTGGAGATAGATTTTCTCGTGCTGGTCGCCGGGGCCGGTCTGCGGATCCCAGACCACCATGGTGTTTTGCACCCCATCGGTGTAGGTAAAGGTGCCGACCACGATGGGAGCGCCAATATTCATCGCGGCGTTTTCGATAATGCGTGCCGCTTCCCCATCCGTAAACGGGCTGACATCGGAGGAGTTTTCGGGCCAGATGACGATATCCGGTTGCTGTTCCTTACCTTGGTGGACACGTCGTGCCAGCTCATTGGTGGCATCGGCGTGGTTTTGCAGGACTGCGCGGCGCTGGGCATTGAACTCTAAACCGAGGCGAGGAACATTGCCCTGGATAACCGCGACACGGGTGTTGTCAGCGGCCGTAGGCTCAGGCAGTGGTTGGGTCCACGCAGGAAGAACCCAGCCGACGAATAACGCTCCCACCAAAAGCGCAGCGGAGGTTGCATAGGAACGTAGCGTGAGCGCGACCAGTCCCGCACCAACGCAAGCAGCGAGGAAAGTGACCAATGCAGTGCTGCCGATTGCCACTGCTGGGGCCAGCGGGCCGTCGACCTGCCCCCAGGCAACGCGGAGCCAGGGGAAGCCTCCGAAAGGCCAGCGGGCTAGCAGCGCCTCCCCTGCCACGAGCGCAGCGGCCATGCCAGGGAGCTTCAGCGCGAGGGGGAAACTGGATTGGGCAATCAGCCACATCGCAAGCGCCGCCGGAATTGTCAGGAGACCCAGCACAATTGAGAGCGCCACGTAGGGGCCAATGCCGACGAAGGAGCCGATCCACGGCAGTGAGAAAAGTGCCGTCGCTGTTGCCCAGCTGAAGCCCACCACTACGCTGGATTTCCAATCGGCTGCGCAGAAGAAGGCAAAAATGAGCAGGGCGAGGCCGATCCAGGCCGTCCACCACCAGCTCATGGGCGCATAGCTTAAGAACTGCAATCCACCAGCGAGGATTGCAATGAAGGCGAGAACGAGGCGCTGCTTTAGTGGGGTAAGCGCGCGAAAGCGCGCCTGCCAGCGATTCGGATTCTCCGGAATGCCTTTCGAAGCGTCTTTCTGAGCGACGTTCCCGTGCTCGCTGGAGCGCGCTTGGCGGTTAGTGTGCACTTGTATAAGAGAACTCTCTACGTTTGCGAGTTTTTGAGTTAGCGCTTGTCGCTGTCGTCCTGGTCATCATCCCAGGCGTTGTCCGGTGCCGGTGGGACGATTTTATCCTGTGGGAAGGCCTTGCCATCCGCACCCGGGAAACCACCAGAGAATCCAGGGAAACCCGAAAAACCGCCAGCACCAGCGCCAGTTCCTGGAGCACCGGGGTTCATGCCGTACTGAGAGACCACCATCATGCTGCGGTCACTGAAGTTGCGGAGTCCGTTGAGCAGCGCCACCGATCCGCTCTTACGAATCAGCCAGCGAGTCGGCGGTAGCACCATGAGGAAACCAACAACGGTGGTGACGACGCCCGGCAGGGCAATCAGCCAAGAGCCAACCAACAGAATTGCCGAGTCAGCCACAAAGTGTCCCGCGCCCTTTGCCGAGCGCTTGATTGCCTCCTCCGGATGCTTCTGTCCGTACTCAGTAAGAGTACGAGAAGTATCCAGCAGCAACTTCTGGTAGATGCGCTTGAACTCGATGGCGGCGAAAACCAATCCCAGAATGAATAGACCCAGAACCAGCAGGACGGTCCAGCCATAGCCAATCCATTCACCAAGTGCGATAAAGGCCGCAATCTCGGCGATGAGGTAAATAATTGTGAACCACTTGCTCATAGTTCCCCAGTGTAACCGCCACTAGATGAGCAAGTGGTTACGGCTATCGGCCGGTTAGACCACGACTAGCGGTCGCCTACCGGTCGCCTAGCGGTTACCTACCGGTCAGCGCGCTCCTCCAAGTCGCCCTCTGTATCCAGGTAGGTCTGGCGCAGCAGATCCATGCGTTCCTGGTCGGGGTTTTCCCACATACCGCGCTCGGCGGCCTCCATCAGGCGCTCGGAAATATCGTGCAAAGCCCACGGATTCGACTGTTCAAAGAACTCGCGGTTTTCCGGGTTCGCAACGTACTCGTCGGTAAGCGTTTCGTACATCCAGTCATCCATGACCTGCGCCGTCGCGTCGTAACCGAAGAGGTAGTCGACGGTTGCGGCCATTTCGAAGGCGCCCTTGTAGCCGTGGTTACGCATGGCCTGCATCCAGCGTGGGTTGACTACGCGGGCTCGGAAGACGCGTCGAGTCTCCTCGTGCAGGGTGCGGGTGCGCACGGCGTCCGGGCGCGTGGAATCTCCCACATACGCCTCTGGAGCGGAACCCGTCAGTGCACGGACCGTGGCGATCATGCCGCCGTGGAACTGGAAGTAGTCATCGGAGTCGGCGATATCGTGCTCGCGGGTATCGGCATTCTTCGCGGCAACCTGAATACGGCGGTAGGCCGTCTTCATGTCGTCAGCTGCCTCTTCCCCATCGACGCCGCGGCCATAGGCGTAGCCACCCCAGGTCGTGTAGACCTTTGCCAAGTCCGCGTCATCGCGCCAGGAACCGGAATCGATCAGCTGCAGCAGGCCAGCTCCATAGGTGCCCGGCTTGGAACCGAAGATGCGACGCGGGCGCTCCTGCTGGTCGGCCTTCGCATGGGCGCGCACGTAGTTGTCCTCATCGGATTCATCAAGCTTGACGACGAGCTGAAACGCATCATCCAAAAGGTCGATAACATGCGGAAACGCATCACGGAAGAAGCCGGAAATACGGACGGTCACGTCAATGCGCGGGCGGCCCAGCTCCTCCAGCGGAATCGGCTCAAGGCCGACAATACGGCGAGATGCGTCATCCCACACCGGATGCACACCAATCAACGCGAGCACCTCGGCGATGTCATCGCCCGAGGTACGCATGGCGGAAGTGCCCCACACCGACAGACCAACCGACTTGGGGTACTCACCGTGGTCGGCGCGGTAGCGCTCAATCAGGCCATCGGCGAGGTTAACACCGGTTTCCCAAGCCAGGCGCGACGGCACCGCCTTGGGGTCAACCGAGTAGAAGTTGCGGGCAGTCGGCAGTACATTGACCAGGCCGCGCAGTGGTGAACCAGAGGGGCCAGCTGGAACGAATTCGCCATCGAGAGCGGAAAGAATGCGCGGGATCTCCTCGGCGGTAGCAGCCAGGCGCGGGAGAATTTCGTCGCGGGTGAACTGCAGCAGCTCGACAACCTGATCAAGGCCGTTTGGTGCCGCGATATCGGCAAATTCCTCGGAGCCGAGCACATCAGCCGCGATCTGTGTCACCGGTTGGTCGGGATTCTTCACCACGGCGGTTACCAGCGCCGTAGCCAGTGCATCGATAGAGTCCACAGCGTGGCGTTCATCGGTGCCATCCTCGGCCAGGCCGAGAGCTTCGCGCAGGCCCGGCAGGGTCTGCTTGCCGCCCCACAGCTGGCGGGCGCGCAACATGGTGGTCACAGTGCCGATCAGGGATTCATCTTCCGGTGCCTGGCTGAGCACGTGGAGGCCACCGCGGATGGCGACGTCCTTAATCTCGCAGAGCCAGCCGTCGACATGCATGAGCATGTCATCGAAGACCTCCTCGTCCGGGCGCTCGTCCCAGCCGAGGTCGCGGTCCATCTTCGCGGCGGTCAGCAGCGTCCAAATCTCCTGGCGGATGGCCGGCAGCTTGGCCGGGTCCATGGCGGAGATGTTCTGGTGCTCGTCGAGAAGCTGTTCCAGACGGGTGATGTCGCCGTAGGATTCGGCGCGGGCCATCGGCGGAATGAGGTGGTCGACCAGAGTGGCGTGAGCACGGCGTTTGGCCTGTGTGCCTTCGCCCGGGTCGTTGACCAAGAAGGGGTAGATCATTGGCAGCTCGCCGATGGCAGCATCCGGGCCGCAGGAAGCGGAAAGGCCGACGGTCTTGCCCGGCAGCCACTCCAGGTTGCCGTGCTTGCCCATGTGAACCACGGCATCAGCGCCGAAACCGCCCTGCGCCTGCGACAGCGACAGGAAGCGGTAGCAGGCCAGGTAATGGTGCGTCGGCGGCAGATCCGGGTCGTGGTAGATACCCACCGGGTTGTCACCGAAACCGCGCGGTGGCTGCACCATGACCACGACATTTCCGAAGGTCAGGCCCGCAATGTAGATGTCCTGGGTATCCGGGTGGACGTACAGGGTGCCCGGCGCGGCACCCCACTTGTCCTGCATGTCGGAGCGAAGTTCTTCCGGCAAGGTAGCGAAGAACTTCTCGTAGGTGGCAGCGGGCAGGCGGAGTTCGGCTGCCTCCATAACCTCTTCGGTCAGCCAGTCCGGGTCTTGGCCGCCGGCCTCGATGATGGCGTGCATGAACGCATCTGGTTCATCGGCACCATTCTCGGCGGTGGCATATCCGGGGATTTTGGTGGTGTCGCCGAGGTTGTATCCGGCGTCGGCAAGCGCGTGCAGCACCTTCAACGTGGATGCTGGTGTGTCCAGACCGACAGCGTTGCCGATGCGGGCGTGCTTGGTCGGGTACGCAGAGAGCATGACGGCGACGCGCTTGTCAGCGTTGTTGATGTGGCGGAGCGCGGCGTAACGGGTGGCGATGCCGGCCAGGCGGTCGCAACGCTCGAGATCCGGGACGTAGGAAATGAGCTCGTCGGAGTCGATTTCCTTAAACGAGAACGCGACCGAGATGATGCGGCCGTCGAATTCGGGGACGGCGACCTGTGTTGCGACGTCCAGCGGCGACAGACCTTCGTCGTTGTCCTCCCATGCCGCCTTGGACGAAGTCAGGGCCAAACCCTGGATGATGGGAATGTTCAGGTCTGCGAGTGCGGCGACATCCCAGCCGTCATCGTCCTGGCCGGCCTGCGCGAGTGCCGGGCGGTTGCCGCCAGCGGCGAGCACCGTGGTGATGAGCGCGTCGCAGGAAGCTAGCTCTGCCAGCAGTTCATCGCTGGCGGTGCGCAGGGACGCGGCGAAGATAGGCTTGGCGACGTAGCCGCGAGCCTCGACCGCGTCAGCAAGCGCCTCAATGTAGTGCGTATTTCCCGCCAGGTGCTGGGCGCGGTAGTAAATAATGCCGACGGTGCCGCGGGAATCTTCCGTGGCCACCTTGGAGTCGCGCTCCAGGAAACCCCAGGCCGGCATGCGAGTGGGCTCTTCAAAGCCAAGACCGGTCAGAAGCAGTGTGTCCGACAGGAAATTGTGCAGCTGTGCGAGGTTCTTTGCGCCGCCTTCCGCCAGGTAAATGTGCGTTTGCGTGGCGACGTTTGCGGGAACTGTCGAATACTCGGTGAGTTCGGCATCGGGTGCCTGCTCACCGGAGACGAGGACGGTGGGAATACCGGAGTTCACAAAGTAGTCGATGCCGGATTCCCAGGCGCGGCGGCCACCGAGAAGTCGGATGATGACGACATCGGCGCCGTCGGCAAGCGTGGGCAAATCATCGTCGAGCAGACGCGCCGGGTTTGCCCAACGGTAGGACACCTCCGGGTTGGCCTGAGCGGCCGCGCGGGCGGACAGAAGGTCGGTATCCGAGGTCGACAGCAGCAGAATCACGGTGTAGTCATTCACTTCCTGGGGAGCAACGCGTCCCCGGTCGGCGGGAGTCTGCCTTCTAACCGATGACGAGGTCTGACTGTGACAGTGGCGCGACCGTGCGGATTTTCACCGAGCTTCTCGTCAGCGGCATGGCAGTGGATTTCTCCATCACTCTACTGCAGGGGCTATTGCTAGAGTTCCAGCGACTGCTCCGCCGGCTGATCTGGGAAGTGGGACCAGAGGAAGTCGGTGGCATTAGTCAGTTCCGCGAGCATCGGAACGATATGGTTAATGCCCGTCTTCGGTAGCACCGGTGAAGTCGTGTTTTCGACGTACTCCAGGTCGGTGAAGCCGAGATTCAGCCAGGAATCGCGCAGCTTGCGAACCTGGTTGATGGGGATGATGTCATCATGCTCACCCGAGTAGAGGTACACCGGCGCATTTGGGACGAAGTTGCCGACGCGCTGGCGTGCGAGTTCCTTCTGTACCGGCTCGTAGCGCTTAATCATCTCGCTGAGTGACTCACCGCTAGTCGTGTACTGGTCAGTGGTTTCAAACGAGTGATGGAAACCCAAGCCACCCGCGCAGTAGTTGCCCACGTTGTCCAGCAGTTCTTTGCCTTCGGGGCTGATTTCTTCCTTGAGGACTCGGCGCAGCTCCGGATCCTTATCCAGGACAGAATTGATTGCCAGTGCAATCGCGGCGGTCAGCGTAGTGCCATCAATCTGGTCGAGGACGTTTGCGAGATCGGACGGCGGGCCGCCGGCGGCAGATGCGGCGACGTTGAGCTCTGGAGCGTAGACACCTGCACGCTCAGCGGCTGCAGCGGCTGCGGAGCCACCCTGGGAGTAGCCATAAATTCCCACGGGCGCATTTTTGTCCACGCCGAGCTCGTGTGAGGCAGACACGGCATCAAACAGCGACTGTGCCGAGGCGATGTTGTCGACGTAGTCCTGGTTACCCTGGGAATTGCGGTGGTGGTCGATCATCACCACAGTCGCGCCTCGCTTCAAGTTCGCGACCATCGGGATCGTCTCGTATGGAGCAATAATGTCCAACGGACCGAACTCAATCTTTAGGCCGGTCTGCGAGGATACCGAGGGGTCGCACTTTTCCGCGCCACCCTGCGTGCCCGGCGCGATTGCGACGACCGGACGCGGACCGCTGCCCTTCCACTCCGTCTTCGGCGTCACCACAAGGGCTGTGTCCACACTGGGATTTCCGAGGGAATCCGTGGAGTTGTAGTGAATACGCTTGGCATCCACATTCCACAGCTTGTCGTTCACCATCATCTCGGCATCCTCACTGCTGACCAGCATGCCGGCATTTGCCGTGCGCGACGGGGTCAGCGGCAGAGAATTCAGCGGAGAGGCTGCGGCCACGCGAGCCTGTTCCGGGGTCAGCTGCCTGCCTGCGCCCTCGCTACCAGACTCCTCATCGTCTTTCTCGATGCCGAGTAGCCTCTCCATATTCGGGTTCGGTACATGGCCGAAACCAGGCAGTTCGCGGTTTGCGCTTGACGACGACACCTTATCCGCCAGCCCACTATCCGATAGGCCCGGGATGTTTAGTGGCTGTGCGTTTGCAGGTGTAGCCAGGCCGATGGTCATAAGACCTGCTAGCGCTACCCCGATTCCCGTTCGGATTGTGCGACGGTTTCGTCGTGAAGCAGAGCGTGTCTGTGTCGAGGCACGGCCGGTGCCGACGGTGTCGTGTGCCTCGTGCGTGAGTGCTTCAGCGTCGTGATGTGGCATGAAATCTCCTGAATAACCCCAGATTGAAAACCCAATGAAAACTTCCCTTAATTCAGAGGAAGTTAGGTTATAAAAACAATAAGGTTTTAAAAAGGTAGATCGGTGGATTTTCAGTGAAGAATTTGTATGTTTTTGCGGAGGGGTATGAAAACTCCACTTCAGGATGGTTTCGTTGGGCTGGAAAGGGGCTGGATAATGTGCCCCTGTTTTCGGGGGCTCAGCTCTGTGTGTGTTTGCGTATTCTTGAGAGTATGACTGCATCTGATCAAGGAACCCGCACTCGTCAGGACGGCTGCCCCGGCACCCGAAAGGTTCATATCGCAGCTGATGGCGCAATTGGTCGCCTTCGCTTCCCCGGAGGTTTTCTCCCCGCGCCGGGCTTTGCCGTACTCGCCGATCTGGCCGAAAACTTCGGTGATGGCGATATTCACTTCACTTCCCGCGGCAATGTTCAGATTCGTGGCATCACCAACACCGGCGCATTCGCCGATGCCGCAGAAGAAGAGAAGCTGGTTCCCTCCACGAGCCACGACCGCGTGCGCAACGTTCTTCAGTCGCCACTGTCCGGTCGCGTCGGCGGTAATGCTGATGTCCGCGACTTGGTTCAGGATTTCGACGCGGCGCTCATTGCGGAGCCGTCTCTGGCAACACTTCCTGGCCGCACGCTCATGGCTTTCGACGACGGCCGTGGTGATGTCCTTGGTGAGCGCCCCGACTTCGGCGTTGTCGCCCACGATGAGAACACGTTCGAACTCATCATTGGTGGCGCGACCTCGGGGCTTATTGTCTCGCGTGACGACGTCGTGGAGGCCCTCATCACCACAGCCAAGGTGTGGAATGACAGCCGTGGCTCGGCCTGGCGTATCGCCGAAGCAGATGCGGCCGAGCGCGTTGCTGATGGCCTAGTCGAGGAACTGGGCGAGCGTGTCCGTCGGCAGGAGCCGACCCCGACTGAGAACTTCGATGCCACCGCCGGGCTGTCCCGCCAGATCGGTTGGATTGACCAGCCGGATGGGCTGGTTAGCCTGGCCGCTGGCCTGCGCTTTGGCGTCCTCCCGGCGCGTTTGGCCCGAGCTATCTCGCACACGCAGGTTCCAGTCCATATCACTCCGTGGTATTCGCTGATTCTGCACGATTTGGAAGAGGAAGTTGCCGAACAGGTCGTCAAGGTATTGGCGCCCAATGGCCTGATCTTCGACCGGAAGTCCACCTGGCTGCGCGTCAGCGCCTGCACCGGTCGCCCCGGTTGCGAAAAGTCGCTGGCTGACACCCGAGGTGATGCCGCTCATGCAATTGCCGATGACCGCCTGCCCGAGGGCCGCGTGCACTTCTCCGGTTGTGAGCGCCGCTGTGGCAAGCCCAAGGGCGGTTACTTCGACTATCTCGCCACTGGGGACGGAGAATACGAAGTCACTGCTGTGGACTAGGCTTTAAGCCTATGAAGCGCTTTGAGTACAACGCCGACGGTGCGGATATTTATCGCAACTCATTTGCCATCATCCGCGAGGAAAGCGACCTTTCCCGCTTCGACGCCGATGAGGAAACCGTCGCTGTCCGAATGATTCACGCAGCAGGTCAGACCGACCTGGCCAAGGACATCGTCTTTTCCACGGGAGCTGTGCGCGCAGCTCGCCAGGCTCTCGAGGAAGGCGCTCCTATCTTCACCGATGTCAACATGATCGCCTCGGGCATTACCCGCAAGCGCCTACCTGTTGACAACGAAGTCATCTGCTTGCTGCGTGATGAGCGCGTCCCCGAACTGGCCCAGGAACTCGGCACCACTCGCACTGCTGCTGCCGTGGAGCTGTGGAAGCCACGCCTTGAGGGCGCGGTCGTCGCCATCGGCAACGCTCCCACTGCCCTCTTCCACCTGCTCAACCGCATCAATGAGGGTTCCTTCCCCATGCCCGCTGCCATTTTGGCCATGCCAGTCGGCTTCGTCGGTGCCGCGGAATCCAAGCAGGCCACTATCGACTCCGGTGCCGACAACCCGGAGCTGAAGTACATCACCGTCACCGGTCGCCGCGGCGGCTCGGCTATCACCTGTGCTGCCCTCAATGCCATCGCCACCGCAAAGGAGATTCTCTAAACCATGTCCGGCTCCTACAGCGCTCAGCCTGGTCATCTCTACGGCATCGGACTCGGCCCCGGCGACGCAGGTCTCATTACACTTCGCGGTGCCGACATCATCCGCACAGCCGATGTCATCGCCTACCATGCCGGAACTCACGGACGTTCCACGGCGCGTTTAATCGCGGCCGAACTGATTGACGCGCGTGACGACGCTGCCGTGGAAGAGCAATTGCAATACCCGGTGACCACCGGGCGCCCGGCCGACTACCGCGAGCAGCTCGCCGGTTTCTATGCAGAGGCCACTGCTCGCCTGCACAAGCACTTGGCCGAGGGACGAAGTGTTGCAGTGCTGTCGCTCGGTGACCCGATGCTCTATAGCTCGTACCAGCATCTGCATCACGCCCTCAGTGAGGACTTCCCCACTGAGATTGTCCCTGGCGTGGCCAGCATTACTGCGGCGGCAGCAGAGATTGGCCAGCCGCTCGGCGAGGCTACCGAAATCGTCAGCGTTGTCCCAGCCACTGCAGATTCCGAGCGCATCGCTGCGGTTCTTGATGCCTCAGACTGTGTAGTCATTATGAAGCTGGGGAAAAACGTTGAGAAGGTTCGTACAGCGTTGCAGGCCGCGGGCATGCTCGAGCGCGCCTATGTTGTCGAGCGAGCAACCATGAGTGAGCGCACCAGCTACCCGCTGGCCGACGCTGACCCGGAGAAAGTTCCGTACTTTGCAGTAGCCATCGTGCCTTCCGCTGTCTACGGCACTGAACGGAGTGTTTCTGGGGTTCCTAATGCGCCAGCTGATGATGCAGCGACCGGTGCAGGCACCGATACAGCAACTGAGTCGGCCACCTCAGCGGTCGGTGAAGTCGTAGTTGTCGGCCTGGGCCCGGGTGCTGAACGCTGGACTACCCCAGAAGTTACCGAGGAACTGGCTCAGGCGACAGATTTGGTGGGCTACTCCACCTACATCAACCGAGTTCCTGAGCGCGCCGGTCAGCGCCGCCACCTCTCTGACAACCGCGTTGAGGCAGAGCGAGCCACTATGGCGCTGGATATTGCCAAGCGCGGCGGACGCGTCGCGGTGGTCAGCTCCGGTGACCCTGGAGTCTTCGCCATGGCGGCCGCAGTGTTGGAAGTCGCTGACGATGATATGTGGCGAGACATTCCCGTACGAGTCGTGCCCGGCATGACTGCGGCTCAGGCTGTCGCAAGTCGGGTGGGCGCTCCCCTTGGCCATGACTTTGCGATGCTCAGTCTCTCCGACAGGTTGAAGCCCTGGGAAGTCGTCGTTAAGCGAGTGCGTGCCGTAGCCGGAGCAGACATGGCGTTTGCTGTCTACAACCCGGCGTCCAAATCGCGGAGATGGCAGATCCGAGAGCTACGTGCATTGGCCATGGAGTACCGCGAACCAACAACGCCGGTAATTGTGGCGCGGGCAGTCGGCTCGGAGCAGGAAAACGTCACCGTGACCACGTTGGCGGAGTTCGATCCGGACGTCGTCGATATGCGAACAATGGTGATTATCGGTTCGTCGTCGACGAAGGCGTATCGTGCCGGCAAGACCACTCGGGTCTACACCGCACGTCACTACGGTGAGGGCGGCACGAGTGGAACTGGCGGGTTGCTGCGTTAGTTTTGGGGTTTTCCAGCGCACATTGTCGCTATTAAATACCGGAGCGTGAATTGAAAGGAAGATTATTTACGCTGGCCGCGGCAATTTGAAAAGTGATATTGCTGAATCGAGATTTAGTGTTCAGTTGCAAATATGGTTCGTTTGGCCCAAATGCCTACCACTTTTGTCTACCCCTTTCTTGGCGGAGATTGCTTATTTAATCGGATGATATTTCTGAGCATAGCTCATTTACAGTGTTATGCTCGGGGCGATCACCGACATAAAAGGAGGTTTAGGTGATAGGGAAAAAAAGTTCTTTTATTGGAATCTGCCCTTATTTTAGCGGGTATCATCTTTTCACCCGTTGCTAGCGCTGAGGAATCTGCACGTCCCGTGGCAGCTCAGGCTGAATCACTTTATAGGGCGATTGATGAAGGTCGCCTTTCGATGGCGGAGTTGGATAACCACCAAAAAAGCCTTCTGCGAGCCTATACAACTCCGGGTGAGTTGATTGTAAAACGATTGCCACAGCCGTCGAATCTTTCAACGAAGCTTTTTGCGCAGGGCGGGGCTGACTACTGCCGAAAGGATGGTGCCCGGTTTGAGCAAAAGGCTGTTATGGGTAACACCCTATACACTTACTGGCAGACTGTTGAAATCTGCGGAACCCCAGGTAAAAAGATTAAGAATGTCAAAGTTCTTGATCACGGTGGGGAAACCAGTACTCCTACATGGTCGTATAGGGGTTCGGCCTCGAATCCAGCTTCGTATGCTGTAGGGGCAGGTTGGTTCGTGCGAACTTCGGAGAACTTTGAGCAGTCCATTGTGGTTGACGGCATTGGGGCAGGTCAAAGGACGGTCTGTATCTCAGCGACTATTCGACCATCTGGAGAATATAATGCAAGCGAAAGGTGCTAATAATAAAAGAGTGCCGGGATTGATTGACTGGGGATTTCAGATTCTTGCAGTCATTCTTTTTGTGGCGGGGGTCTATATCGCGTTTCCAATTCCATTTCTAACTGGAATTTATGGTCTGTTCGAGGCCAAAAAAGCCGAGGATGAATATCGTCGACGATGGATTACTTTCACATTAATTTCTGTTATCCTGACAATCGCTATGTTTATCGCATGGCTGATATTGAGTCCTTCTGGTGGAATCGAGCAGGTCCCCACTGAGCAAACAGAGTGGCAGCCTGTGCGGTAAGTTAGTTCACACCAGAATTAGCCGCTATGCCCGGCGGATGACGGCGTTGTACGCCTCATCCACCGTTGTGGCGACGGTGGCGATATCCGCGCCGGGCAGCTGTGGACGCTGCACGATAACGACTGGCTTTTTCAGGTCTCGAGCTGCCTCAATCTTGGCGTAGGTAGCGGCGCCACCGGAGTTTTTGGTCACCACGCAGTCCACGGCGTAATCCCGCATGAGCTTGCGCTCCGCTGCGACATCGTAAGGCCCACGGCTGAGAATAATCTTCCGATTCTTGGGCAACGGCGGCGCGGGCTGTTCCACGCAGCGAATGAGGTAACGGCCGTTGGAGTCATCGGCAAATGGGGCAAGCTGCTGACGGCCAATAGTGAGAAACGGGCTGTAGAAACGGTCGGCAACAACGTCCGCGGCCTCCTGCATGGAGGACACCTCAATCCAGTTGTCGCCGGGCTGCCTCTCCCACGCAGGGCGATGCAGCGCCACGAGCGGAAGACCGGTGGCGCGGGCAGCTTCAGCGGCAGATTCGCTGATTCGCTCCGCATAAGGATGCGTGGCGTCGATGATGACTTCGGTGGCATCGGAGATCAGCCATCGAGTCAGTCCTGCGGGACCGCCAAAACCACCGATGCGGACATTGCCGACGGGCAGCTTGGGGTTGGATACGCGACCGGCCAGTGAGGAGGTGACAAACCAGCCCTCGCCCACTAGGCGCTTGGCCAGGGCGCGAGCCTCAGCAGTTCCACCCAGAATTAGTGCACGCATGGAATGGTCCGTCCGTGTTCATCGCGCGGGCGATCATCGCTGTAGAGGTAGCTATCCGGGAACGCCTCGGCGGTTAGTACCTTGCCGACAATGATGACCGCTGTACGAGTCACACCTGCATCCTTGACCTGCTGCGCAATATCAGAGAGCGTGCCACGGAGAATAACCTGTTCCGGACGGGATGCGAAAGCTACCACTGCCACCGGGCCGTGCTCACCATAATGCGGGGTGAGCTCCTCAACCACACGGTCAATATCGTGGGCGGCCAAGTGAATGCACAGGGTCGCGCCCGTGCGACCGAAGTTCTCCAAGGTTTCGCCCTCCGGCATCTTGGAAGCGCGCCCGGAGATACGAGTCAGCACCACTGACTGACCAACGGTTGGCACCGTGAGCTCGTGGCCCAGAGCGGCCGCCGCCGCGGAAAATGCCGGCACACCCGGAACGATTTCGTAGTCAATGCCGAGCTCGCTGAGACGACGAACCTGCTCTGCCAGCGCCGACCACACCGACGGGTCACCGGACTGCAGGCGTGCGACATCCTTGCCCGCCGCATGTGCCGCCTGAATGGTCTCGATGATGGTATCCAGCGGCATACGCGCGGTATTGATAATCTCTGCGCCCTCGGGGCAGTTTTCCAGCACCTCAGGCGGGACAATCGATCCCGCGTAAAGACACACTGGGCAGGAACGAATAAGCCGGTCCGCGCGCAGCGTCAGCAAATCCGCTGCCCCCGGGCCTGCACCGATGAAATACACAGTCATTGTGAGTTACAGAGTCCTCAATATTTTCTAGACAGAGATATTACGTCTATGGTAGCGCAGGCGCTACTGGCTTCTCCGCCACCCACTGCACCACCGGCAACGCAGGGCGCCACGCAGTGAAACTGCCGACTGCACCTGCGCGCTCCACGGAAAGCCGGGTGACATCCCCGCCATAGTCGCGACGCGCCTGCCACAGCAAAGCCTCCGACTCCAGCGTCACGGTGTTTGCGACGATGATGCCACCCGGGGCAAGGCGTTGCCAACAGGTTTCAATCATTCCGTCAGCAGTGAGACCTCCGCCGATGAAAATGGCATCTGGGCGAAGATTCGAGTCAGCCAAAACCCCCGGCGCTGCGCCGTGGTGGACGGTCACATTGCCAGACAGAGCCGCCACATTCTTAGCAATTCGCTCTGCACGAACAGCATCGCGCTCGAAAATTTCCGCACGTCCGCCGTGCCGAGCCCACTCAATGCCAATCGACCCCGTGCCACCGCCGACATCCCACAGCAGAGCTCCCGGCCGCGGATCCAATGCAGCGACCGTCATTTGGCGAATCGGCGCCTTCGTCAGCTGACCATCCGAATCAAAGTCACCGTCGCGCAGCCAGCCGCGCGCGCTTCCCGACGGCTCCACCGCCAGCACCGTGAGGTTGCCAGCTGGAACTGGTGGGTTCGCCACCGTGCCTGCGGCAACGGACTCCGGCAGCCCTGTAGCTTCCGTGCCGCCGAGATTGGTCAGCGCGGTGAGCTTGGTGTCTGGGCGGTCGGCTAAAACCGTAGCGACCTCTTTCACTGAGTCCGCGTTTCGGCACAGCACCAGGAAGGGCCGTAGTGAATCCGCTACCGGTACCACACGCGCGGCTCCAGGTAGCCCCGGCTCCCCTGTCACCAGCGAAATCACCGGAGTGTCATGCAAGGGCCAGCCGAGGTAGGCGCAGGCCAATGAGGCCGACGACGGTGCTGGAATAACTTCCACGCCACCGCGGCCGATCTCGCGGACCAGGGACGCGCCGACACCGTGGAACATTGGATCGCCACTGGCCAGGATGACATCGACTGCGGGGTCAATATCTGCCAGGGTGGCCTGCCAGTCCTTCCAGAAGCCACTGGGCCAAGGAGTGAGATCGGCGTCCAGGTTGACGTCGGCAAGCAAATGGAGCTGACGGGGAGAGCCAATGATGCGGCGTGCCGACGACAGCGCCTCGACTGCGCGGGCAGATAGACCCTCGTAACCGTCACAGCCAATGCCGACGACGCGAAGTTTCTGGCTCATCGGGGCATCTTCCGCCAAATCCAGCGCGGAGTCAGATGTGTGGCACGGGCGAGCAACGCCAGTTTCCGTGGCACCCAGACATGGGGCTTCCGGCCATCGAAGGCGGTGACGGCGGCCTCAGCGACCTCGGCGGGGCGCGAAGACATCGGCGCCGGCTTCATGCCTTCGGTCATGCGGCCGATGACGAAGCCCGGCCGGACGATTGTCAGCTGAATATGGCTGCCGTGCAGGCGGTCCTGCATGCCTTGGAGGAAACCGTCGAGGCCGGCCTTCGCCGAACCGTAGACATAGTTGGCGCGGCGCACGCGGGCGCCTGCGATAGAGGAAAAGGCCATGATGCGGCCCGCGACCTTGTCGCGCACAGGCAGTTTGCCGGCGGCGATGTCGGACTCCATGCGCGCGACAATCTCGGTGAGAATCGATGCCTGAGCCGTGAAGTCGGTGTGAATGACCGCCGCCGCAGCCTCCCCGGACTCTTCACACTTCCGCTGATCACCGAGGATGCCGAACGCGACAATCACCGTGTCGATGGGACCGTGCTGCCAGGCGTGCTCGACGAACTGGCGGTGTGCGGCGATGTCATCGGCATCAAAGTGGATGCGGTGCACCGCGACGGCACCGGAGTCGATGAGCCGACCGGCAATGCCGTCGAGCGCCTCAGTGCGGCGCGCAGCGAGCGTGAAGGTGTTGTGGTTGGCCAGTCGCGCGGCAACTTCCCCGCCGATTTCGCTGGTGGCACCAAGAACGAGTACGTGTCCCATGCGCTAGAAAATACCTTTCCTCTAAACCTCGATTAGACGGTAATTAAATCGTGCGGACCGTTATTGACCGATTCTCCGCCGTCTTCGGTGACAACGATGATGTCTTCCAGCCGCATACCGAACTCACCCGGCAGGTACACACCCGGCTCCACCGAAAACGCCATGCCAGGCTCGAGCTTGAGCTCATTGCCAGCCATAATGAACGGCTCTTCATGGGTGGACAGGCCAATGCCATGACCAGTGCGGTGGATGAAGTACTCGCCGTAGCCCGCAGCGGTGAGGCTATTGCGCGCAATCGCATCGATCTCTGCAGCCGTTATACCGGGGCGCACCGCCGCCACGGCAGCTTCCTGCGCCTTGCGCAGAGCCGTCCACGCTGCAGCTTCCTTCTCCCCCGGCTTGCCGACGACATAGGTGCGCGTGCAATCGGAGTGGTAGCCAAGCGGCAAGGTGCCTCCGATATCGACGACCACCACGTCGCCTTCCTCGATGACGCGGTCGGAGAAATCGTGGTGCGGATTCGCGCCATTTTCAGCGGAGCCGACAATGACGAAGTCAATGGCGACGTGCCCCTCCTCCAGGATGGCAGCCGAGATCTCGTCGGCGACCTCGCGCTCAGTGCGACCTGCGCGCAGCATGCCCGGCACACGAGCGTGAACGCGGTCAATAGCGGCGCCGGCCTCGCGCAGCTGTTCAATCTCAGCGGCGTCCTTGCGCATGAACAGTTCCTTCAGAAGGTCTCCGGCCAACACAGTTTTAGCTCTGGTGAGATCCTGAATGGGAATCAAGTGGTCAGCGGTCAAAGAGGCTCCCACTGCGAGGGTGCCCACGTGGCCCACCAAGTCGGCGACAATGCGGTGCGGATTCTCTCCGTCTTCCCACAACACCACATCGGCGTTGAGATCACCGATAGCGCACAGCGGCAGATCCCCGCGCTCCACGGCGGGCAGTACCAACGTGGTGGTGCCGGATGCAGTGACCACCAGCGCGGTCAGGCGTTCATGCGAAGTGACCGCAGAACCAATGAGATACTGCAGGTCAGCGCCGGTTCCAAAGACTGCAGCGTCCGCATCGCGGCTGCGGAGTAGCTCCGCAGTGCGATCCAGACGCTGCTGATAGATGTCAAAGCTAAAGATACCGTTGCTCATAGTTGCCAACTGTACCCGTCGGCCTGTGCCCGTCGCCGGTTGAGTGGCCTCGGGGCGACGAGGCTTCGGCTGACCAACGTAACCGGCAACTAATTGTTCAGCGCCACTACGCCCCTGCGAATTGCCTGAATAGCCTCGGCGGACTTGTCGCGAATGTCCGTGGAGTAGCCCGTCTTCTTGATCTGCTGCAGCAGGTCAATGACCTGACGGCACCAGCGGACAAAGTCACCTGGAGTCAGCTCCGCGCCACTCTCGGCGGCGGCTTGCAGGCAGTACCCCAGCGGTGCACCCGCAGTCCACTGATGAATTGCCGTAGCAAAAGCCATATCCGGCAAGTCCGTTACCGGCAGCCGGTAACGGCGCTCATCCTCCGACAGTTCCTCCCAGATGCGGTAGGTGTTCCCCAGCGCCTTGGCCAGCGGCTCGGTAGGCACCTCGTCACTGCCTTGACTGGCCTTGCGGTTTTCAAAGACCAAGCTCGACACCGCACCGGCCAGTTCCGCGGGGTCCAGGTCATCCCAAATACCGCGGCGCAGACACGTGGCCACCAGCAAATCCGAGCCGTTGTGAATCTGCGCCAGCCGCAGGCCTTCCTCGGTAATTGTCGGCTCCGCGCCCTCCCGCCATTCCACGTAGTCCATTTGTGTTAGCAACTGCAGCATGCGGTCGAATGTGCGCGCCAATGTATCCGAGGCGGAATCGACGCGCTTTTGCAGCTTGGCCACATGCGCCTCGGCCTGCCGCAGCGTATCGGCGTGACGAGCCATCGTCTCCACCGCAGGATCGCCATGTAGCGGATGCTCGCGCAGCTCCTGGCGCAACTTCCTCACCGCCGGCGAGTTGCCACCAGTGCGACGCTTCAGCCTCTTTGGTCCCTTTAGCCCCTTGCGGCCAATCTCTGCGCGCACAATTCCGAGCGCACGTCGCGGATGCCGGTCCGCATCCCGAGGCAGCTTAATCGCGCCGACCGTCTGCGGCGCCGCTGGGAAGATATGCGGCTCCACACGCCCCACGAACCCGCCGACACTGATGACACCGGGACGTGGATTCGACTTCGAATGGTCCTCTCGGTACACCACCGCCAACTGCACCTTCTTACCCTTCGGCAGCGGAATAACCTCGCCTCGACGGAGTCTGCGCAGCGCGGTCACTGTTTCCGTATGGCGGTCTTCAATATTGCGGCGCTTGGCGTTCTTCTCCTCCTGGGTCAGCTTCGCGCGCAGATCCAGGTATTCAAGCATCTGGGTTAGGCGCTCGTCGTCACGCGAACTGCCTTCCTCGCTTGACGACGACCCCTCAGCCTCCGCCCCTTCAGCGTGCGCATCGGCTCCCCTGCCGAGCAATTCCGCACGCAGGGCCGCGGCTTCCTGCTTGGCCTTGGACAGTTCGGCGGCGACTCCGACAATGTCGCCATCCGCCTGGAACTGGGCGAATGAGCGCTCCATGACGCGCTTCGAGCCTTCGTAACCGAGCGTCTGCAGGAGGTTGACGCTCATGTTGTAGCTCGGCGCGAAGGTGGAAATCAGCGGGTATGTGCGCGTAGATGCCAGCCCTGCGACAGCCTTCGGATCCATTGCCGGGGCCCACTGCACCACTGCATTGCCGACAGTGTCGATACCGCGGCGGCCAGCGCGACCGGTCATCTGCGTGTACTGACCCGGCGTGAGATCCACATGTGCTTCGCCGTTGAACTTGACCAGCTTCTCCAGCACGACCGTGCGGGCAGGCATGTTGATGCCCAGCGCAAGCGTCTCGGTGGCGAAGACAACCTTGACCAGGCCTTCGTTAAAGAGCTCTTCCACAATGTGCCGGAACGCAGGCAGCATGCCCGCATGGTGCGCCGCAAAACCACGGATGAGAATGCGGCGCCAGCGCAGGAAACCGAGAACCTGCAGATCTTCCTTCGGAATGTGTGCAACACCGTCATCGATAATCTTGGCGATGCGCTCCTGCTCATCCCGGTCAGTGAGCTCTGCGCGCGTAGCACCGACCTGCGCCAGCGCGCCTTCGCAGCCCGCGCGGGAGAAGATGAAAACGATCGCGGGCAGCATGTTCATGGAGCCGAGCATGCGGATAACATCGCCGCGCTTCGGCGGGCGGAACTTGCGCTGCCCCTTATCGCCCCAGCTATACGAGCGTCCACCGCCCTTGTGCTTTTTGTACTGGTAGCGCTCCCTGGCCCCAGCGTCGCCGTAGCCGAACTCGGCACGACGGCACGCCTCCAACAGGTCCTGATTGACCTTGTCCGACTTCGCCTCGAAAAGCGGATAGAGCCGGTTTCCCACCAGCATGTGCTGATGCAGCGGAACCGGGCGCAGATCCGTGACAATGACGTCCGTGTGCCCGCGCACCGTGGACAGCCAGCGGCCGAACTCCTCGGAGTTGGACACCGTCGCGGACAAACCGATGACGGCCACGGACTGGTCGAGGTTCAAAATAACCTCTTCCCAGACAGCGCCGCGCTCGCGGTCTGCGAGGTAGTGAATCTCGTCCATCACCACATGCGTGAGCCTCTTCAGCGTCGGCGAGTCCGCATAAATCATGTTGCGCAGCACCTCGGTGGTCATCACCACGATGTCCGCGTCGCCATTAATAGAAGTGTCGCCAGTGAGCAGGCCTACGCGGTCCTCGCCGTAGTCCTCGATTAGGTCGTGGTACTTCTGGTTGCTCAACGCCTTGATAGGTGTGGTGTAAAAGCACTTGCCACCGCGCTCAAGAGCTGCATAAATAGCGAATTCGCCAACAATGGTCTTGCCCGCACCGGTGGGTGCACAGACGACAACGCCCCGCCCTGCCTCAATTGATTGGCAGGCGCGGAGCTGAAAGTCGTCAAGATCGAAATCCTGTTGGCTGACGAAATCGCCGAGAAGAGTCATGCCTCTAGAGTGTCATAAACCGCGCTAGAGAACATCATCAAAGTCGCTCGTCGGACGATTTCGCAAGTCCTGCGTCGGCATCGGAGTCTCCGGAATCATGCCCTGTGGCCGTGGTGGACGCGAATTGCGAGTAGGACGCATCTGGGATGCCCGCGTCGGCGTCGGCGCGTTCACTGGCGTGGGGCCAGAGACCGGAGAGGTCGTCGGGGCCGCTGATGCCGTCGGCATGCCGCCCGGCTGAATCGACGTCGGCGCACTTACTGAAGTCGGGGCGTCAATGCCGCCCACATCACCGATACCGCCGGCGGAGCCAATCGGGCCGGACGCTGTAATGGGTCCGGAGCCTTGCTCGTCATCGACGTCCAACCAATCAGGTCGCTCATTTGCTTTACGACGGTCATGGAGACGACAAATCTGGATTGCGATTTCCACCAGCAACGTCAGTGCCGTTGCCATTGCGACCATGGATATTGGTTCCTGCCCCGGAGTCATGAAGGCCGCAAAGATGAACAGCGACATAATGATGATGCTGCGCTTGTCCTTGATGCTCTCGTAGGTAACGACACCGGCCATGTTCAGCATGACCAGGAAAAGCGGAACCTCAAAGCTCACGCCAAAGCAGACGATGAGCGCCAAGAGGAAACCGAAGTATTGCGAACCGGTGAGTGCAGAAATTTGCGTCTCTTCACCAATCTGGAGCAAGAACTCCAGACCGATGGCGACAACGTAGTAGGCCAGGACGGAACCCATGACAAACAGCAGCGCGGCGGCAGTCACAACTCTGCGCGTGGTGCGGCGTTCCTTCCGAACCAAGCCGGGAGTGATGTAGGCCCAAATCTGGTAGAGCCACCATGGCGACGACATCACCAGACCGGCCAGCGCACCGACCTTCAGACGCAGCATGAACATTTCAAACGGACTGGTCGCCAGCAGACGACACTCCGCGCCCTCACCGCCGCCGAGACGCATCTCGGGTGGAAGCTGACAGTACGGATCCTTGAGCAACTCACCCAGGGACTTAAAGTGCACAGGGCCAACATTGACCGAGGTAAGCGGTATGCGGAACTGACCAATGGTAAAGGCTGTCTGATACCAGATAAAGCCCACAACAGTGCCAACGGCAATACCAGCGAGGGCGAGAACGAGGCGACGCCGGAGCTCTTGAATGTGCTCGACAATAGTCATCACGCCCTCGGGATTGCGCCTACGCTGGCGCTTCCGAGGACGTGATGTGGATGTAGCTGAAGTCACGCTTCAACCGGCCTTCTACTACTGCTGCGGCTGGCCAGGGTTGTTCTGGCCAGGCTGCGGCTGGTACGGCTGCTGCGGCTGAGCCTGCGGTGCCGGCTGCTGGTACTGCTGCTGCGGCTGGTACGGCTGCTGTGGCTGGGCTTGCGGAGCCTGCTGAATTGCAGCCTGCTCCTGGTGCTCGTCATCGTTGCGCATTTCCTTGACTTCGGACTTGAAGATACGCATGGAGCGGCCGAGCGAACGTGCGGCATCCGGCAACTTCTTTGCACCAAAGAGCAAGACAAGAACGACCAGGATAATGATGATTTCCCAGGGACCTAGGTTCGGCATCCGCTTAGAGACCTTTCGAATGAATACAAATACAAGTGGCAAGTTGCCACATCGTGCGCGATTAAAGCTTTGATTTAAGCCTTGTCGTTTCGACCATACTCTGCCAAAGCTTCGCGGGCTCGCGCAACAACGGCGTTTTTCAATTTTAAGGGCTCAGCGACCGTTACGCTCGGTGAACGGCGGAGCACAAAGGAGACTGTTGCGGCCAAGTCGGACATCGGCACGTCAGCGACATATTCCGACTGCCCTAAGCCTTGGTCAGAGACCAGTTCGGTATCCTCTTCTTCTCCCTCATCTTCGGTAAAGAAGACCGGTTCATAGTCTGCGATCCAGGTGGCGTCGGCGTCGATAAGCACACTTGCCCATTCGGACGTTCCCGTTTCCGCACCAAAGGCGTGGGGATCACGGATATCGAAAGGCTCGGGGCGGTGGAAACCGGCGGGAGTGTCGAGGACCTCGGCGGCCTCCAGGCGGTCGACGCGGAAGCTCTTCTGGCGACGGTCTTCCTGCGCACGGTCCACAGCGCGGAGGTACGTCGTGGATTCAACTGTATAAACGTTGACACAGTCAAGCTCACGGACTGTAATCTGCCCTGAGGCATTCCGGTAGCGCACCTTCAACACCTTGCGCTGATGCAGCGCGGAATAAATCTGCTCAGAAAAGGAAAAGGCCTTGCCATTTTCCGCAGCGGTCGAGTCAATGATGGGGACGTTTATTCCCAGAGCACTGCGTAGTTTTGTCGCGGCCGTCTGCGCGGCCTCGGAGGAAGTGGTGGCTGCGGAGTCCTCGATGGTTTCCAGGATGAGCAGCAAGGTCGCGGTTTCTTCGGCTGTGAGCGCACGTGGCTGGCTGAGCACCCTTGCCTGAGGCCGAATGCGGACATCAAAGCTGTTGCGGTAATCAACTTCAAAAGCCCGCACTCCGAGGAGTCCCGGCTGGTCGATGTCGGCAATCTGCTCCACGATTGCCCGAATTCGGGCAAAAGGTATGGCCAGCTCGGTAGCGGCCTCTGTCATTGAACGGTGCTGCGAAAAGTACGGTACGACCGCCAACAACTCGTCGACGCTGACACCTGCGTCCAGTTCCCGGGCTGCATGCACTGTCATTAGTTGCCCTCCAAAGCGTTCTTCGCACCATTCAATCCGCCATGGCGAGCGAGTACCTGCTCCAACCGAGCAATAATCTCCGACCGTGCCTCTTCAGGTGATTCCACAATCAAATCCGGTGCGTAACTCAAACCTGTGGACACAATCTCACTCACAGGTGCCGCTGGCAACTCGTAGCGCCCATCCCCCAACGCGGTCGCTTTCATCACCACATCAGCGCAGGTATTCGGAGCGATACGAACAACCGCCTGATAGGTCTTGCCACCGCGGTGCAACATGTTTTCCGCAATCTGTTGCAAGTCACCATCGGGCATTGGCTGGGTCGCCGACGTCCCTGTATCCGACACATCGCGGATACGGCTGAGCCGGAACATACGCGCCGCCTCACGCTGCGAATCAAAGCCCAACACATAAAAGCGCCCGCGCAGGTTAATCAGACCCCACGGCTCCAGCATGCGCAGTTCATCATCCACGCCGTACTGGCGGGAGTACCACATCTCCACCGTCCGGCGCGGCGAGGTCATTGCAGTCAGCAGTGTGCTGAAATCCACTCGACTCATATCCACCGCATCGGCCACCACCACCGACTCATCCGGCTTCGCAATGGCGCTGCGCTGCGCAAACGATGCGAGCTTCCGCCACGCCGCCACAGCCGTCGAGCTCAGCTCCTCCGAACCAAACGCCGCATTCGCCGCCTGGAAAACCACCGAAGCCTCCGCTTCAGTGAACTCGGGGTCGTGCTGGGTCCACCGTAGTCTGTTCAGGCGCAGACGCTTGACCTTATCGCCCGCGCTTGACGACGAAACCTCCACCGGGACCCCGGCTGCCAGGAGCGCCGCGGTGTCCGCACGTAAATAACGAGCCCGGGAATCCTCGGAAACACGGGAGTAACCCTCGACATGTTTGGAGATCCACGACTCGCTGACCCACCCGGTGTCGTCGGCAAGCGCCAACAGCAGCTGAACCTGGCGTTGGGTCTCACTGATCGCAGCGGATCCGGGGTTTTCCGATACCGGTGAGACAGACACGACTGTGGGGCTCCTTTTCCTGGGGCAGTTTCCGGGGACGGAACTAGTTATTCGAATCCGTATCCGAGGTCTTCTTCGCGGCCGTCAGAATCTCGATCATCTCATTGACCTCATCGTTTTCCGTGGCAAAGGGGTCGCCGAGCATAGTGGAGATGGGATCGTCGCCGGAGATTTTCAGGTGTGTCCAGTCCACTACGGTCTTCAAACTGGAGTCTTCGGCTGCAACGAGGAAATCACCGCGCAGCTTCGCACGAGTAGTTGGCGGTGCGATGCGGACCGCCTCAGCGACCTGCTCATCGGTAATCCACCGCGAGGCAATACCACGGGCTTCCAGCGCGCGGAAGATGCCTCGGCCGGGACGGATGTCGTGGTAGGCCAAGTCGATTTGATGAAGCTTGGGGTCCTCCAGCGTTAGACCGCGGTCCAGGTAGCGCTTCATGAGCGAGTACTTAATGGCCCAGTCAATGTCGTGCTCAATGAGAGACCAGTCACCGGTTTCCACGGCATCGAGCGCGCGACCCCACAGCTCGACAATGCGGCTCATTTCTTCGTTGGACGTGCCGGCACCGGCAATGCCCTTGTCCTCGTTGACCATGTTTTCTTCGCGGACCTTCAGCCACTCCGTCGCAGCGTCCAGGAACTCGCGTTGAATCTGCAGTGCGGTGGCAGTTTCGCCACTTCGCAGTGGAATCTCGGCCTTGCCGGTCATATCGCGGCTCACCGCACGGATGGACTTGATTTCGTTGGCGACTTCGAAGTCCGGCAACTTCACGCCGGCTTCAATCATCTCCAGTACCAGCTGAGTGGAGCCAATTTTGAGCGCAGTCGTCGTCTCACTCATGTTGGAGTCGCCCACGATGACGTGCAAGCGGCGGAATCGGTTGGAGTCCGCGTGTGGCTCATCGCGAGTGTTAATAATCGGCCGGGAGCGCGTCGTTGCACTGGAGACGCCCTCCCACACATGATCCGCGCGCTGCGAGAAGCAGTACTGAATCGGATCGTTGTGATACGGCGAGGTTGGGTACGGCAGGAAAATCTTCCCCGCGCCACAGATGAGCTGTCGCGTAACCAAGAAAGGTAGCAGCAGCTTGGACAGGGACTTCAGTCCCAGTTCACGTCCAACCAGGTAGTTTTCGTGACAACCGTAGGAGTTACCGACGGTATCAACGTTGTTCTTCAGCAGGTAGACCTTGCCACCGATGCCCTCGTCGGCAAGCTCTGCTTCAGCCTTTTCAGCGAGTTCATTCAAGATGACCTCGCCCGAGCGGTCGTACGCTACCAGCTGCGAGACCGAATCGCACTCAGCGGTAGCGTACTCCGGGTGGCTTCCGACATCGAGGTACATACGACCAGCATTGGGGGTGAAAATGTTGGTTGCCCCGTACTTAGCGATCACCGGGCGGAACATGTAGCGGGCAATCTCATCCGGTCCCAGACGGCGCGAGCCATCCAGCGTCAGAGTGATGCCGAACTCGGTCTCAATACCGGTGATGCGTCGGGTCAACGCCTGTGCCGGTACCGGTGTCGGCGTTGCTTCCGGCTCCTGCTGCCCTACCTGCTGGTCAGTCACTTTTTACTGGCCACCCTTCTGGACATACGAACGCACGAACTCCTCGGCGTTGTTCTCCAGCAGACCATCAATTTCATCCAGCAGGTCGTCAGCAGCTGCAACGTGCTCCTGAGCCTGACCGCCGCCAGCGACCTCGCCGAACTCTTCCTCGTCGCCTCCGCCGGAACCGCCGCCGAAAACCTGAGTGTTACCAGCCATGATATTGCTCCTTAAAAATGAACTTTTGAGTATTACTGCTCTATTACTGCACTATGTGTGCCTATTGTTCGCGGATAGCCCCGAGAGTACGCAGATGCTCAACCACCTTGGCCACTGTCTCCGCAGACTCCAACACGTCACCGCATTCTGCGGCAGTGAAACGGTCAACTTCATCCAGCGTAATGTAGGCCAGCGTAATTCCAGGCGACTCCACGTCACGAGTGCTCCGATACACCCCCGCGGTGTCCACCACCAAGCTGGTCCAACTGCCCGCGACGACATCCTTGCCAAAGCGGCGCAGAATGCCACCGCGTACATACGCACGCGTAGACTCCGGTGCGTATTCAACCGCTCGGTCGACTTCTTCCTCGGTCACGAGTGTGCGCATCGAACCGCGGCGCACCAGCGCATGGTACAGCCCACGAGCAGGGTCAATATCCGAGTACTGAATATCAATCAACGCCAACTTCGGGTGGTCCCAGCCCGCGCCCAGGCGGGTACGCAGGCCCTCCATGAGGTTGTATTTCGCCACCCAATCCAGCAGATGGGCTGCCTTGCGGGGGTCGTCGGAAAGCACGTCGAGCACTTCACGCCAGAGCTTGACGACGTCGCCCTGCTGGTCGTAGCTCTCCACGCGACGCAGGTACTCGTACTGCATTTCCACTGCGGACATCCACGTGACATGGTCTGCCAGCTGCAGCTTCTCGGTGCAAGTCAAGTCTCGGGAGACCTTATGGACGGCCTCGACGGGGTTGCGGAGCTGCAGGTCGTCGAAACGCACGCCGTCCTCGATGGCGTCGATGACCAAACCTGTGGTGCCCAGCTTGAGGAAGGTGGCGACCTCGCTCATGTTGGCATCCCCGATGATGACGTGCAGGCGGCGGAAGCGATCGGAGTCGGCGTGTGGTTCATCGCGGGTGTTGATGATGCCGCGGTTCAAAGTGGTCTCCAGCGAGACCTCAGTCTCGATGTAGTCCGCGCGCTGCGAAATCTGGAAACCCGACTCCTGCCCCGTCTGCCCCAGACCTACGCGACCAGCGCCCGTGAATACCTGGCGGGTGACGAAAAATGGCGTCAGACCGGCGACAATGTCATCGAACTCGGTTTCCCGGGAGAAAAGGTAGTTCTCGTGGGCGCCATACGAGGCACCCTTGCCATCGACATTGTTGCGGTAGAGCTTGAGCACCGGGCCGGGGTTGCCTTCGGCATCGGTGGCTTCTGCGGCAAGCTGAGCTGCCCGCAGCATAATCTTGTCACCTGCGCGGTCAGCGATAACCGCTTCGCGGGCAGTTGCCGTTTCCGGTGAGGAGTACTCCGGGTGCGCGTGATCGACGTAGAAGCGAGCACCATTTTGCACCAGCAGGTTTGCAGCGCCGACGGCGTTCGGGTCCACGATCGGTGGCTGGTGGTAACGCCGCAGGTCGAAGCCACGACTGTCGCGCAGTGGCGACTCTGGTGCGTAATCCCAGCGGATGCGCCCCGACAGGCTCTCCTCCTGCTCATGCGCGAAAGCCAGCACGGCCTGCGTGGAGGTGAGAATTGGGCTGACATCGGGGTTGTCTGGGCTGGAAATGCCGTACTCAATCTCCGTGCCGAAGAAGCGGTTCGGCTGTGCAGAACTGGCGGCGGAATTAGCCATGGCGAATCACCTCAACCGAGGCAACGCGCGCCGCTGGACGACCGGAGATGCGAGCCCACTCATCCGGGTTCGAGGTGTTCGGCAGGTCCTCGTTCTGCGCGAACTCCTCCGCCACTGCGGACAGCAGGTGATCCAGGCTAATACCAGCCTCGCCGCCAGCGATAACCGACTTGATGGCGGACTTCTTCGCACGGTCGACGATGTTGGAAATCATCGCGCCGGAGTTGAAATCGCGGTAGTACATAACCTCGCTGGTGCCATCTGCATAGCGAATTCGCACGTACTCGTTTTCTACTGTCTTGGCGTACATCCGCTCAACAACCTGGTCAATGAGGTGTGCGACATTCTGCTCCACCCCACCGCGCGCTTCCACCTCGGCTGCGTTGTACGGCAGCTCAGGGGGCAAGTACTTGCGGAAGATATCCTTCGCCGCAGCCTCATTCGGGCGCTCAATGCGGATTTTCACATCCAGGCGTCCCGGGCGCAGAATTGCTGGGTCAATCATCTCCTCGCGGTTGGTGGCACCAATCACGATGACGTTTTCCAGCCCCTCCACACCGTCAAGTTCACTGAGCAGCTGCGGAACCACAGTGTTCTCCATATCCGAGGAGATGCCCGAACCACGAGTGCGGAAAATCGAGTCCATCTCATCGAAGAAGACAATAACCGGCTTGCCATCCTCAGCAATGTCGCGAGCGCGGTCAAAAATCAGGCGAATCTGACGCTCCGTCTCACCCACGAACTTGTTCAGCAGCTCCGGGCCCTTGACATTCAAGAAGTACGACTGCGCCCGCTGCGCCTCCGACTCGGTTTTACCTCGGGATAGCGCAATCTTGCGAGCCAACGAATTAGCCACAGCCTTGGCAATCAGCGTCTTACCATTGCCGGGAGGGCCGTAGAGCAGCACACCCTTCGGAGGACGCAGGTTGTATTGCTCAAACAGTTCTGGCTGCAGGAACGGCATCTCCACGGCGTCGTGAATCTGCTCAATCTGACTGTCCAAACCACCGATATCCGTGTAGGTGACATCCGGTACCTCTTCCAGCACCAGGTTTTCCACCTCGGACTTCGGAATGACCTCAAACGCATAGCCCGACTTGCGGTCAATCATCACCGAGTCCCCCGGCTTCGGCGACAAGTCCCCAGCCAGAGACACCACGAATTCCTCACCGTGAGTATCCGAGGCCAGAATGCGCTCCCGATCCGGCAGCACCTCACGAACATTGGCGATATCGCCGCTCTCCGGATAACCGCAGTCCTCCACGATTATCGAGCCCTCATTCAGGCGCACCTGCGCGCCCGGCCGAAGCGCCCGCTCGTTAATCTCCGGCTGCACCCTCAGTCGCATCCGGCGGTTTCCGGTAAACACCTCTGCGGTGCTCTTCTCCGGTCCCGGCTTAAGGAAAATACCGTACGTGCTAGGCGGCTCCAGCATGTCCTCCATGTCTTGGCGCAGTAGCTCTAGCTTGTTACGGGAGTCCCGCAACAGCTCAACCAGGCGATTATTTCGAATGCCGAGGTTGTAGTTCTTCTGCTCTAGATCACGGATTTTGTCAGACGGCGTTGTCATGTACCCCAGATTACCCATTGGGTCCGCCGCTGTTGTCGCTTGGTCGATTTAGACCGTATGTCGTATCACGCTTTACGACGGCTACACCTCCCAGCGCGAAGCGGCGGTCTTACAGCTTCTTTTGATTTCGTCGCTGTGGACGCGGAGGCACCGTGCCGTCGGCAAGCCTGCGTGCCCACACCAGGAACGCGGTATGCGCCTGCATACGGTGCGCCGGGCGGACGGAGAGATCCTGAACATTCCAGTCGCGGACCAGGGATTCCCAGGCGCGTGGTTCGGTGAAGCACTTCTGCGCGCGGATGCCTTCCATGACCTTCATTAGCTGCGGAACGGTGGCGACATAGACCATGAGCACGCCGCCCGGTTGGAGCACCTTCGAAACGGTGTCCAGGCATTCCCACGGAGCGAGCATGTCCAGAATGACTCGGTCGACCGGGCCGCCGAGCGACTCGACGGAGGCCTCGTTGAGATCGCCCAGGCGCAAGTCCCAGTTGTCGGGCTTGTGACCCATGAAGTCGACAACGTTGCGTTCCGCGTGCTCGATGTGATCCTCGCGGACCTCGTAGGAAATAAGCTGCCCGTCAGCGCCGATGGCGCGGAGCAGGTTGAGGCTGAGCGCGCCGGAGCCAGCGCCGGCCTCCAACACGCGCGCACCTGGGAAGATGTCGCCCTCGACGATGATCTGTGCAGCATCCTTCGGGTAAATCACCGCAGCACCGCGCGGCATGGACAGGACGTAATCGACCAGCAAGTGACGCATGGCCAGGTAGACGGTGCCTTCGCTGGAGGTGACGGTGGTGCCTTCCTTGGCGCCGATGAGGTCGTCGTGGAGGATGGTGCCGCGGTGAGTGAAGAACTTGCCACCCTCCTCGAGGATGACGGTGAAGTGGCGATTCTTCGAGTCAGTCAGCTGGACTCGGTCGCCGACTTGGAATGGTCCGCTCAATGCCATAGGTGTGTGGGCTCCTTTTGGGGTTTGGTTGGGTCGGGTCATGTCGGGTTGGGTCTGGTTCGGTTTGGTTGGGTCGGGTCATGTCGGGTGCAGCCAAATCCGGGCGGTACTCTAACCTGGCTAGTATGCCCGACAATGCCCAAAGTTCTAAGTCAGCAGTTCAACCTTCCCGCCGCTCTAAGTTGGCGCTGTCGCCGTCGAGAGCTAATGACTACCGCCAGTGCCCGCTGAAGTACCGGTTCCGTGCGATTGACAAGATTCCGGAGCCGTCGACTGTCGCGCAGGTCAAGGGCACGTTGGTGCATGCTGTGCTCGAACAGATGCATGCCTGGCCCCGTGAAGAACGCACTTACCCCGCAGCGGTGAAACGGCTGAAGCCGACCTGGGAGGACATGCGTGCAAAGGACGAGGAACTGATTGAGCTAGTTCCGGAGGATGATTACTACGACTTCCTGGTCGAATGCCGCGGCCTGCTCAAGGGGTATTTCATGATGGAAAACCCCATGGGCTTCGATGCGGCCGAGATGGAAAAGTTCGTTCAGCTGGTTATCGATCCGGATGCGGATCAGACTGTGCCATTGTCAGTGCCACTTCGTGGTTTTATCGACCGCGTCGATATTGCCCCGACCGGTGAGGTCCGGATTGTCGACTACAAGACGGGCAAGAAGCCCTCTCCTCGCTTCCAGGATGAGGCGCTCTTCCAGATGCGGTTTTACGCGCTGGTGTGGTGGCGGCTCACCGGTCGTATCCCGGAACAGCTGCGGTTGATGTACCTGAAGGTTGCCGATGACCTGGTGCTCAGCCCCACCTCGGCGGAATTAGAGGCCTTCCAAGCGGAGATTGCCGACTTGTGGTCGGCGATCGTGCGCGACGGTGAAAACGGTGACTTTGTGCCGAAGAAGTCCAAACTCTGCGGATGGTGTTCTTTCCAGGAGCTGTGCCCTGCCTATGGCGGGGTCACCCCGGAGTACCCCGGTTGGCCGGGTGCTGTCGGCGATGGTGGCGCTGAGTAAAAGCTGCGGATGGCGGTGGCTCTCGCGGCGATGTTAGCTTTCGCGGGGTGCCGCCGTCGGCGGTAACGGTGCCAGTAAAAGTTACTGACTAGGTTTATGACAGGTGAATGGAATTCACAGCTTCGATTTTGTCATAAACCTAGTCAGTTTCTCTATGCGGTGTTTTAGGTAGTCCCCCACTACAGCAGTGCGCTGCCGAAGGCGAATCCGAACGCGACGGACAGGGCAATACATAAGGTTCCTGGGATGATGAACGAGTGGTTAAACACGTATTTGCCAATTCGGGTTGTGCCAGTGTCGTCCATCTCCACCGCGGCAAGGAGCGTCGGGTAAGTAGGCAGTACGAATAGCGCGGAAGTCGCTGCGAAGGAAGCAATCGCAGTGATGGGAGAAACTCCCACCGCGAGTGCAGCGGGCATGATGGCCTTTGCCGTGGCCGCCTGCGAGTACAGCAATGCGGCCGCGAAGAAGAGCACGATTGCCAGCATCCACGGCATTGTGGTCAGTAGGCTGCCGGACGCGGCCTTAATGTCGTCGATGTAGTGGTTGATAATTGTGGTTCCCAGCCACGCCACACCGAGAACGCAGACGCTGGCGGACATGCCCGATTTGAACACCGGTGTGTTCAAAATGGTTGCCGCGTCCAACTTGCAGGCCAGCACGATAACGGTGGCGGCGGTCAACATGATTGACATGATTGCCTCGTTTCGTGGGAGCGTGGGATCAGCGATGAGGCCGACCTGTTCAGTGCTGATGGTCGCATAGACCATCACCGCGAGAATCGAGAGTAGGAAAACCGCCACGGACCACTTGGCCGACTTGGTTGGCACGTATTCGCTCATCTGGCCACGTGGCTTGGAGACTAACCCCTTTTCCAAGCGGCTTTGATACTCCGGATCGTCGTCAAGCTCTTTGCCTAGGTGATTCGTGACAAAGGCGGTCGGAAGGATGGCGAGGAACGTCGAAGGAATGACAATCGCCAGGAGTGTGAGATAACCAACGCCGCGGGGTTCCATGAGCGAAGCCATGAGCACCACAGCCGCTGAGATGGGTGATGCCGTAATCGCCAACTGAGATGCGATGACCGCCACGGACAGCGGACGGGACGGGCGAACGCCTCCCTCCTTGGATACTTCGGCGATAACTGGGAGGGTGGAAAATGCGGTGTGGCCGGTGCCGGCGAGCAGTGTCATCAGGTAGGTGACAACCGGGGCCCAGTAGGTGATGTGTCGCGGATTCTTGCGCAGCAACCGTTCGGCAATGTGGACGAGATAGTCCATGCCTCCGGCCTTCTGCATAGCGGCAATTGCCGCGATTACCGACATAATGATGCCGATGACATCGAACGGAATGTCGTCTTTGGTGACCGGAACCCCGGTGATGCCCAGCGCCAAAACGCCCAGCCCACCGGCGAACCCGATAGCAATTGAACCAAGACGCGCGCCAAGGAGGATCGCTGCTAGAACGATAGAGATTTGGACGGCAACTAACATGTGTATCTCCGAAAAGTCACTCGTTAGACTTGTTGCCGCTTAGGACAAATCGTCGAGGCGAGACTCCCCTGCCACATAGCGCTTACCCCGATATTCCGGGTGCATGAGGTTCTCGGTGCTCAGGACCTGGTTGAGCTCCTTCTCGTCCATCAGCCTGCGTTCGAGGACAATGTCCCGGACGGAGCGGCCGGTGCGAGCGGCTTCCTTGCCGACCATATCGCCCTCGTGGTGGCCAATGACCGGATTCAGGTAGGTCACGATACCGATGGAGTTTTCCACATAGCCGCGGCAGACTTCCGGGTTAGCGGTGATGCCGGTAATGCACTTGTCGCGCAGAGTATCGGTAGCGTTGCGCAGCAGTTCAATCGATTCGAAGAGGCATGCGCCGATGACAGGCTCCATCACGTTTAGCTGCAACTGACCGGCCTCGGCTGCCCAGGTCAGGGTCACGTCGTTGCCGAAGACCTTGAAGCAGGCCTGGTTCGCGACCTCCGGGATTACCGGGTTAACTTTTGCCGGCATAATCGAAGACCCAGCGGCGCGCTCCGGCAGGTTGATTTCATTCAGTCCTGCTCGTGGACCCGATGCCAGCAGGCGCAGGTCGTTGCACATCTTGGAAATCTTCATGGCCGCACGCTTCAGGGATGCATGCACGCTGACGTAGGCGCCGGTATCGCTGGTGGCTTCGATCAGGTCCTTCGCAGAGGTCACCTTAAAGCCACTGACCTCACGTAGTGCCTGGGTCACGGCCTCGCGGTAGCCTGCCGGCGCATTCACGCCGGTACCGATAGCGGTTGCTCCCAGGTTGATTTGCAGCAGGCGTGCCGACGCAGTTGCGATGGACTCCTGCTCTTCCTCAAGGTTGTGGGCAAATGCGTGGAAAGCCTGTCCCAGGGTCATTGGAACGGCATCCTGCAGCTGCGTGCGGCCCATTGTGATGATGTCGTTGAATTCATCACCCTTGGCGTGTAGGGCCTCAACCAGGGAGTCGAAGTGCTTCTGCAAGCTCAGTAGCGACATGTGGATAGCAAGACGGAAACCTGTTGGGTAGGCGTCGTTGGTTGACTGGCACTGGTTGACATCATCGTTGGGGTGAATGACGTCGTATCGGCCCTTTTCCAGACCGAGCAGTTCCAGAGCGAGGTTAGCGATGACCTCGTTGGTGTTCATGTTGAGACTGGTGCCAGCGCCACCCTGGAAGACATCGATTGGAAACTGATCCATGCAGCGTCCCTTTTCCAGGATTTCATCACATGCGGCGACAATGATGTCTGCAACATCGCTGGGCAGCGTGTGGACGCGCTGGTTGGCAATGGCCGTGGCCTTCTTTACCATCACCATGCCACGAATGAATTCGGGCACGTCGTTGATGGTCTTGGCTGAGATTTGGTAGTTGTCGATTGCGCGCAGGGTGTGGATGCCGTAGTAAGCCTCTGCCGGAACCTCCATAGAGCCAAGCAGGTCGACCTCGGTACGTGTTGCGGACATGTGGAAGCAATCCCTTCTCGTAGGCGCAGTCTTATGAACCACAATTCGTGGCGCTGCGGTTACACCGTCAAAACTACAGCGCTGGCGCAACTGCCGCTTTTCCGGCATAAGGGGACTATGTCAGTACGGCTAACGCCGTGCGCATGCTCAGTGCCAAGCCTACTACTTACGTCGACGTAGGTGGGAGTGAAAATGCATTGGTCAGTTCCCCGCTCGAGATGGGGATCCATCTCGAAATGGGCCCCTACTTGAGACGGCACGCCCCCTCACCCCTCGAGCAGGTCACGTCTCCACTAAATACGCGCGATACGTATATTCGAAGCCAAGATCGCCTCGGCACCAATCTTCGCCAGGGCATCCATGAGCGGGTTGGCCTCTGCCTTCGGAACTAGCGCGCGAACTGCTACCCAATCCTCGTTAGCCAGCGGCGACACGGTCGGACCAGACAGGCCCGGGGTGAGCTTGGATGCCTCTTCCAGCGCGGACGCACGGATGTTGTAGTCAATCATCAAGTACGTCTTGGCATGCAGAATGCCGGTCATGCGACGTAGGAACACCTGCTGCTCCTCGGTGACCTCTACGCCCTTGCGTCCGACAACAACTGCCTCAGAGCTGACCAAAACATCGCCGAATGGCTTCAATCCCTGCTTGCGCAGGGTACGACCGGTGGAGACAACATCGGCGATTACGTCGGCAACTCCCAAGCGGATGGAAATCTCCACTGCACCATCAAGGCGAATGACGGTGGCGTTAATGCCACGAGCCTTCAGATCCTCGCGCACCAGGTTCGGGTACGAGGTGGCAATGCGCTTGCCCTCCAGAGCTTCTACGGTCCACTCCTCATCGGCCGGAGCGGCGTAGCGGAAGGTCGAGGCGCCGAAGCCCAGATTCAGAACCTCATCGACCGGAGCCAGCGAGTCAGCGGCCAGGTCGCGGCCGGTGATGCCCAAATCCAGATGGCCGTTGCCAACGTAGATGGGAATATCCTTCGGGCGGAGGAAGAAAAACTCAATGTCGTTGGCTTCGTCGTGGATGGTCAGGCTCTTGGAGTCGCCTCGACCCGGGTAGCCAGCTTCCTTCAGGATTTCGACTGCCGCCTCGGACAGCGATCCCTTGTTGGGCACGGCAATACGCAGCATGGTGTTGATTTCTCCTACAGGTACTTGTAAACATCCTCGGGGCTCAGCCCGCGACCGACCATGACCACCTGCAGCCAGTACAACAGCTGCGAAATCTCCTCTGCGAGGGCTTCGTCAGATTCGTGCTCAGCTGCAAGCCAGACCTCACCGGCCTCTTCGACAATTTTCTTGCCCTGGAAATGCACACCAGCGTCCAGCGCCTTGACTGTGCCCGATCCCTCGGGGCGCGACTGTGCTTTTTCCTTCAGCTCTGCAAACAGGTCATCAAAGTTCTTCACCCGGTCTATTGTTCCATGTCGTCTACTCGCCCGCGAAAGCAGCCCGCAAAAAGCCCAAATTCGAGGTATCCAAATTGCCCGAAATGAAGCGCGCCGGGGGTACTAACGTCCCCACATCAGCCTGCGAAACGCTCACATCCGGCATTGGATTCCACACCACCGTGCATCCCGCAGCGAGTGCAGAGCGCACCCCCGTTGAGGAATCTTCGATAGCCAGGCAGTCCTCTGGCGCAAATCCGGCTAGCTCTGCGCCACGCAAGTACGGATCCGGTGCCGGTTTGCCGTTGGCCACCTCATCGCTACACACTGTTGCGGCGAAGTGCTGCTCCCCCATGACATCAATGCAGGGTTGCGCCACGTGCCGACGGGTATTGGTCACCAACACCACCGGAATGTCAGCAGCCCGGGCCTGGTCCAAAATCGCCGGCACACCCGGGCGCCACTCCACCCCATGTTCTAGAACCAATTCAGTGAAGCGACCTTCGACGAATTGGGAGCCCGAGGCAAACAGCTCGTCGTCAAGCGTGCGTCCCGCATGATCAGCACAAATCGACAGCGTGTCCCAGAGCGTGTTGCCGACGCACTGCATGCGCAACTCCGGAGTCAGGCGGCGGCCTACGAATTCCGAGAGGTCGTACGTGGCAATCTCCCACAGAGGTTCCGTGTTGATGAGGCTGCCGTCCATGTCCCACAAAATTGCTTTCACACCATGCGACTATGCCAGGCAATCAAGCATTTAGCGATTATGTCAGCAAAACCGTCGGATGAAGGTTTAGAGTTTCAGGAAGGAAAGTATGTTGCGGTGCTGCATGAAATCACCGCATGAACGTGTCCCGCGTGAATGAAAGGCATCGACTAGCTATGACAACCACTGAAGATTCGCTCGCCCAGGCTATCGACCAACCCGAGGCATACTTCATTCCGCTAGGGACGGTCACCGAAGGCGAGCTCAGCTACGAGCGCTTCATGCCCACCAGCTTCACTTATGGGGCGTGGGGGCCGTTTCAGCACGGTGCGCCGCCGTCGGCGCTGCTGACGCGCATGTTGGAGCGCCGCCGTCTGGAAAGCGAGGGGATGCGTATTACTCGCATCGCCGTGGATCTGTTGTCGGCTGTACCGTACACGGAGCTCCGCGCGCGCTCATGGGTCTCGCGCCCGGGGCGGCAGATCGCCAAGGTCGAAGCCGAATTGCTTGCCGACGTCAAGGGTGCCTGGCGACCAGTTGCCACCGCGTCCGCATGGATGATGGCCACTGCGGATACGCGGGATATTGAGCGTGCATTCGACAAGCAGGTGCCCGGGCCCGAGGAATGCAGCGCCGAGTACATTCCGCTTACCGACGATTGGAGTGGCGGCTACATCGAATCAATTGAAGCCCGCGCCGGCGCGACGGAAGAGCTGGCCGAGACGCAAATTCACTGGGTTCGCGCGCAGTACCCAATCGTGCTCGGGGAGGAGCCGACTGCGGTGGAGCGAGTCATGCAGGTAGCTGATACCGCCAACGGTATCGGGGCCACGCTGAGCCCGCACCAGTGGGCGTTTATGAATACCGACTTAGTGGTTCACCTGCACCGACTCCCCCAGCTCGGCGCCTCGGAGAAGTCGGCGGAATCGGAGTTGCAGTCGGAAGACGGCGGCTGGGTGGGCATCGCCGCCCGCGGTTCCATTGGGCCGGACGGAATCGGCATGACCGCGGGCGAGCTCTACGATGTGCACGGCCCCATCGGCCGCAGCATGCAGACCTTGCTGGTGCGACCGCAGGGATAACGCGAAGCTACACGTTAAAGTACTTCGCTTCCGGGTGGTAGAGCACGAACGCATCGGTGGACTGCTCTGGGTGCAGCTGGAGCTCCTCAGAGAGCTCCACGCCGATGCGCTCCGGCTGCAGCAGGTCAATCATGCCCTGACGGAAGGTCAGATCCGGACAGGAACCATAGCCGAAGGAGTAACGAGCGCCGCGGTACTTCAGGTCAAAGAAGTCCTGGGTATCGTCGGAGTCTTCCGCGCCAACACTTGTGCCGTCGGAGAACGCGAGCTCGGAGCGAATGCGCTGGTGCCAGTACTCGGCCAGCGCCTCGGTGAGCTGCACGCCGATACCGTGAACCTCCAGGTAGTCGCGGTATTCGTTCTTGGCGTAAATATCGTTGGCGAAGTCAGCGATGGGCTGTCCCATGGTCACCAGCTGGAACGGCATGACGTCGGTCTGTCCTGCGGCGATGGCATCTTCGCGCGAGCGAATGAAGTCAGCAATGCATAGGAAGCGACCACGCTGCTGGCGCGGGAAGGTCCAGGACACCACTGGCTCTGCCGCGGGGTCGGGCTGCTCCCCTTCCGCAGGTAGCGGCAGTACGTGTACGGTATCGCCCTCAGAAACTGCTGGGAAGTAGCCATAGACGACAGCCGCATGCTGGAGGATGTTCTCGGCGCGCAGGCGCTGCAGCCATGCGCGCAGGCGTGGACGACCATCGGATTCGACCAGTTCCTCGTAACTCGGCCCCTCGTCGCCGCGGGTGCCGCGCAGTCCCCACTGCCCCATGAACAGAGCGCGTTCGTCGAGGGTGGTCAGGTAGTCGTCGAGGGGCAGGCCCTTGACAATGCGGGTTCCCCAGAACGGCGGTGTCGCAACGGGGACATCAGCGGCGACATCGGAACGCTCCGGCACCTCGGGGGCTTCAGCAGCAGCCTTGGCGGCGCGCTGCGCGGCGATGCGCTTGGAGCGCTCACGGCGGGCGCGGCGAGCTTCCTTCTTCTCGCGGGCAGCAATGGCCTCTGGCGAATTCTCGTCTGGGCCGAGGCCCTTCTTAGCTGCCATCAGCTCGTCCATGATGCGCAGTCCTTCGAAGGCATCCCTGCCGTAGTAGACATCGCCGTGGTAGAGCTCGGACAGGTCGTCTTCCACGTAGCTACGCGTCAGCGCGGCGCCGCCGAGCAGTACTGGGAAGCGGGTGGCATCGCCGGCGGAGTTGATCTCCAGCAGGTTGTCCTTCATCACCACAGTGGACTTCACCAGCAGGCCGGACATGCCGATGGCGTCGACATCCAGTTCCTTGGCGGCGGACAGAATCGTAGCGATTGGCTGCTTAATGCCCAGGTTATGCACGGTGTAGCCGTTGTTGGAAAGAATAATCTCCACCAGGTTCTTGCCGATGTCGTGGACATCGCCCTTCACCGTGGCCAGCACAATCGAGCCCTTGGAGCCCGTGGCATCCTCGGCATCCATAAAGCCCTCGAGGTAGCCCACCGCGGCCTTCATCGTCTCGGCCGACTGCAGCACGAATGGCAGCTGCATCTGGCCGGAACCGAACAGGTCACCAACGGTCTGCATGCCACGCAGCAGGTCCTCGTTAACAATCGCCAGCGGTTCCTTTTCCTTCATGCCCTCATCGAGGTCAGCCTCGATACCCGTGCGCTCACCGTCGATGATGCGCTGCGCCAGGCGGTCGAACAGCGGCATGGCGGCAAGCTTTTCGGCCCGGGCGTCCTTCGCGTCAGCGGCGGAGACTCCTTCAAAGAGCTCCATGAATACCTGCAGTGGGTCGTACTCCCCGTCGGGGTGTCCCGCTTCACGACGGCGGTCGTACACCATATCGAGAGCGACTTCGCGCTGCTTGTTGTCAATCTTGTTCATCGGCAAGATCTTGGAGCTGTGGGCAATGGCGGAGTCCAGGCCGGCCTCGATGCACTCGTTGAGGAACACCGAGTTGAGTACCTGGCGAGCCGCCGGGTTCAGACCGAAGGAAATGTTGGACAGGCCGAGCGTGGTGTGCACGTTCGGGTGGCGACGCTTAAGTTCGCGGATGGCTTCGATGGTTTCGATGCCGTCGCGGCGAGTTTCCTCCTGGCCAGTGGAAATCGGGAAAGTCAGACAGTCGACAATAATGTCCTGCTCGCGCAGTCCCCACGTGCCGGTGATGTCGGCGATGAGACGCTCGGCGATCTCAATCTTCTTGTCCTTTGTACGCGCCTGACCTTCTTCGTCGATAGTCAAAGCGACCACGGCAGCACCGTGCTCAACAACCTGGCGCATAATGCGCTGGTAGCGCGAGTCCGGGCCATCGCCGTCTTCAAAGTTCACAGAGTTGACCGCGCAGCGACCACCGAGGTGCTCCAGGCCAGTCTTCAAAACCTCCGGTTCCGTGGAGTCCAGCATGACCGGCAACGTCACCGAGGTGGCGATCTGCGATGCCAGGGTTGCCATGTCATCGCGACCGTCGCGCCCCACGTAGTCCACACACAGGTCAATCATGTGTGCGCCATCGGTGACCTGACCGCGGGCGGTGTTAAGGCACTTCTCCCAATCGCCGGCCAGCATGGCCTCGCGGAAAGCCTTGGAACCGTTGGCGTTGGTGCGCTCACCAATCATGGTGATGCCGGTTGTCTGCGTCAGCGGGGCTGCCGAGTACAGAGAAGCGACCTCATCGATTGGCTTTGCATTCGGATCCGTCGATGGGCGTGCTGCCTGAACAGCAGGGCCCTGCTCAGCGTAAGCGCCTGCACCGGTAATAGCATCGCGAACAGCGGAAACATGCTCCGGTGTGGTACCACAGCAGCCACCGACCATCGCCAGGCCAAACTCTTCAACAAAGCCGCGCAGCGCTGTGGCCAGCTCTGGGGCGGTCAGCGGGTAGGTCGCACCGTTCTTACCCAGCACTGGCAGACCCGCATTCGGCATTACCGATACCGGGATGGAGGCGAAATTGGACAGGTAGCGTAGGTGCTCGCTCATCTCGTCCGGACCCGTTGCACAGTTCAGGCCAATCATGTCGATACCCAGCGGCTGCAGCGCTGCCAGGGCTGCACCAATCTCCGAGCCCATCAGCATGGTGCCTGTGGTCTCGACAGTCACGTGGACGACAATCGGAATCTTCTTCTCAGCCTGTCGCATGGCGGCCTTGACGCCATTGACTGCTGCCTTGACCTGCAGCAAGTCTTGACAGGTCTCAATCAAAAACGCATCCGCGCCACCGGAAATCATGCCGAGTCCGGCCTCCGTGTAAGCGTCGCGAAGCTGAGCGTACGGAGCGTGCCCCAAAGACGGCAGCTTCGTGCCCGGGCCCAGCGAACCGAGGACAAAGCGTCGCATACCCTCGCGCCCCGGCCCCATTTCGTCAGCGACCTTGCGGGCGATTGCGGTGCCCTTGTGCGCTAGCTCCTGAATACGGTCTTCAATGTCGTAATCCGCGAGGTTCGGGAAGTTGCAGCCGAAGGTATTGGTTTCCACCAGGTCGGCGCCGGCCTCGAAATAACGCCGGTGAATCGTCTCGATGATGTCGGGACGAGTGTCATTGAGAATCTCATTACAGCCCTCGTAGCCGAGGAAGTCCGCGTCAACGTCGAGGTCAAAAGACTGCAGCTGGGTACCCATGGCGCCATCGCCAATGAGTACACGGCTGTGCAGTGCGGTGAGGAACTCGGAAGAGTGGCGATCAGTCATGAATAGACACCTTAGTCTACTTTCATAACCGCGCCGTTAATCGGGCTGGTTATTCCATCTCAAAGTAGCTTTCCGCCTTCACCGCAGGCAGGTCCAAACCGACAGCCTTCGTTGCGGAATTGATAATCGCGAGAATCTCGTCGAGCTCCTCATCAAAAATCGAGCCACCGTGCTCATGCTCAATCGCAGCCACGCGCTGTAGGCAGTTCTCTACCGCCTGCGTTGCGGCTTCTTCTCGCTTATCGACGGCCAGCTCCGCCGCCTGATCAATACCAGCGGCGGCCCCACGGAGGGCTTCCCCGACCTGGTCGGCTACCGATTCGTCAAAAAGTGGCTCCCAGAACTCGCGTTCCTCGGGCTGCAGGTAGCTGCCGGTGGCAAACATGCGCAAATCGGCAACTAGCTTATCGATGTTCTCTTGCGTTACTTCGACAGCAGACAGATCTGAGTTGCTCATGCTCAAATTTTAACGCCAAGCAGCGCGTCCAGCGCGGCGGCAACGAATTCTCCGGCACCCGCTGCGCCGGTTACTGTGCCAGCATCTGCCTTGTTGCCGGTAGCCGAGGACCACTCCGCAGCCCAGGCATCGATAGCGGCCAGAGCAGCCGGCGTATCCAGGTCATTGGCCAGGCTTGCGCGCACATCGGCAACCAGTGCCGCTGCTGCGCGTACAGCCTTCTCATCGGTGGCAGTCTTAGTAGCTGCGCAAGCCGCTCGCCAGGCCTCGAGACGTGCCTTGGCCGCCTCCAGCACCTCGTCCGACCAATCGCGATCAGAGCGGTAATGGCTGGCGAACACGCCAATACGAATAGCACTCGGGTCGACGCCGGCGGCCACCAGTTTGGAGACAAACACCAGGTTGCCCAGCGACTTGGACATCTTCACGCCATCGAGCGCAATCATGCCAGCGTGAACATAATGGCGCGCCATACGTGCACAGCCAGTAGCGGCTTCAGCGTGAGCCGCCGAGAACTCGTGGTGCGGGAACGCGAGATCCGAGCCACCGCCCTGAATGTCGAAGCTCTTCCCCAGGCGGTTGGTGGCAATCGCCGAGCACTCAATGTGCCAACCCGGCCGGCCCGCACCAAAAGGAGCCTCCCAGCTTGGCTCCCCGGGGCGAGCGGCACGCCACACCAGCGCGTCCAGTGGGTCCTCCTTGCCCGGGCGATCCGGGTCGCCACCGCGCTCCGCAAAGAACTCCGCCATCTGCTCTGCCGAGTAATTGGACTCGTAACCAAAGTTCTCAGTGGCAGTCTTGCGGAAGTACACATCCGGGTACTCGTCATCGGTGAGCTGGTAGGCTGAGCCATTCTCCAGCAGCTTCTCGACCATTTCCACGACCTCGCCCACGGACTCAATGGCGCCGATATAGTCGCGCGGTGGAATCACCGACAGGTTTTCCATATCCGAGCGAAACAAATCAATCTGCGAGGTGCCCAGCTCGCGCCAGTCCACCCCATCGCGCTCCGCACGTTCGAACAACGGGTCATCGACATCGGTGATGTTCTGCACGTAATGCACCGAGTGTCCATTGTCCAGCAGCTGACGGTAAATCAGATCAAAGGTGAGGTAGGTTGCTGCGTGCCCCAGGTGCGTGGCGTCATAGGGTGTGATGCCACACACGTACATGGTCGCCTCCGGTCCCGCTTCCACCTGGGAGACCTTCTGATCCGCGGTGTCGTAGAGGCGTAGGGGTACCGATGTTGAGTTTTCGTCGTCAAGCGAATGCGCCTTACCTGTATTGCTGGCGCGGTTGAACACATCGAAACGCGCATCGCCGAGACTGGGAACCTGTGGTTGGGGCCACGAATGCATTAAATACTCACTACCTCACTAAACAGCGTTGATCGTGCCGAAGCCGAGCAACACCATAACAATCAAACCGACCGGGATGCGGTACGCGGCGAACCAAGCGAAGGAGTGGTTCGACACAAACTTCAGCAGCCATGCGATAGACGCATAGCCGACGACGAAGGCAATCAGCGTACCGATGGCCAATTGCGCACCACTAGCGGCCTGTCCCGCCGCAGGGTCAAACGCGTCTGGAAGCGAAAAAATTCCAGCAGCGAAAACAGCGGGGATAGCCAGCAGGAAGGAAAAGCGCGTTGCAACCTCTCGGTCCAAGTGCAAGAACAGGCCGGCAGACACCGTACCGCCCGAGCGCGACACACCCGGAATGAGCGCCAGGCACTGCGCGAAACCCATGACGATGGCATCTCGCATGGTCAGCTCTTCATAGTTGCGCTCACGACGGCCGAACTTCTCTGCGGCGATAAAGACAAAGGAGAAAAGCACCAACACAGCGGCTGTAATCCAGAGATTGCGCAGGTTATCGCGGATGAGGTCCTTCCCCAGCACACCGATGATGGCAATCGGCAGCGTACCGACAATCACCATCCAACCCATGCGGTAGTTGAAACCGCGGGCTTCCTTATTGAACAGACCGGCAAACCAGCCAGTGAGGATCTGCCAGATGTCCTTGGCGAAGAACACCAACACAGCCAATTCGGTGCCAAGCTGCACCACAGCGGTGAAGGATGCACCGGCGTCCTGGCCCCACAGCAGCTCGGAGACAATCCGAAGGTGCCCCGAGGAACTCACCGGGAGAAATTCCGTCAGACCTTGCACTACGGACAGGATGATTGTCTGCGCCCAGGTCATACCGGTGCCGGCGGTATCGGCAGCGGTATCTGCTGAGGCGCTTAGTGTCGTCATGATAGTCACGGGTGTATAGGCTACTCGTCCGGTTTGTGTTGTGGCTATAGCGAGGTTTCGGTGCGGCGATAGCGAGACCTCTCCCGCGGAACTTTTCCCGCGACCGCACACGGGTGTCCTAAAGTAAAAATCGTGCAACAACGAATTCTGGGCAACAGCGGTTTACGCGTCTCCGCCTTGGGGCTGGGTACGGCCACCTGGGGTGCGGGTACCAGGCAAGACGAAGCCGGACGCATCCTGACGGACTTCCTCGACGCCGGAGGCAACCTTGTCGACGCTTCCCCACTCCACGGCGGCGACACTGTTGCCGACATGCTGGGTGCAGTCATCGCAAAGCGCGGTGTCGCCGACGAATTGGTGCTCTCGGTCGCATCTGGCATACACCCCGAGCGGCCCGTCGGCAGGCGCGTGGACTGCTCGCGTAAGACACTGCAAAAGGACCTCGACGATACGCTCGCACGCCTCGGCGTCGAACACATTGATCTGTGGTCGCCCGGCTACTGGGATGGGCTGACCCCACCGGAAGAGGTCGCCGATACCCTGGAATGGGCTGTGCTCACGGGGAAAGTACGTTACGCCGGAGTGCGTGGATACAGCGGTTGGCAGGCGGCGGTGACGCATGCCGCCGCGGATCGAATCGCTCCGGTGTTCGCGCAGCATGAGTACTCGCTGCTCCAGCGAAGCCCTGAGGCTGAACTACTGCCCGCCTGTGAGCATTTGGGGCTCGGCTTTATCGGTGGCGCCCCACTGGCCCAAGGCGTTTTGACCGCCAAATACCAGCACATCATTCCCGAGGACTCCCGCGCTGCTTCCGAACACGCCGACGCAGAGGTACAGGACTATCTCGACACGCGCGGCGTCACGGTTGCAGGCGCGCTGACCACCGCAGCCAAGGGGCTCGGCGTCAGTGCTGCCGTCGCAGCGATTTCCTGGGCACGCGATCGGCCGGGCGTCACCTCGATCCTCGTTGGCGCTCGAGACCGCGCTCAGCTACGCGAAAACCTCACCGCCGAACAACTCACGCTGCCACCGCAGATTTGCAACGCGCTTGACGACGTCACGCTGTAATCAGTAACCGCATTCTTATAAAGACTTATAAGGCACAACGAATGCGAGAGCCTCCCACGGCTGGAGGCGTCCACAAAGTAATCAGGCCGGGGTGGTAGTTTCTATAGCGTGAGTGAAAACAGTCGTCGACGTGTCATAACCTCCCTTCTAGCGGGGCTTTCCGCTAGCGCAGTGGTCCTGGCAGGGTGCTCCTCCGATGTGGAAGGAGACATCGATGCCGGAATGGGCAACGCCACGCCAGTGCCGGCCGCTTCACCCGCTGCTCCCGATACTGCTATCGGGAGGGCCAAGAAGATTGATGAGGACGTTACCGATGCCGTGCTGGTCGGCGACCGAGTTGTCCTGAAGGCCGGGGACAAAATCTTTGCCGGTCCGCTGAATAACCCAATTGAGCGATCAATGAAGCTGGGCGCGAAGTGTGGTGAGCTCGCGCCGGGCGGCCCTAACGCTTTGCTGCCGTGTGAAGATGGCATCCACGTCATTACTGACCAGGCTACGGAAACGGCCGTTGTCGGCCGTGGCACCAACTACTCCGCCGCAGTTGGCCTGGAAGGCGGCCGCATCATCGGTGCCCATGCGGATAGCAATGTCGTCGATGTGTTCGGCGCTGATGGTGAGTTGGCCAGTGACTTCAAGGCTGCCAATAACGGGTCGCAGCTCGTTGAGATTCCCAAAGCGGACAATGACGCGGACGTCAAGCTGTTAGAGGTCAACCGTCCGGAGACTTCGGTGCATGAGCTCAAGCTCGATGAGTCCCGCGCTGGCTCTGCGCTGCGTGCGGGTATCGGCGTCGGCAAGGTAGCTTCCGGTGATCATGTCATTGCTGCCGCAGACACCAAGGGCAACCAGCTTCTTATTTACACTGCCACTGACGTCATTCGCCTCCACCAGGCAGCTCCGGCCCCGGAGGCTCCGTGGGCGGTAGCGGTCGATGAATCGCGCGGAATTGTCTGGGTGACTTCGACGAAGGTGAACAAGCTGACTGGCTACGACATCAGCTCGGGTACCCCAGTCAAGGTCGCGGACATCAACACGGTTGCAGATCCACAGTCGATTGTTGCCACCGAGGATGGCCAGATTGGCGTCTTCTCGGCTACCGGTGACGGGGCCCAGATTTTTGACTCCGCGGACGTCGATAAGGCAATTGCTGATTTCAAGCAGGATGCAGAGAAGATTCGTGAGGAGATGTCGGTTCGGGAACCAGCCGATAAACTACCGACCGGTGCAGGTGACACCAAGGGAGCAGACGACTCCGAGGGAGAGACTAAGTAGATGCCTTCGAAACTTCGCGCCAAGTCCTATCAACTCGCGCTAAAGGCAATGTTCCAGGTCCCACCGGAGCAGATTCACGAGGCCATCTCGAAGACCCTGAAGGGGCTGCAGAAGTCGGAGAGTCTACAGCGGGCGGTGAGCAAGTTACTCGTTGTTGACGATGCTGTGCTGCGTCAAACCGTGTTCGGCGTGGACTTCCCGCGTCCGCTGGGGCTCGCCGCAGGCTTCGACAAGGCTGCTATTGCTCCGGATTGCTGGGGGCCAATTGGTTTTGGCTACGCGGAACTGGGAACCGTGACTGCCAAGCCGCAGCCGGGCAATGATCGCCCGCGTCTGTTCCGTCTGAAGGAAGACCGCGCCATTTTGAACCGCATGGGTTTCAACAACCCCGGCGCCGCTGCTGTAGCGGAGAACTTGCGGGCGCGTCGCAGTGACGACGTCATCGGTATCAACATTGGTAAGACAAAGGTGACTCCGCTGGAAGAGGCCGTCGATGACTATCGAGAATCGGCTAGCCAGCTCGGCGGCTTGGCGGACTACGTTGTTGTTAACGTCTCCTCACCGAACACGCCGCGTCTGCGCGACCTTCAGGCAGTGGAGTCACTGCGCCCGATTCTGGCAGCGGTGACTGAGGAGACCGACTCGCCGGTGCTGGTCAAGATTGCTCCTGATCTCTCCGACGATGATGTCATCGCAGTTGCTGACTTGGCGGTTGACCTTGGGCTGGCAGGCATTGTGGCCACCAACACCACCATTTCTCGCGAGGGCCTGCGTACGCCCGCGGATGAGGTCGCGGAGATGGGGGCCGGTGGAGTCTCGGGTGCTCCTGTGGCAGCTCGGTCACTAGAGGTGCTGAAGCTGCTGCACGAGCGCGTCGGAGACAAACTAGTTCTCATCAGCGTCGGCGGCATTGAAACTGCTGAGCAGGCGTGGGAGCGGATTGCCAACGGCGCTTCCCTACTGCAGGGCTACACACCGTTGATTTATGGCGGTCCGGACTGGATTCGTGACATTCACCAAGGGTTGGCTCGCCAGATTCGAGCTCAGGGATTCTACTCCATTTCGGAGGCAGTCGGCTGTGGTCTGCCGTGGCGTGGTTAACTGCTGAAAGCCGTTGAGGCTTCCTAACCCAATAAACACGTGACCCCGGGGCCAGCTGCCATGAAGGCGCTGGCCCCGGGTTTTCTGTATGAGTAGCGCGCCCGGTCGGTAGTTGCCCGTGTGGGCGTCGTATCCTTACTCCCCGACGTTCTCCCACCACGGCGTGATGATGGCACGCGCAATCGAGTGGAAGTACAGATTGAAGCCAAGCACGGTCGGCGTCGCATCTCCCGGAACTTCAAGCTTCTCCACGTCGACCGCGTGCACCGCATACATGTAACGGTGTGGGGCATGCTGCGCCGGTGGGTTAGCTCCGTAGTGACCACGCATGCCCGAGTCGCCGACAAGCTGGATAGCGCCTTCTGGCAGCTTAGAGCCGTCTTCGGAGCCAGCTCCCTGTGGCAGACCCTTTTCGGTCGCTGGAATGTTGAAGACAGCCCAGTGCCAGAAGCCCGAAGCGGTCGGAGCATCCGGATCGAAGCAGGTCACGGCAATGGACTTAGTGCCCTCCGGCAGATTTGCCCAATCCAGTTGTGGGGAAACATTCGACGGAGCGCGGAATTCATCCGCAATCTTCTCGCCGTCCTTGATATCTGGCGAGGACAGCTCGAAGGTTGGCAAATCCTTCAGCGGTGCGTACGGATCTGGTCCCGGGAAAACCGGAGCATTTGCGGTGTCGTTGGAATTCGTAGTCATAACTACCAGTGTGCCTACTTTATGAGCGCGCTGCAGGGACTTCACAAGACTCCCTATCTGCAGGGCCTGATTCTCAGTGCGAATCCAAGGCGGATGCGGGGCTAACACCGCTGATGTAATTACACCCAGGTTTGGCGCGCTAATACCCTGCTGACCTGCCAATTTGTGTTTCATTATGTAGTCGGGATACAGTATCACAGGTCAGCACGGAAGTGCTTCCTACCCGGTCCGGGTGGCGGAATGGCAGACGCGCTAGCTTGAGGTGCTAGTGCCCTATTAACGGGCGTGGGGGTTCAAGTCCCCCTCCGGACACAAGATAAATCCCGAGAAACTGCAGCAAATGCAGCTCTCGGGATTTTTGCTTTATCTGTCGTACGGTACTGGCCTATTGCAGCGCCGAGGTCAAACGGAAAACAGAGTCCAGGTAGCGCTGGCGAAGGGGCCGGTCATTCCATTCCTCCTGTGTGAGCAGGAAAGATTTGTCACGGTACTCGTCGGCAAGCGTGATCAGTTTGTCCACGATGGAACCGGCGGCGGAAAGAAGCGTGATCTCGTAATTGAGGCCGAACGAGCGCATATCCAGATTGGAGGAGCCGAACATGGCCATGCGGTCGTCGATAACCATGAACTTGGAGTGCAGGACCGCAGGCGCCGGATAGCGGTAGATCTTCACGCCAGCGGTTAGCAGTGCCTGGTAGTAGGACTGCTGCGCGTGGCCGACCATGAACTGATCGGACTCTTCGTTGACGTAGAGCTGGACGTCGATGCCTCCATATGCGGCAGAGGTCAGCGCCATGAGCATGGATTCGTCGGGGACGAAGTACGGGCTGACGGCGATAATCCGCTCGTGTGCCTGGTAGATCATGTTATTGAAGACGCGCAGGTTCGGCTCCGTGCTGAAGCCCGGACCCGACGGCAGCACCTGGACAACGTTGTAGTTGTCGTTGACTTCGGTGTTGTGGAGTGAATAGTCCCTGGTGGCGTCTGGGGTCTTGTATAGCTCGCTGGTCCAATCAACCGCGAAAATTGCGTCGAAGGCCAGCGCAATATCGCCCTCGAGCTCAATCCACGTGTCCACCCAGCGACGGCCGATCTTATGGTTCTTTTTCTTCTGATATTCGGGCTCAATCAAATTCTGCGAGCCCATGAATACAATGTCGCCGTCAACAACTACGAGCTTGCGGTGATTACGCAGATCCAGGCGGCGCCAGGTGAGCTTCAGCAAGCTCACGGGCAGCATCGGGTGCCAGGAGATTTTAGCCTGGTCCAGGCGCTTTTTCAGCTTGTAGTAGCCGGGGTACTTCCACGAACCAATTGGATCGACCAGTACCTTGACCTCTAGTCCCCTGTCGTGCGCGCGTTCAAGAGCCTGTATGAAAGGCTCCGTGCTGGAATCCAGTGCAAAGATGTAGGACTGCACGTGGATTGATTTCTGGGCCGCATCGATGGTCTCAATCATGCGGTCAATGGAGGCGTCGTATTCGGTGAAAAGTCCCTTTTCCGCGCTGGCAATTGCCGGCATTCCCGTGAGCTGGCGCGAGAGCTTGAATACGTTGACAACGTCATCTTCTATCTCGGCATCGTCCGGTACGTCGGGCAGATGCTCGGTACGTTCCGCAATGAGCTCCTGTGCCAGTGCCTGTACCTCATGCCGACGGCCCGTAATCTGCTGCGAGCCCAGGAAGAGGAACAGAGGTAGGCCGATAAATGGAATCAGCAGAATCAGCAGCAGCCACGCCGTCGAAGCCGATGGGCTTCGGTTTTCCGGCACCCATCCAATCGCGATGAACTTAATCGTGTAGTCGAGTGCGAAAAATAGTACTTGCCACCACGTTAAGTCCTCCACCAGCCACGGGAAGGTACCCATCAACCAATCCATGCAGATGATATTACTGAAGGAATTTTCAGTACCTTTGGTCGCGGCCCCTTAGGTGCACTCTCCCCTTTTCGTGACAGCCTATTGTGACATCTGAAATTGAATACTGGTATCAATACGTAGTAAGGTTCAACTCATTGAACATCGCAAGCGTTTGGCATGTCGACTTCGAAAGGACTACCCCTCCAAATGACTGAGAAGGCTCCTACGAGCACCGAGTTCGACGTTGCCACTAACGTACTGAAGTTGATGGCCGACAAGACGCGTCTCTCGATCCTGTCGCTCCTCCGTGACGGGGAGATGACCGTCACCGCCATCGCTAGCGCGCTCGATCGCCCCGTCCCCGCGATTTCTCAGCACCTGGCGAAGTTGCGCATGGCCAATATGGTGCAGACCCGCAAGGAGGGCACGTCTAGCTTCTACTCTCAGCCCGACGAGCACCTTACCAACCTCGTGGTCAACGCTCTCCACTTCGCCGAACACACGCTCTACAGCGATCCGCCCCATCACCGCGGTCAGTAGGCGCACACGGATACGCCCGCTTTACTCGCTTTACGACGAAAACCCCGCGCCTTTCTGAACCTAGTTGGCGAGCCCGGCGTTCGATGCCCTTCCCTGGTCAAATGCCTCCATGATGCGCTGGGCGGCGAGCGTCGGTGTGAGCAGCCCCGAGCGGAGTTGTTTTTCCACCAGGGTGCTCTCTGTCTGCACAGCCTCGTTGGTGTTGAGCCGCTGCAAGAGCGTCTCGTGAACCATGGACCACATCCACTTAATCTGCTGGTTAGCGCGGTTTTCATCAAAGAGATGATTCTCGTGCATAGCCTCGACATGGTCTTCGATGGCTTGCCAGAACTTGTCGATGCCGTCGTCCTCCAATGCCGACATAGTCAGTACCGGTGGCGTCCAGACTTGGTCTGAGGAACGAACCATCTTCATGGCCGTCATCAGATCACGCGCAGCGCGCTTTGCCGGGCGCAAGTTCTTACCATCCGCCTTGTTGATAGAAATCACGTCGGCCATCTCCAGCACACCCTTCTTGATGCCCTGGAGCTGGTCACCAGCGCCGGCGAGTGCCAGAAACGCAAACGTATCCACCATCTGGGCCACCGCGACCTCGGACTGACCGACGCCGACAGTTTCGACGATGACAATGTCGTAGCCTGCGGCCTCGAGCACCACCATGGCCTCACGCGTTGCCTTGGCGACACCACCGAGTGTGCCCGCAGAGGGCGACGGACGAATGAAGGCTTCATCCGCGGCCGAGAGTCGGGACATACGGGTCTTGTCGCCCAGAATCGAACCACCGGACTTCGTCGACGACGGGTCGATGGCCAGCACTGCAACGCGGTGGCCCTCCTCGATCAGCTTCAGTCCGAGGGTTTCAATCGTGGTTGATTTACCGACGCCGGGGACGCCGGTAAGGCCGACACGCATGGCCTTGCCGGAAAATGGCAGCAACTTCACCAGTAGCTCTTGAGCCAGCACCTTATGCGCCGGAGCAGTCGACTCCAGCAGCGTGATTGCCCGGGCCAACTTAGTGCGGTTTCCAGCCCGCACGCCCTCAAAGAGGTCGTCGACATCGATCCGTCGTCGCGCACGGCGGACGACTTCGGGGGCTACAGCGGTCTTTCCCTCAACGACCGTGCCAGCGGTAGTGACGAGGGTGCCCAGGTTTTCTTCAAGATACTCGTTCATCGCTACTTCTCAATTCCGACAACGCGCTGAGCTGAACAGTCAGCCCAGCGCGGATGCGGTAGTTATTTAGGACTCTTCGTCAACGGCAAGGTCGAGGCCCAGCTCGTTAGAGAGCTTGGTCATCATGTCGATTGCCGAATCAGCGATGACAGTGCCCGGCGGGTAAATAGCCGCGGCGCCGGCATCGTAGAGTTCCTGGAAGTCGCCCGGTGGGATAACACCACCGACAACAATCATGATGTCCTCACGACCCAGTTTTGCCAGCTCATCGCGCAGGGCAGGAACGAGCGTCAGGTGTCCGGCGGCCAGCGAAGAAACACCGACGACGTGGACATCCGAGTCGACTGCCGACTTGGCGGCCTCCTCCGGAGTTTGGAACAGCGGTCCCACGTCAACGTCCATGCCGAGGTCCGCGTAGGCGGACGCGATGACCTTCTGGCCACGGTCGTGACCATCCTGGCCCATCTTGGCCAGGAAGATACGGGGACGGCGACCTTCCTGCTCTTCGAACTTATCGGCCATGGCGATGGCCTTGGAGACGTTGGACACGGCTCCCTCCTTGCCAACTTCGTCCTTGTAGACGCCGGAGAGAGTACGGATCTCGGCCTGATGGCGGCCAAAGACCTCTTCCATGGCGTCGGAGATTTCACCGATGGAGGCCATGGCGCGAGCACAGTCGACAGCGAGCTTCAAAAGGTTCTTGTCCAGGTCCCCCGGTTCACCCGGGTTACGGCAAGCGTCGGTCAGAGCGGCCAGTGCCTTCTGAACCTCTTCCTCGTCGCGCTCGGCGCGCAGGCGAGCCAGCTTGTCAATCTGCTCCTGGCGCACGCGGGAGTTCTCAACCTTGAGAACCTCGATGGCCTCGTCCTCTTCGACCTGGTACTTATTCACGCCGATGAGAGCCTGACGACCCGAGTCAATACGGGCCTGCGTACGAGCTGCAGCCTCTTCAATACGCAGCTTCGGAATGCCCTCGATGGTGGCCTGTGCCATACCGCCGGCCTCTTCGACCTCGTCGATGTGCTGGCGTGCACGCTTGACCAGCTCATTAGTCAGCCACTCGATGTAGTAGGAACCAGCCCACGGATCAACCGGACGCGTGGTGTTGGACTCCTGCTGAAGCAGCAGCTGAGTGTTACGAGCAATACGGGCTGAGAAGTCAGTCGGCAGTGCCAGAGCCTCGTCCAGTGCGTTGGTGTGCAGCGACTGGGTGTGGCCCTGTGTTGCGGCCATAGCCTCAACAGCAGTACGCGCGACGTTGTTGTAGACATCCTGAGCGGTCAGCGACCAACCAGAGGTCTGCGAGTGAGTACGCAGGGACTGGGACTTCGGGTTCTTCGGGCCAAACTTGCCAACCAGCTCGGACCAGAGGATGCGGCCTGCACGCAGCTTGGCGATCTCGGTGAAGGTGTTCATCGAGATGCCCCAGAAGAAGGACAGACGCGGAGCGAACTTATCAACTTCCAGGCCAGCGTCAATACCGGCCCGCAGGTACTCGATGCCGTCGGCAAGCGTGTAAGCGAGCTCAAGGTCGGCCGTCGCGCCCGCTTCCTGAATGTGGTAGCCGGAAATCGAAATCGAGTTGAACTTCGGCATCTTTGCCGAGGTGTACTCGAAGATCGAGGAGATGATTCGCATCGAAGGCTTCGGCGGGTAGATGTACGTGTTACGAACCATGAATTCCTTGAGAATGTCGTTCTGGATCGTACCGCGCAGCTGCTCGGTCGAAACGCCCTGCTCTTCAGCGGTGACAATGTAGAAGGCCAGAATCGGCAGCACAGCGCCGTTCATGGTCATAGACACCGAGACGCCGCCCAGGTCAATGCCCTGGAAGAGCTCACGCATGTCGTAAATCGAGTCAATTGCCACGCCGGCCATACCGACGTCGCCGGACACACGCGGGTTGTCCGAGTCGTAGCCACGGTGGGTAGCCAGGTCGAAAGCGACCGAAAGGCCCTTCTGGCCGGCCGCGAGGTTGCGGCGGTAGAAGGCATTGGACTCAGCTGCGGTGGAGAAGCCAGCGTACTGGCGAATAGTCCACGGTTGGTTGGTGTACATGGTCGGGTACGGCCCGCGCATGAATGGGGCGATACCCGGGAAAGAATCTACCGGGTGGCCCTCGGCAGCAGCGGCGTCGCGGTCAGCGCGATCGTAGACGCGCTTGACATCGATGCCCTCTGGAATGGTCCACACTTCACCAGCTTCCGCGGCAGCTGCCTTGTTGGTGGCAGCGGCTGCGTCGTCGGTGTTGCGGGAGATGTCAGCGAAATTTGGGATGGTGGTCATTACTTCCTTCACGCTCCCAGTTCGTTCAGCAGTCGGGACAGCTCCGCGACAGCATCGATGGTCATGTTCAGGTATCCGTCGGGGCGAGCGTCCTCAGCGGCATTGGCGAAGCTCTTCTCGGAGCCGGCCACCAAGACCTCCTTAGCGCCGGCGGCGCGGGCGGCCTTGACAGCGTCCTGGCCCGAGGCCTCGTACTCGCTGTCGGCTGCGCACAGCACGACAATCGGAGAGGCCTTCACTGCCTCTTCGAAACCTGCCTCGCCCGGCACAACCTGGCCGGGGTTGGCGACGGCGATACCGCCGGAAGCCAGCAGGTTGGAGGTAAAACCAGTGCGGATGTTGTGCTTGGCCAGCGGACCCAGCGGCAGCATGGCAATCAGCGGACGGTTGCCCTTTTCAGCCAGGAAGTCATCGGAGCGGTTGCGCAGCGCCTCGAAGTCGCTGGCCCAACGGCGAATCGGGTCGCCCTCCGGGCGGGCCTCAGGAGCCAGTGGGGCCTCAGCCAGGTTCGGGAACTCGTTGATGGCGGTGACCTTGGTGCGGCGGTGTGCGATGTCGGCGCGGCGCTTTTCCCAGGTAGCGTCCAGGGCGGCGCGAATATCGGCCTCCGCGGAGGCGAAACCGCCGCCGGCCTCAGTGCCGGTAAAGATCTCCCATGCCTTGTCGGCCATTTCTTCGGTCAGGTCTTCGACGAAGTAGGAGCCACCTGCTGGGTCGGCGACGTAACCAAGGTGAGACTCTTCCAGCAGCAACAGATTGGTGTTGCGAGCGATGCGAGCCTTGAAAGTCTTGGAGACGTTCGGCATGCCGCCGACAACTGCGTAATCAAACGGCAGAACCTCAACTGAGGAGGCACCGCCGACACCTGCGGCGAAGGAGGCGACAGTCACACGCAGCATGTTGACCCACGGATCGCGCTGGCTGAACATGACCGGGGCTGTCACGGCGTGCATCGGAGCGCGGCCAGCTTCAGGGGCGCCGATAACCTCAGCAACGCGGGCCCAGAGAACGCGAGCGGCGCGGAACTTCGCAATGGTGTCGAACTGGTCGTCGGTAGCGGCAAAGCGGAAAGCGATCTGGCCGAGGGCTTCTTCAGCGCTCAAGCCCGCGTCGGTCAGCGCACGCAAGTAGGCGACACCAACGGCGAGACTGTAGCCAATCTCCTGGATGTTGTTTGCACCCAGGTTGGAGAAAACAACGCCGTCGACAAGCAGGGCACGGACGTCGCCCGGCTGCTTAGCCGCCTTGACGGCCAGCTGCGTGGCCTCGTCGAGAGAAATATCGTCAATACCGGCAAAAGCGGAGGTCAGCGGAGCCGCGGAAAGCTCGACTGCGACGGCGTCCGGATTAGTCGGGTTTGCCTGCTCGATGTAGGACGTCAGTGCTTCCGCAACCTGCGCAGTCTTCTTACCGGCATGCACGGCAATCGGAGCAAGGTCGACGTAGACGTTGTTGAGCAGAGCCGGCACATCAGCGGCTTCGAGGGAGCCGGTGAAGTCCAGGCGGATGTCCGTGGTGCCGTTTTCCAGTGCAGTCAGCAGAGTCTCGTTGACGGCCTTTGGGTCAAGTGCATCCTCACCTGGGTACTGGCGACCGAAGGTTTCCCGAACGCCCCAACCGTTGGTGTTGTCCGAAGTGACCTTTGCGCCACGGACGAATGGGAACTGGCCCGGAGCTGGGCTTTCCGCGAGCTCGTCCGCGTGGGTGTAGAGCGGGCGAACATCGACACCGTCATAGGTGGTCTGAATCAGTCGTTTCCAAATATCGAGCGGTACATCTGCAACGTCTTGCTTGTGCACCCGCGCGAATACCTTGGCCACGCCCTGATACCAGGAATTCTGCAATTCCTCGAAGTTTGGTGGCAGCGTGGAAGGTGATTCGGGGGTCGTTCGGTCAGTCACGACAGACCTTCTCCCTTACATGTTCTAAGCAACGCCTCTATCAATCCATAACCGAGGAAATTCGGCTGCGACAATTTCCGAATTCTCCGCGACGGAAAGGGATTTAAAGGCGTTGGCTTCCTCCAATAGTCAATAAGAGCCACTAGTCAGACGCTAAGACTCACCCGAGTGTCCATGCACTGAACTTTTCAGCTATTTGTGCAATACCCTTACGTTCGGTTTTGTGCTGACGGGCACGTCAAGTGCTCGAGCCAAGGCATAGTGACCTTGATTCCCATCCTAGTGAAATAATGGGCAAACGCCTTTAGCCGCTGACTAGCCCTCCTCGCAGAGCCTCCAACGCGCAGGTCACACGCTTCCCCGCAATCCCCGGTAACCTCAAATGGGTGAACGTATCCGATGTGCGAATTACCCCTACACTCAAAAAGGTTCTGCTGGTGCTAGCCGTAGGTGTGGGGGTCGTCGTCACGCTGTACGTCGATGTTCCCACCGTCGCTACCATCCGGCAGTGGTCCATCGATGCCGGTGACTGGTTCCCGCTCCTCTACTTTCTCGCATACGTTGCACTGACTCAGTTCCCAATCCCCCGCACCGTATTCACTTTGGCTTCCGGAATTCTCTTCGGGCCAGTGCTCGGTTTCCTGCTGGCAATTACTGCGACGACGGTTTCTGCCCTTCTCTCCCTCTGTATTGTGCGGTTTTTGGGACGCGATTGGTTTCGCACGCACCTGACCAACCGCCGTCTTCTCAGTCTCGACCATCGGTTGGAGCAACGCGGCTGGCTCACAGTGCTCAGCTTGCGCATGATTGCTGGCGTGCCATTTTCGTTTCTCAACTACGCCTGTGGACTGTCGTCGATACGCATCGTGCCGTATATCATCGCCACTGCCCTAGGTTCGGCGCCGAACACACTCGCCGTCGTTCTGCTTGGCGACGCGCTGTTGGTCGGCTTCGACGTGCGCTTTGCGGTGGCCACGGGAATTCTGCTCGTGCTTGGCTTGCTGGGACTTCTTGCGGACGCCAAGTTCCCTGTCGTAACCGGTTCTTCGAAACGTTAAAACACCGCTTGGCGCTCTTGAGCTAGACGTGAGTTTTCGGCGAGTTGGTGTGGGGCGCCCGTGAGTGTGCGGAGGGAAGGAAAGTGTCTTAGCCCAACTGTCAAGGGGTGGGGCTAGACTAGAGCGTATGTATTCAGTCTTTGCCAGGTATCGCGGTCGATCTACTCGCAGGGCAGATCACGTTCAGGCCTCTGCGCAGGCACTTTCCGGCCTGGAAGGCGTAGGAACTGTTGAGGTTGCAGGTATCGAAGAGCTTCGCGCAGCTCCTGAAAATGCTGTGGGAGTCACCACGCTTGTGCTGGCGCTATTGGCCGCAGGTGACTGGGCGATAGGTATCGGTGTTTGTCCTCAGGACGACATTGAGCAAGCGCATCTGGCATCGAGCTCAGTCATCGGTAAGGGAGGCAGGGCCGGCACGGTAAAAACCCGCATTCGGACTAACAATCCGCGTGGTAAGGATTACTCGGAGGATATTGGTGCAGCATTCACATTGCTGCACCACGTTATCTCTCGCAGGTCCCCCGAAGGCCGCGAGGCAACTGGTTTGGTTCGCGCTGGTTATTCACAGGTAGAGGCCGCGGAAGAATTGGGAGTTTCAAAGCAGGCCGTCAATCAGCGCCTCGCAGCAGCTGGCTGGCAGGCGGAGCTGGCCGGATGGAACCTGGCCGTCCACCTGCTTCAGCGAGCTGATGAGTTATAAAAGCTTACTGCCCATTTTCTGGGGCGTAAGGGTCACGTGACCATCCTGAAAAATCTGGACGCTCGGCGGAGTGTGTACCGCCGCCTGCATTGGTATTGCCGGTGCCAGGAGCCGAGGGCAGGTCACGTTTGCCGGAAGGAACTGACGGCGCAGCCGGTGTGGCCGGCGCAGCGGGCGCAGCCGGTGTCGCAGGTTCAACCGCTGCCGGGCCGTTCTGGCCACCCAACTGTTCAGGCTGAGCGGGCTGAGCCGAATCAGCGCGGCGATTCTTCTTCCTCTCAGGGGTATTACCAGCTGCTGCAGCTACCGGATCATCAACCGGGCGGTTAGCGACCTCGTTCGCCGCGGCAACTGCACGAGCCAACTCCGGATTAGTCGACATGTCGAACCAGTTCTCGTCGCGGCCCTGCTCAGCCTCTTCCTTGGTCTCTCGGCTCACGGCCGGAGGCTCATAGCGGAAGACACCGTCGGCATCCTTCTTGCCGAAAGCCCTAGCGAAGCTCTCGAGACTGTCGCCAAACTGCGACGGAATCATCCAAACAGTATTGCCGTCCTTATTTGCCAGCTCAGGCAGCTTCTCCAGGTACTGCCAGGCAAGAATCTCAGGTGTCAACTGTGAAGCCTTAACAGCTGCGTTGACCTTCTGGATAGCGCGAGCATTACCCTGTGCCTCAAGGTAGGTAGCGGCGCGAGTACCCTCAGCGCGCAGAATGGTTGCCTGACGCTCAGCTTCAGCAGCCAGAATTGCTGCGTGCTTGTTACCTTCGGCGGCGAGAATCTGTGCCTGCTTACGGCCCTCAGCAGTTTTAATGTCGGCTTCGCGGGTACCTTCCGCAGTCAGAATCATGGCGCGCTTCTCGCGATCGGCCTTCATCTGCTTTTCCATCGACTGCTGAATCGACGGTGGCGGCTCAATGGCCTTCAGCTCCACACGAGCGATACGAAGACCCCACTTGGCAGTGGCCTCGTCCAGCTCGCCGCGCAGACGGCGGTTGATGTAGTCACGGGAAGTCAGTGTCTCTTCCAGTGTCAGGCCACCCACGACGTCGCGAAGCGTTGCGGTGGTGATCTGTTCGACGCCGAAGATGTAGTCGTCGATACCGTAAATTGCCCGATCCGGTTCGTTGACCTGGAAGGTCACGACGGTATCGATAGCCACAGTCAGGTTGTCTTCGGTGATCACTGCCTGTGGCGGGAAGGTAACCATACGCTCACGGGTATCAACCTTCTCGCGCACTCGGTCAATGATCGGGATGATGAAGTTCAGGCCGCTGTTCAGTGTCTGCGTGTATCGTCCCAGTCGCTCTACGATTGCCGCTTCACCCTGAGGAACCAGGACAATCGCTTTGAGAACCAAGGTAACAACCACGAGAATGAAAACGACGAGGATGATAAAGCCTTCCATGAGATTCCCCCGTAGCTAGAAACTGTGTGGTCAGTTATTTAATGGTCAGTAACTAAGAGTGCTCCGAGCGCCCTTTAAGTGAGTTGACTGCTCAGAGCAGCTTGTCCACTACTGCGGTATTGCCCGAAATCTCTACAATCGTGACTCTTTCCTTCGCATCGAAGGTCTGCGCAGTCAGAAGACTGCGCGCGCTCCACAACTCGCCGTTGACCTTAATCAGACCCGCTGACGAAGAAACTGGCTCGATGACCTCAGCATGACGGCCCGCTAGCAGTTCCGGACGCGACTCCAGTTCGGCGGACTTGTCCGGTTTTGCCATCTTTTTGCGCAACACAGGGCGAACTGTCAGCACAAGTGCGGCGGACACAACGGCGAAGATAACCACTGATAGCCAAAGCGGCGCTCCAAGCTGGCTCGCACCGGACGCTGCCAGTGCACCACCTCCGAGCATTAACAGTGCTAAATCTCCGACTGCGAGTTCACCGAGAACCAGTAGGAGGCTTGCTCCGAGCCAAAGGAGAGGAATCACGCCCTCACCCTACCTACTTTGCAGAACAAATGTGGGGCGAGTGGAGCCAGTATTCCGGGGTCAGTACTGCATATGTGGCTCAGTTACGAAGTCGACCAGGCGCTCAACTGCGCCAATCAAATCTGACTCCAGATCACGGTAGGTGTGTACACCTGCGTAGACACGTCGCCAGCCCTCCTTGGGGTCGTCTCCCCAGCCCAAGCGACGGCAGATTCCTGTCTTCCAGTCCTCCCCGTAGGGAACTTCCGGCCATGCCTCGATGCCTACCGACGAGGGTTTGACCGCTTGCCAGACATCGATAAACGGGTGGCCTGTGACCATCACGTGCGGGCCGAGCTGCTGAGTCATGCGGCTTTCCTTACTGCCCTCCACCAAGTGGTCTGCCAGGACTCCGACGCGGCGCTTCGGACCCGGACCAAATTCGGCCAAGCGTTCTGGAAGGTTGTCCAAGCCCTCCAGATACTCCACGACTACGCCTTCGACACGCAAATCGTGGCCCCATACCTTCTCGACAATTGCCGCGTCATGAATACCCTCGACCCAAATACGGCTGGGGAGAGCAACCTTGGCCTTGACGTTGTGAACCTTGCGCGAGCCCGATGCCGACAGATCCTGCGAGGGCTTTTTGGGTTGTGCTTTCGGACGCACCAGAGTCACAGGTTTGCCGTCGATGAGAAAACCGCGCTCGTGCATGGGAAACAGCCGAGACTTGCCGTGGCGGCCCTCCAGCCGGACGCACCAGCCGTCGAAAGTTTTCTCCAACCCGATAATTGCACCGACGAATCCGTCATAGGACGCCTCGACGACAACACCATTTTCTGCTGTCACCTCGCGTGCCGGCTGTGGGATACGGCGGCGGTGGCCACGTGCGCCAGCGAACACGTCCTGATTGCGGTACGGGTCTTGAAAGCTCATGGGTACTGAGATTAACAGCATCGGTTACGGGACCAACGACACGCTGCACTAGGATGAGCTGCACTATGCAGCGCAGTGTTCTCGACCAGGTCTGGAGTCCAACTCAGCACATCGCCCTTTGGCTGGGCGCGTGGTTGTCGGGTTTGGAAAACTACGATCATCTCCTCGACGCGCTAGACACGCTCGGCGGACCCACGTCAGTTCCGGGGACGTTCGTGCTTGCCGACGCCACGGTTCCGAATGTCATCGATTGCGACGCTGATCTCGATCGAAGCGACATGCTCCGCCTTCTTCGAGCGGTTACTGAAGCGGGAGATTGGCACAGTGACCACCGTCCCCTCGTCCGCCTCATTCTCTCCGGGCCCGGTGATGCACCTGCACTGCCTGCGGGAACCGACGCCGCTGAAGCTGCACGCGCAGCAGGCTCGGCCATTGTGATTGCGGATGCGGAGCCGGGCTGGAACCATGTGCTCATACCAGTGACAACGCCGGTGCCAGGCCTACCGCAGTGGCATTGGTACACACTGGAAGGCCACATTCCCGAGCCGGCCTATCTCTCCCCTGGCGAGGCGGATTTACAGCTGGCAGATGCGGCGCGGGTTGCGGCTGCCACGATTGCGGCGATGCCGCGTTCACCGCTGACGTCGTCAAGCAGTGGTGCCCCGAAAGTGGATCCCCGGCTGATGGTCGGCATGCTCGATGACCACCTGGACATGGCCTTTGTGCCGGATGATGTGCCACGCCGTGCACTGGGAGTGCTCGCCAGAGCTGATCGGGTGTCGTCGATTCTGGCGGTGGCACAGGGCAGCGAGTCGGGGCACGGCAGCGCCGCGTTTGATGCGCAGCTCATCCCGCTGTGGCGGAAGATTCGGCAGGCGCGGATGAGCGCGGTGGAATACGCGATTCAGGAGTGGACTCGCTAGGGATTTGCCTTGCCCCGCGGCCCAATTGGCGCCAAAGGAATCAGTGTGGGCGGCGCTTTGCCGGAGTACAACAGGATGCGGCGCAGGGGGCGCCGTTGCAGGCCGAGCCGAGTAGCGGTTCACTTCCCAGACGGCGGGGTTCGGCATCTGCGATGCGCTCTTCGATGAGCTCCACGAGCATGTCGGTGAAAGTAGCCGTCGGACCAGGCGTTGCGACCCGCTCGATGACGATGTCGTGATGAGCCATTTCATCCTGAAGCTCAGCATCCAAATCCCAGGCGACCTCAACATGATCCGAGATGAAGCCAATCGGGCACACTATTGCGGATCGGAGGCCGTTGGCGACCTTCGCTTCAACGTGGTCGACGATGTCAGGCTCCAACCACGGCACGTGCTCCGGGCCGGAGCGGGACTGCCAGACGACGTCAAAGTCGGTGATACCCACTGCATCGGCGACGAGCCGTGCTGCTTCGTTGACCTGGCGGGAGTAAAGATTTCCGCCGAGCTCTACCGGCCCGGATGCCTTGTCCGCAGAGACCGGAATAGAGTGAGCGGTGAAAATAAGCCGGGCGTCCTCACGGCGGTCATCCGGTAGCTTGGCAAACGCCTCACGCACTGCGTCTGCATAGGCTTCTATAAAGAGCGGATGATCGTAGAAGCTCCGGATTTTCTCCATGTCAAAAGCACGGTCGCCCAAAGATTCGCGCATCCGAGCAATGTCTTCGTGATACTGGCGGCAGCCGGAGTAGCCGCCCCAGGCGCTAGTGGCGAAAACGAGCGCTCGCTTAACACCGTCATCAGCCATCTTTGCCGCGGTGTCTTCAGCCATCGGATGCCAATTGCGATTGCCGAAATAAACAGGCAAGTCATAGCCACGGCGAGTGAGCTCAGCCTTAAGGTTGGAGACAATTTCGCGGTTTAAATCGTTAAGCGGGGACTTACCGCCAAAGTGCGCGTAGTGTGCACCGACTTCGTCCAACCTCTCCGGCGGAATTCCGCGGCCGCGGGTGACATTCTCCAGGAAGGGACGCACATCGGCCATCTTTTCGGGACCGCCGAAAGACAACAGCAAAATAGCGTCAAAATTATCAGAAGACATAGCTAATCATGTTAGTAGCGCAGTCTGAGGACTCCATAAGACGACTGCTCAATGCCCCCGGCGTCTCCTGCCAATCGGGTTCCATACAAATCGCTTGACGACGGCACCCTAACCCAGCCCTACTGCGGAATTCGACGATTGGTCACAAGCAGTGAGCCCACGGTCACTAGCAGCACCGTGAAGGCTGCAATCAGATAGGGCCTCGGATTCTCGGCCCGCTTGAGTTCGTAACCGATGTCATCTTCCAGTGAGCCATAGGCATCGCGGAGCTGCTCGAGGGAACCAGCGCTGAAGAACTCACCTTTTGTTCGACGGGCGATCTCTCGCAGCGAATCGTCGTCGTTAGGCACTGGAATCAATTCGCCCTGAACCGTGATTGCGCCTTGCGCGGTACCGAACGAAATCGTGTTGACAGGCACCCCGGTCTTGGCGGCTTCGGCGGCCGCGGTATACGCGCCGCGGGGATCGTCGAGCTCTTGTGGGACGGTCTGTTTGCCGTCGGAAAGCAGCACAATTGTCGCTGGCGGGGCGCCTTCTCCCCCGCCCTGAACCGAGTCGCTGAACTGATTGATGGCATCCAGCGCGGCAGCGATGGCATCACCGGTAGCAGTCGCCTGATCTAACTCAGCAGCCTGGAGCGCTCGATTCACGGTGTCATGGTTGGTAGTCGGGCTGACAGCAGTGCGAGCGCGACCAGAGAACGTCACCAGGCCGATATTGAGGTCGTCGGGAAGGTTCTCCACGAACTCTTGGCCGGCTTCTTTAGCGGCAGTGATGCGGTCGGGCGCAACATCTGTGGCCGACATGGACAGCGAAACGTCGACCACCAGCATGACCGTCGCTCGGTTGCGGGCGACTTTGGTCTCCGAAATCGGACCAGCTAATGAAATGATGACCAGAACAAGTGACAACAGCGCACTGATAGCTACGACATGGCGCAGGCGTGCCGACGACTTATTCCCCAGTGACCCAACGATGGTGAAGTTGCCAAAGGCAATGGCACGTTGCTTTCGCTGCTTAGTACTGATCCAATAGGCCACGGCTGCCACGAGAGGCAGAGCGAGCGCGAGCAGCCAACCTGGGTGCGCAAAAGTTGAGTTTAGGAACGTCATCGCGGTATCAGTTTCCTCACATCCAGTCGCCTAAACAGTCGCGTATAAACCAGTGGCTATAGCCGGTTAGTCGGTGGCCCAAAAGAGATAGCACTAACAAGCGGCTACTCAGACGCTAATGTTGGCCAATTTGTCGAGCAAAATCCAGTACCCAATCGGAATCCGTACGCAAGGTAATAACGCGAGCACGGCATTTGCGCAGTTCATTGATTACACGCTCGTGGTGGGCACGAGCCTGAGCTGCATACTCGGCGCGGGTCTTGTCGTTGATGTTGAGTTCAATGGTCTCGCCGGTTGCTGAATCCGCCATGACCACCGGGCCTTCGCCGGGTAAGGCTTCATCGGCTGGATCTACCAGGCGAATCGCCATAATCTCTGTCGAGGCCGAGGCAACGCGCAGCGGGCGCGCCCAATCGAGTGATCCAAGGAAATCCGAGATGACAACCAACAGCCCAGCGCGCGGAGCCTGAGTCATTACTGTGTCAATATCCGCTGCGAGGTTATGCTCAGCAGTCGCGTCAGCCAACTGCTTGAGCAGCATCAAGCTGTGGGCACGGCCCTGGCCCGCGGGCACTGGAGTGCCACCGGCGATTAATCCAGTTCGGGACCCCGGGGCGTCGTTAAGCATCGTTACTGCGCCGGCAGCGGCGGTGAGCAGATGTCGTTTGGTGGTATCGGCCAAGCCGGTGGACAGACGTGCGGCGGGTTCGGCTACAATCCAGCACTCCAGCTCGCGCTCGGCCTCGGAGGTGCGAACGTGCGGCACTCCAGTGCGGGCTGTCACTGCCCAGTTCATCTGGCGAACATCATCGCCGATAACATATTCGCGGGAGCCAACCGGCTCAGAGCCATCTCCAGTAGCGGTGGAGAGAAAGCTGCCGCGCAAAAGTCCGTTGAGCTTACGCGTAACAGTTAGCTCTAAGTACGCCAGGACGCGTGCAAGATCGTCTTCACGAGCTGACATTAGGAGGCAGTGCCCTCATCGGAGCCAGTGCTCGCGCCTTGGGGAAGGCGCACGTGAGACAACACGATGTCAATAATCCGTTCGGGAGTAACGCCATCGGCCAGGCCCTCATAGGAAAGGACCAAGCGATGACGCAGCACGTCGGGAAGCACGGAGACCACATCGTCCGGCACGACATAGTCGCGACCGGAAAACAGCGCGTGGGCGCGGGCAGCCGCGACAGCACCAAGAGTTGCACGCGGTGATGCGCCATAGGAAAGCCAGCGGTCGACATCCTTCAACTCCGCCCGCATCGGATTGCGGGTGAGTTCGATGACGGCCACGATGTAGTCAATCAGTGTGTGGTGGACAAAGACTTCGCGGGTAGCGCGCTGCAGTTCCCGAACACTCTCTGGGGTGAGAATCTGCTGCGCGACTGGAGGGGTGGCTCCCATGCGGTAGACAATCTCCCGCTCTTCCGCCGGAGTGGGGTAACCCACGAGGACCTTAAATAGGAAACGGTCCCGCTGGGCCTCCGGCAGTGGGTAGACACCCTGGTTTTCGATTGGGTTTTGCGTGGCCAGAACCAAAAACGGCTCCGGTACTGGCGTGGACTCCCCTGCGATGGACACCTGGTGCTCTGCCATGACTTCCAGCAGTGCCGACTGCACCTTCGCCGGTGCGCGGTTGATTTCATCAGCGAGCACGATATTTGACATGACCGGGCCGGGCTCGACAATGAACTCCGAGGTGTCCTGGCGGAAAATCCGGGTGCCGACAATATCTGATGGCACCAAATCCGGAGTGAACTGGATGCGGGAGTAGGACCCACCCATCACTGTGGCAAAAGTAGACACTGCCAGAGTTTTCGCAACACCCGGAACACCTTCGAGCAGGACATGACCTCCTGCGAGCATCGCGATGAAGAGCTGCTTAATCAGGTGCTCCTGGCCAACCACAACCTTCCCCAGCTCCGCGTATGCGCGCTCGAGGTCCGTGTGGTCAGTGGGCGTTGGGTAGGTCACAGAGAAACCCTTCTTTAGGTCGGTCGCCCGACCTGTAGAACACGTCGTTAGAAACTAGACGAGGCGGACAACGTTCGGTGTCATTCCGTTATAACGGACTGGCGAGATCTTAACCACAGAACCGGACTGCGGTGCCTCAATCATCTTGCCATCGCCCAGGTAGATAGCGACGTGGCCATGACCATTCGGGCCCCAGAACAGCAGGTCACCACGCTTCATCTGAGATGCCGGGTAGTGCTTTCCGCGCTGGTACTGGTAGCCGGTGTAGTGAGGCAGGTCAATGCCGACAGCGGCGTAGGCGTACAGAGTCAGGCCCGAGCAGTCGAAACCAATCTTGTTGTAGTCGCCGTGGGAGTCAGCTACTCCGCCGTCACGGATGCCCTTGGTCGGGCCGTTGGCGTTGCCGCCGCCCCATGCGTATGGGACACCGAGCTGCCCCATCGCGCGTGCGATGACAGTCTCGACCTTCTGGCTGGAAGAACCCGAGGTGCTCTGACCGGTCTCTGGATTCGTCGGCGCCACAGTCTGCGCCGGGGTGCCGCTTGACGACGAGCTGTCGGTGCTAGAAGATTCCGAGGTCTCGGTGGACTCAGAGGAGTCCGAAGATTCGGTCGTCTCAGAGGAACTGGTGGAGCCAGTGGAGCTGTTAGAACCAGTCGAGCGAGTCGAGCCGGTAGTATCCGTGGAGCTGCTCGAACCAGTCGAGTCGGTGGAGCTAGTGGAACCAGTCGAGCTCGTAGAACCAGTGGTGCTAGAGCTTTCATTTGTGGACTCAGAAGAGGAATCCTCATCAGTCTGGTTCGACTGCGCCTCGGCGCGAGTCTTAGCTGCGGCTTCCTCAGCGGCCTTCTTGGCAGCGGCGTCTTCCGCTTCCTTGCGGGCCTGCTCGTTCTCATAATTCTGGCGCTGGGAGTTCAGCTCGTTGACCGCGTTTCGGGCTGCATCCAAAGATGCCTTTGCGGCATCGCGATCGACCTGAGCCTGCTGGTAATCAGCTTGCTCCTTTTGAAGCTCCTCGTTTGCCTCGGAGTACGCGTTCTGAGCATCGGTGTTTCGCTGGTTTGCGGTGGCTTCCGCCTGCTGAGCTTCGTCACTCTTCTTGCGAAGCGTGGACTCCTGGTTAGCAGCCTCGGTTCGATTCTTATCCAGAGAGTCAACGGTCTGCTCTTGACGATCCGCTTCGCGACGCAAAGCGGACAGACGGTTAATAGCCTCGGATGCATCTCGCGCACCCTCGAGAATCGAGCCACTGGAACGTCCCTGGCGCATGATGGTGCGTGCTAGCTCGTCGAACTGCTTCTGGGCACTAGCGAGCTCAGCGCGGGAACGGTCGAGTTGGGTTCGCGCCTCGTCGACCGCCTCGCGCGCACGGTTAGCGGCATCTCGAGCGTTCTCAAGGTCCACCATGGCCTTGTTGACATCCTCGCGGAGAGTGCCCATGCGTAGCTCGAGGTCAGATACCCGGCGCTCGCTGGAAGTTACCTCGGCGACCAGGGACTGCAAGTACGACTCGGCGTTAGAGGCCGCCTCACGCGCTTGACGGATCTGGGCGTCGCTCGGATTCAGTGGTTGTGCAGCTGCGACCTGAGTGTTCGTCGCCAGAAGACCCGCCGTGATAATACCGGCAATTGGACGAGTCCAATATGATGCACGGACTTTGCGATTACTCGGCACCGCGTTACTCCTACATTTCTCCTATGGGTGCGTTCACGCCTCAGAATCGACACCAGCGACTTCCCCATCGTTGGATATCTTCCCATTGTTGCCTCCAGGTCTTGAGTGGAACTTCGAAAAACGTCGAACCGAAACCAGAACCAAAAGCAACAGCGGCGCTCCCGCGAGTTTTCATTGGTCAATACTGGACCCTTGGGTCCACTATTGGCATCACGAAGCACTTTACGGGTCAAAAAGCTCTAAAAAAACATAAGTAACAAAATTACCAACTGTCCCCCACTTTGTAACCGTTTCGTTATATGCCGTGGCCTGCGGTTATGATGAGCCCCAGTTTTCTGTGTGAATTATGTCACTATGTGATGACTTATCGGCGTGCCGGACTGCCGCGGACCTTTACCTGGGGTACCGGACATAAGAAAAGGTCAAGCGCTCATGCTTGACCTTGGCGAAAATCGTTGACACGGTTACGGCGACTGCAACAGTGTTATCCAATTGAGATAGTGACTGAGTTCTCCACTGCTACCAGTTTTTGGGGCATTTACCCTGTCCCTTGCCGTGAGGTGGAAAACCGGGGACGGTGAATGTATTCAGTGGGGCCGTTAACTCCAGCGTCCGTCGTAAAGCGAACTCTTAGGCGGTTGGGCGTGTGCGTAGCCAGTAGAACGTCAGCCCGACGAAGAGTGCGACGATAACGACGCCTGCGATGAGGCTGTAAAGAGTCCACGGGACGACGTAGTTAGTGAGCTCGTGCAAATAGGCATCGAGACCCGCCGGATAGTCTCGTGGAGTCTCCATCATTGCGTGGTCGGCGCGTTCAATGGCTGCGCGGGGGAAATCGGCAGATGCGGTGGCCACATTGCCCGGTGTGCGCACGACAGTGGTGCCGCCGACTTGGTCCGCTACTTGGCGGGCAAAGGAAAAGATGTCGGTGTTCTTTTGTTCGGCGACGGGGTAAATCTTCTCGCTATCTAGGTAGATGATATTGAAATTGGGCACCCCCCGATTTGCTGCATCGTCGACAATTGGCTGGACCGCTTCTCGGAGCTGTGGGTTATTTGTCACGATGTTGTCGGTGCGTAGCTGAGCGACCACCTTCTCGACGGTTTCTTTCGCTGCCTGTGAATCTGCTGGCGTATGCATTAATTGCCTTCCGTATCGTGCTCCTGTTTTGCGTGAGAATGGTTTCCACGCGCCCCAATTTGGCGGAGATGCTGCTTCGTTTGTCCTATCTATAATGGCCTGCTCTGGATGTGAACGGGGGTAGCGTGACTCGGCGCGCCGCGAGCAATCTACATACAGAACGTTCGTACTGTTATTGTTGATGCAAGGACGGTAACGCTTCCTTAAAAACGTGTGTGTGGGCTCGTGTGCCCCGCGTCGTGATTATTGCTTTAATTGGTTGATAAGGGGCGGCGTGATCGCACCTATGCCTTGTGGAGAGCCGAAATTCGAGTGCCGGACTCTTCAGTTAAGGCGACAATTCACCCGAATAGAAATGGAGCTGACTGTGGCTGAAAGCAAGAACTCTTTCAACGCCCTGCGCAAGCTTGAGGTCGGAGACAAGTCTTATGACTACTTCGCTCTTGACGCCGTGCCGGGTATGGAGAAGCTGCCTTACTCGTTGAAGGTTCTCGGTGAGAACCTGCTGCGCAACGAAGATGGCGCCAACATCACTGAGGAGCACATCAAGGCTGTCGCCAACTGGGTTCCTTCGGCTGATCCGTCGATCGAGATTCAGTTCACCCCTGCTCGCGTTATTATGCAGGACTTCACCGGCGTCGCCTGTGTTGTTGACCTGGCTACCATGCGTGAGGCTGTTAAGACTCTCGGCGGCGACCCGGATCAGGTTAACCCGCTGAACCCGGCAGAGATGGTCATCGACCACTCGGTCATCATCGAGGCCTTCGGTAGCGAAGACGCTCTGGCTAAGAACGTCGAAATTGAGTACCAGCGCAATGATGAGCGCTACAAGTTCCTCCGTTGGGGTACTGGCGCATTCTCCAACTTCCGCGTTGTTCCTCCGGGAACCGGTATTGTCCACCAGGTCAACATCGAGTACCTGGCTCGCGTTGTCTTCGAGAACAACGGCCTGGCATACCCGGACACCTGTGTTGGTACTGACTCTCACACGACCATGCAGAACGGCCTGGGCATCCTGGGCTGGGGTGTCGGTGGTATTGAGGCTGAGGCCGCAATGCTTGGCCAGCCAATCTCCATGCTCATTCCGCGCGTCGTTGGCTTCAAGCTGACTGGCGACATTCAGCCGGGTGTTACCGCAACCGACGTTGTGCTCACCGTCACCGATATGCTGCGCCAGCACGGCGTCGTCGGCAAGTTCGTAGAGTTCTACGGCGCTGGCGTCTCCAAGCTGCCGCTGGCCAACCGTGCGACCATCGGTAACATGTCGCCAGAGTTCGGTTCCACCGCCGCAATCTTCCCGATCGACGATGAGACCGTCAAGTACCTGGCCCTGACTGGCCGTGACAAGGAGACCCTGGAGCGCGTCGAGGCTTACGCCAAGGCTCAGGGCATGTGGTTGGACGAGAACACTCCGGAGGCTGAGTACTCCGAGTACCTCGAGCTGGACCTGTCCACCGTCGTTCCGTCCATCGCTGGCCCGAAGCGCCCGCAGGACCGCATCGAGTTGGCTTCCGCCAAGGAGCAGTTCCGCAAGGACCTGCACAACTACTCCGACGGCGAGATTAAGGGCGCTGTCAAGGCTTCCGCACCGACCTCCGAGCTGGCCGCAGACTACAACGAGTCCCGCGAGGGCCACGGCGAGTCCGCCGCTAACGGCGCTGAAGGTCGCCCGAGCTCCCCGATTACCGTCACTTCCCCGAAGGGCGGCGAGTACACGCTCGACCACGGTATGGTCGCTATCGCTTCCATCACCTCTTGTACCAACACCTCCAACCCGTCGGTCATGATTGGTGCTGGTCTGTTGGCACGCAAGGCAGTCGAGAAGGGTCTGCAGGCTAAGCCGTGGGTCAAGACCATTTGTGCTCCGGGCTCCCAGGTTGTTAACGGCTACTTCAAGCGTGCTGACCTGTGGAAGGACCTCGAGGCTCTGGGCTTCTACCTGTCCGGCTTCGGTTGTGCAACCTGTATCGGTAACTCCGGTCCGCTGCCGGCTGAGATTTCCTCCGCCATCAACGAGGCCGACCTGGCTGCTACCGCGGTTCTGTCCGGTAACCGTAACTTCGAAGGCCGCATCTCCCCTGACGTGAAGATGAACTACCTGGCCTCCCCGATCCTGGTTATCGCCTACTCGATCGCCGGTACCATGGACTTCGACTTTGAAACCGACGCCCTGGGTCAGGACGCAGAGGGCAACGATGTCTTCCTGCGCGACATTTGGCCGTCCACCGAAGAGATCGAAGCAACCATCGAGGCCTCCATCTCTTCCGAGCTGTACGACGAGGACTACAAGGATGTCTTCGCTGGTGACGAGCGCTGGCAGAACCTGCCGACCCCGGAGGGCAAGACCTTCGCTTGGGACGACAAGTCCTCCTACATCCGCAAGGCACCGTACTTCGACGAGATGGAAATGGAGCCGGCACCGGTTTCCGACATCAAGGGCGCTCGCGTCCTTGCTGCCCTGGGTGACTCGGTGACCACCGACCACATCTCCCCGGCTTCCTCCATTAAGCCGGGCACCCCGGCTGCGCAGTACCTCGACTCCATGGGCGTTGAGCGCAAGGACTACAACTCCCTGGGTTCCCGTCGTGGTAACCACGAGGTCATGGTGCGCGGCACCTTCGCTAACATCCGCCTGCAGAACCAGCTGCTTGACGGTGTTACCGGTGGCTACACCCGCGACTTCACCCAGGAGGGTGGCCCGCAGGCCTTCATCTACGACGCTGCCATGAACTACAAGGAGGCTGGCACTCCGCTGGTCGTCGTTGGTGGTAAGGAATACGGCACCGGTTCCTCCCGTGACTGGGCAGCTAAGGGCACCCTGCTGCTGGGCGTCAAGGCTGTTATCGCTGAGTCCTTCGAGCGTATCCACCGCTCGAACCTCATCGGCATGGGCGTTGTTCCGCTGCAGTTCCCGGAGGGTGAGTCCTGGAAGTCCCTGGGCATCGATGGCACTGAGACCTTCGACATCGCTGGTCTGGAGGAGCTGAACAACGGCTCCATCCCGAAGACCGTCAAGGTTACGGTTACCAAGGAAAACGGCGAGTCCTTCGACTTCGACGCTGTGGTCCGCATCGATACCCCTGGTGAGGCTGACTACTACCGCCACGGCGGTATTCTGCAGTACGTCCTGCGCAACATGATCAAGGGCAACTAGTTTCCCTTTGACTCGTGCGCGCTAGGGCTTGTTACAAGCAGCGCTTCTAGAGGCCGGTAGGTAGCGCTAGCCCGCGGATTCATACCCCACGGGCTAGCGCCCTGCCGGCCTCGGGTTTCTCTACCCCAACCAAAATGAGGCTTGGGAAGTATAGGAATGGCGCTGCCACGTCATGCAGTGAAACATGTCCCTGGGCGTCGCCGGCAAGAAAAGAGTTTCCTTATGCCAAAAGTGAGTAACCAGGATTTAGCTCAACGGCGGCACGAAATTCTCGACGGCGCTCGGCAGTGCTTTGCAGAATTCGGCTACGACGGCGCAACGGTCTCTCGTCTGGAGTCCGCTACCGGTAAGTCTCGCGGTGCTATTTTCCATCACTTCGGATCCAAAGAAGGTCTGTTCTTAGCATTGGCCGAAGAAGATGCCGCAAATATGGCGGAAGTCGCGGAGGCTTCCGGCTTAGTGGAAGTAATGCGTGACATCGTGGCGAACCCAGACAAGCATGGCTGGCTGGGAACTCGCCTTGAGATTGCCCGTCGCCTTCGCAGCGATCCGGAGTTTAAGGGCCAATGGTTGGGCCATCAGGATCAATTGGATGACGCTGTTGCCCACCGATTGACCCAGACATCCTCATCCGGCTCCCTACGGTCGGATTATTCGGTTCGCACGATGCAGCTTTTTCTCGAGCTGATGCTCGATGGCATCATCGTTCGTCTGGCATCTGGTCGCACTGTCGACGAATTGGATTCCGTGCTTGATTTAGTTGAAGACAGCTTACGGCGCAAGGACTAGCCACTCAGGCTAGGCCTGATAGCGTTACGTACCACCCGCTCCCCTAATACGGGAGCGGGTTTCGGCTTTCTGCCGTGCATTTACCCCGTTTGACCGGTGAAGATGCATAGATTTCACTCAATATGGACTAAGCTGTCTATTTATGAGTGTGGGTAAGTTTTTGTTGGTGGCGCTCCGCCCCGCAGATGGTGCGGGGCAAGCCGAGTACCAGGACTTTCTGGATTCCACCGGGCTTGAGCCCAGCCAGTTGGATCTGTTTACCATCGACGCTGTCGGCGCTAAGTTGCCCGACCTGACCTCCTATGACGGCGTATTTGTCGGAGGCAGCCCATTTAACATCACCGACCTTGAGCATTCGGGTTTGCAGAAGTATTCGCACGATGTGCTTTACGACGTACTTAGGAGTCCTGTCCCCGCACTGCTTATCTGCTACGGCGCTAGCTACACAGCCTTTACTTCGGGTGGTTTGGTTAACCTGCGCCACGGCGAAGTAGCGGGTTCTACCCGGGTAGAGCTCACCGAAGCCGCCACTCAAGATCCAATAGCTTCGGTGTTGCCTCCGGTTTTTTATGCGTTGACTGGCCACAAGGAATCCGTTGCGGAACTTCCCAATCACGCAACTTTGCTTGCCACAGGTCCAACCTGTCCGGTGCAGATGTACTCGATCGGATCGAATAACTGGGTTACCCAATTTCATCCGGAGATGAATGCTAACGGACTGCTCCGCAGAATGTCTTTCTACACCGACGTCGGTTACTTTGACCCGTTGGAAGTCGACGCGATTCGACTAAAGGTATCTGATGTGGACCTCCAGGCCGTCTCGTCAATCATCCCCCGATTTATGCACGTATGTACGCATGCAGCCAATCCGAGCCTGCTAGTGGTGCAGTAGTCTCCGTCCCCCTCTAGCTCCCTTTTTCACGAAATTTGTTCCCGCAAATGTCTACCTCCGCCAAGCCCTTCCTCTTGCTTTCCACACGCGGCGAAGATGCCGCAGCTCACGCTGAACATCTCTCATTTGCCAGGAGGTGTGCATTGGCGCCGGCAAAGTTGCATCAAATTCGCCTGGAACAGTCTCGTCCGGGGAATCTGAATCTAGATAACTACTCGGGCGTAATCGTTGGCGGAGGACCCTTTAACGCCTCTGATGACGATAAGAGCTATCTACAGAAGGAAGTCGAGACCTGGTTCGAGGATTTGTTGGCAGAAGTGCTCGAACGAGACTTCCCCTTCTTCGGAGCTTGTTATGGCGTCGGCCTGCTCGGTACTGCTGGCCATGGCCGTGTCTCCCGCAAGCACGGGGAGCAGGCAGCTGTAATCGAAGTAGCTGCAACTCCAGATGGCGAATCAGATCCAATTCTTGATGGTTTACCGGCCCACTTTCACGCCATCGTCGGCCACAAGGAGGCCATCGAAGAACTGCCTGGCGACGCTACGTTGTTGGCAACTGGTAAGGACTGCCCCGTACAGATGTTTCGGTTGGGCCGCAATGCATATGCGACGCAGTTTCACCCGGAATTAGATGCCAACACATTTGCCCAGCGTCTCCAGATTTACGCAAATGAGGGCTACTATTTACCAGGAACAGATCTTAAAGCGGTGTCGGCCGCGCGACAGTTGGATGTTGCTCGAAGTGGGCGTATTCTTCAGAATTTCGCTCGGCTCCATACCGCATGTAGAGACTAATTAGTTTTATCTAGTGGCAATAAGCAAAAGGAATGTGATTGTCGCATGGAGAGGTGGAATCCCGATTCGGCACTTGCCGGACAGTCACCATCAATTGAAATGTCTGTGCTGCGATCCGGCGCGATTATTATTGCCGTCACCGGCTTTTTGTGGCAGGTTGAATCGGCTGTTCGTTCTGTCCCCTTTGAAAACTTTCTGAGCCACTGGTTCCCTTTTGCATCACTGCTCATATTCATTCTCAGCGATATGTTGCTGATTTGGGCTGTGATTAATAATACGCGGCGAGGCCTTATTACCGCACTGCGTGTGCCGATGTACATCATGTTGGTTTTCCTGATGTTGGTTTCAACCTATTGGGATCTCCCTCATAACCTCGTTGGAAATGCGCTCTGGTATAGCCCATTTTCAGGTTTAGCCCTCGCTGCATTTGCTCTGACAGTGCCACTCCACATCAGTTTGTCCGTGATGGTATTTGTTCCCGGACTTATTGCGGTCATTAATTCGTGGTTGCTGGGACACACTTTTTGGCTCGACATGTTGTCGGATGTTGGTTTCAATCTCATCAACACTTTTCCATTTGTGATTATTGCAGGCTCTGCACAACCCGTCGCAAGGCTTATTGACTTCACCTACGAGAACTCTCGGAAGGTCAATGAGAGAGCGGAGCGTATGCGTGTCCGCGGCGAGGCGATGAGCAGCTTCAACGCCTATGTCCATGACTATGTATTGGCCGCACTGTCTGCAATCGGTAAGGGCTCTAAGATTGACTTCTCGCTAGACGAGCAGACTGGGCTGTTTTTCTCGCCTCGGCAAACAGTAAGCGGTAGAACTTTTGCTGAGGCTGTACGGGCGCAATTGATGTCGGTGAGCCCCGACATTTCGGTAACGCTAGACACCAGCGAAGAAGGCGGTCCAGTTCGGCTGCCAGGAGAAGTTGCTAACACGTTCCTATTAGCCGCAACCGAGGTGGCAAATAATGCCAAGCGTCACGCAGGTGCCGCAGCGGAAAAGAAATGCCACATTCGTGTTGCCTCGGGAGAGGTGTCCATTGATTTTCGTGACGATGGCACCGGGTTCGACCCCGAGGGAATTGACCCGCATCGTGCAGGTATCCGGTTGAGCGTTAAAGGGCGAATGGAGGCCCTTCGCGGTGGAGATGCTCTCGTTAATTCAAAGCCTGGGAAAGGTACTCAGGTTATTCTCAAATGGCACGGTAATACCTCTCCTGTGGAAGAGGAAGATGTAGTCGATTCCTCCGCTCACACGACATCGCTGTATGACCTCATGGGAATGTCAATTGTTTTTTCCTGGCAGTTCTACGGCGCGATCGTCGGCGTGTTGTTCATGGTTCTAGTCAGTAATGGACAATTATTTACCGCGGCCGGGCAAATCAGTCTGGCATTAGCGATCGGCCTTCTCGGGCTGATTATGTATGGCCGCCATTCACAATTGCCGTTAGCCCGTGCAATCGTAACTGGTGTCGCGATCGTTGTATTAGCTGTGGTGGGGCTCTACCAGCCCATTCCAAATAATTTGGAATGGTCGTATTTCTGGCACTTTAGCTTAATTTCTTTTGCATCTGCATTGCTCGCCATCCGCGGCCGCCCCTGGGTTGCGCTGAATTCAGTGCTCGGTGGCGCGATCATGGTGGAGCTTCTCAAGTTCTTCCCCTTTGCCCCCTCGGATACGACCCACATCAGTATCTCTGGAGTTGACCTGTTAGTTCGCTCCGTGATGTTGGTCGCGGGAATTTTGACGTCCATCATGGTCCGCTTTTTTATGCGCACCGTTCCGCAGTCTATTCAGGATTATAATCGTGCGCTGTACGCTGCCGGGGCCGCCAAAGAGTACGAAATTAGCAGCCAGAGTAACTACGAATGGCTGCAGCGCCGGGTCGGCCCCATTTTTAGCGCCGCTGCAGTTTTGGAAGAACCGACCCCGCGACTGCAGTTGCGTGCGCGGCTTACAGAGCAGCTTCTCCGAGACGTCCTACGTTCGCCGCATCTAAATGTTGGGTCCCTTCACCAAGCTGTTTGGGACGCCCGCGCAAGAGGTGTTCATGTCCGGCTCCTCGATGACCGCAATCACACGCAGGCCGTTTCCGATAGCACCGATGTGCGCCGTATTCCGCTTGTCGACGACGATTCCGCGGTGGCCAAGTTGATGCCGAACTTCCTCGAAGCAATCGATAACGCCGAAGAAGGATCGGTAACAATTCGCCTATTGCCCCCGGGCAGACGTGCATTTGCATCTATTTCTGATGACAATGGAGTGCAAAGGTTTGATGAAGCCGGTGAGAGGATAGTGATGTCACGTGACTAGGGAGAATATTGCGGGAATGAGCAATGCTTCCATCGACGTCTCGGCTGCAATTGACTCCGACAACATCGGAGATTACAGCGTGCAGTCGGATCGTTTGCTTCGCGTTGCTGCGATTGATGATCATGCCTTGACTCTGCAGGGGCTCGAAACCCTGCTTTCTGCAGAGCCAGACTTTGAGCTCGTCGGCTGTTATCAAACTGTGCCGGAGCTACTGGCCGATGTGGGCACCGATGACCGCCTGGATGTGGTCGTGCTGGATCTACGGCTGGCGGATAATTCAGATCCAGCGCAGAACGTTCTGTCGCTGGAATTGGTTACCGATCACGTGCTCATCCTCTCGTCAGCTGAAAGCCCATACCTTGTCCGAAAGGCAGTGCGTACCGGAGTGATGGGGGTTGTGCAAAAATCGGAAACCCCGGAGACAATCGTGTCTGCAGTACGGCTGGCGGCACTTGGCAAGGGTGCGCTGACTACAGAATGGGCATCGGTAGTTGACTCTGATCCCCTGCTCGACTCTGTCGATTTGTCAGAACGCCAGCGTGAGGTACTGGAGCTGTACGCCTCCGGTGAGTCGACGAAGCGAGTCGCGTCGATGACAGGGCTGACACCGAACACCGTGTTGGACTACTTGGGCCGTATTCGAGCCAAGTATGCGGCAGCTGGCCGGGCCGAGAACAGCCTTAACAAGTCGGAGATGTATAGGCTCGCGCAGCAGGACGGTTACCTGCCAGGGCCAATGGATCCGTCTTAAGCCAGCTCGACGATTTCCATGTAGTCGTCGCTCCAGAGGTCTTCGGTGCCGTCGGGAAGCACGATGACGCGCTCGGGCTCTAGCGCCTTGACCGCACCTGGATCGTGGGTAACCAGAACGACGGCCCCGGTGTAAGTGCGAAGTGCATCGAGAACCTGTTCGCGGGACTGCGGGTCGAGGTTGTTAGTGGGCTCGTCGAGAAGCAGGACGTTTGCGCGGGAGCTAACCAGCGTCGCCAGCGCCAGACGCGTCTTCTCACCACCGGAGAGGGTTCCCGCTGGCTGCTGCAGCTTGTCGCCGGAGAACATAAAGGCACCGAGCAGGCTCCGCAGCTCCGGCTCGTTGACGTCAGGGCAGGCGTAGACGGTGTTTTCCCAGACAGTCTTGTCCGGATCAATCGTGTCGTGCTCCTGGGCGAAGTAGCCGATGCGCAGGCCGTGGCCGGAGACAATGCCGCCTTCGCCATCGGTGCGCTCCACACCGGCGAGTAGCTTCAGCAGCGTCGTCTTACCAGCACCATTGAAGCCGAGGACAACCACGCGGGAACCCTTGTCAATCGCAAGATCAACACCGGCGAAGACCTCCAACGAGCCATACATCTTGGTCAGTCCCGTGGCGTTGAGCGGAGTCTTGCCACAGGGCGCCGGCTCGGGGAAGGAAATGTGGGCGACCTTATCCTCGACGCGGACTTCGTCGAGACTGTCCATCATGCGCTCAGCACGAGCCACCATCTGCTTGGCCGCACGGGCCTTCGTCGCCTTCGCGCCTAGCTTCTCGGCCTGCTTGCGCAGTGCGCTGGCTTTCTTCTCCGCGTTAGCGAACTCACGGCGACGTCGAGCCTCATCGGTCGCGCGTGCCGACAGGTAGTTCTTCCAGCCCATGTTGTACACATCAGCTTCGGCGCGCACCGCATCGAGGAACCAGACTTTGTTACACACGGCCTCGAGCAGCTCGACATCGTGCGAAATCATAATCAAGCCGCCCTCATGCTTACTGAGGAATTCGCGCAGCCAGGTAATCGAATCCGCATCGAGGTGGTTCGTCGGTTCGTCGAGAAGCAGCGTCGTGGCGGACTTGCCCGAGCCTTCGGTAGCGGCGAAGAGAATCTGCGCAAGCTCGACGCGGCGGCGCTGACCACCCGAAAGCGTCTTCAGCGGCTGGTCGAGTACGCGCTCCGGCAACCCCAGCGCGTCGCAAATGCGGGCTGCCTCGGCGTTCGCCTCGTAGCCGCCGAGGTCGTGGTAGCGCTCCTCGAGACGCGAAAACTTCCGAATCGCCGCATCGCGTTTCGTGTCAGTGGTCGCGGTCTCCATGATCTCCTGTTGGCGATCCATGCTGCGGCGGATTTGGTCAAGACCTCGCGCCGACAGCACACGGTCGCGGGCGGAGATGTCGATGTTGCCCTCGCGCGAGTCCTGTGGCAGGTAACCAATCGAGCCAGAGCGCACTACTGAACCGCCATAGGGTTCAGTTTCACCGGAGAGAATACGCATAGTCGTCGTTTTGCCAGCACCATTTCGCCCGACGAGTCCAATCCGGTCTCCCGGCTGGACGCGCAGCTGCTCACCCGGCGCAGTGAGCAGGGTACGGGCGCCGACTCGGACTTCAAGGTCATGGGTCACAATCACGAACGAGTAGCCTACCAGTTATGACTTCATTTCCCGTGACCGCCTCCGTCGTCGGCCTCGGGCCCGCCGGAAGAATCGCCGCCCACCGTGCATCCGCTCGCGGCTGGGATGTCACCGCTTATGACCCAGCCGGTGGCACACTGCCCTCGACGATTGGTCTCTGGTGCGACCAACTCCCCGACTGGTTGCCCAGCGACTTCCTTGCCGCCACCTTTCAACCCAGCGTCATTCTTGCCGACGGCACCGAACGTCAGCTCGCCCGCAACTACGGCGTTGTTAACAAGGACTGCCTGCAAAAACTGGGCGGTTTCCACATCGAACGCCGCGCGCTCACCGATTCCGAAACCACGGGTACTGACATCACAATTGTCACCACCGGGCGCACGCACGCCGCAGTCGGGCGAGGTGGGCAGGTACGGCAGCTCGCCATCGGGCACATCTTTTCGCTTGACGACGTCCCCAGCGCCCACCGCCGCGCAGTTTTCATGGACTTCACTCCGGCTGAACCGGTTGACCCAGCGACAGAGCCGGCTAGTTTCTCCTATCGCATTTTCTTGGATGACAGGACCTTCCTCATTGAAGAGACCATTCTCGCTACTCCGACTCCTATGGTTGACGGGTATCGTGGCGAAGCCGGTGCGCCAGTCGGCAGCGGCGGTGAGGCCGATGACTCCGTACTTCTAGCGCTGTTGCGTAGACGCCAAAGTGCACGGTTGAAGTCCCTGGGGCTTTCGGAAGATCTGGCCATCGACGAAGAAGTGGTGTCCTTTCCCCTACTGGCAAACCTTCCCTCTCGCCGCGGTGACGTGACGCACAGTGGACCATCCATGGGCACTCTCTTCGGCTTTGCTGGTGGTTGGATGCATCCTGCCACTGGTTACTCGGTGGGTTCGGTTATCGAAGATGTCGACCGCTTCTTGGCCGATATGGAAAAGAAGGGAAGCCGGACGCTGGGGACGTCGTTAAGCATGCGATTGCAGCGATGGCTACGCGAACGTGGGCTCGCGGCGTTGCTGGGGTTCGATGCACGACAGACGGGTGCGTTTTTCCGGGCGTTCTTTTCGTTGCCGGAGAAGGACATTTTTGCCTATTTGATAGGGACATCCCCACTGACGACGCTTCGCGCTATGGCGAAAGTGGCCGTGCCTTTGCTGAAAATGAGTCCGCGTACGTGCGGAAAGCTCATCGCTGGGTTTGTGCGGGGACCTGGGAGATGGAGAACTCGTTGACCGGGAGCATATACATCAGCCGATTTGTGGGGTGATACCAACAATTAAAGCGGTGTGGTTTTTGCATTCACCGGAGTACAAACGCTTATGATAAATGAATGACTTCGACGCAATCTGAGGAGACTTCCTCACAAAACCATAAGCTTCAGCGCAGGCTGAGAGCTCGCCACCTGAACATGATTGCCATTGGTGGTGCCATTGGTACGGGCCTGTTTGTTGCCTCCGGTGCGACCATTTCGCAGGCCGGTCCAGGCGGTGCGCTTATCGCTTACGCTCTTATCGGCATCATGGTGTGGCTGGTTATGCAGTCTCTCGGCGAGATGGCCGCTTACCTGCCGGTGCCCGGTTCCTTCCAGGAGTACGGTCGCCGATACGTCTCAGAATCCTTCGGCTTTGCCATGGGCTGGAACTACTGGTTTAACTGGGCGATTACTGTGGCCGCAGAGCTCGTCGCTGCTGCGCTGGTGATGCGCTATTGGTTCCCGGATGTGCCTTCAATCATCTGGTCCGCGCTCTTCCTCGCGATTCTATTCGGGCTGAATGCCCTGTCCGCACGTGCATTCGGCGAGGGTGAGTTTTGGTTTGCGACCATCAAGGTCATTACCGTCATCGTCTTCCTCGTTCTTGGTGTCGGCATGATTTTCGGCATCTTGGGCGGGTCCTCCCCCGGCTTCGAAAACTGGACCACGGGCGACGCCCCATTCGTCAATGGCGGAATGGGACTGTTGGCTGTCTTCGTCGTAGCCGGATACTCCTTCCAGGGCACCGAGATGGTTGGTGTAGCAGCAGGTGAGGCCGAGGATCCTGAGCGTACGATTCCCCGCGCGATTCGCACTATCTTCTGGCGTATCCTGCTGTTCTACATCGGTGCCATCGCTGTTATTGGTTTCCTTATTGCGTACACGGACCCGAATCTTCTGAACGCCGCCGAGGACAACATTTCCATTTCACCGTTCACCCTGGTCTTTGAACGCGCAGGTATCGCGATTGCCGCTGGCCTGATGAACGCTGTCATTCTGACTTCGGTCTTGTCCGCGGGTAACTCCGGTATGTATGTGTCCACTCGTATGCTGTTTTCCCTGGCCCGCCAGGGACACGCTCCGCGTTACTTCGGCAAGCTTTCCGGGCACGGCGTTCCGCTGCGCGCTCTGATTGCCACCGCTGTGATCGGTATGGCTGGCTTCATTACTTCATTGGTAGGCGATGGCGTGGCGTACACCTTCTTGTTGACACTTTCTGCGCTCGCGGGCTTTATCACCTGGTTTGGCATCTCTTACAGTCACTACCGCTTCCGCAAGTGTCTGAAGGCCCAGAACATCCCGTTGGGTTCGCTTCCCTACAAGGCGAACTTTTTCCCTGCCGGTGCTGTGCTGGCACTGATTATGTGCTTCTTTGTGGTGGCCGGACAGGCACTTGATCCGATCCGCACTGGCGAAAATATCTTCGCTATCCTCACTCCGTACCTGGGTATTCCGGTATTCGTCCTGCTGTGGTTCATCCATAAGAAGGTCACGGGCTCCAAGCTCGTTGACCCGGCCACCGCAGACATGAGTCGCGAATAGCTGCGAAGAGCTGTGAATAGATGCGAGTAGCTATGCATCTCGCATCTAACTCTCACAACTTGGATTAGCAGTCGAAGACAATAGCGACCCCGCTTGGCACTTTTCAGCGCCAGGTGGGGTCGTTTTTAGCTCCGAGTCGGACAGCTCGAAAAAATTGCGGGGATGCTCGTGTGAATACGGGCTGCAGATGTGAAACTGTGCAATTTTATGACGCTTTCAGGCCATTTTTTGAGCCATTTTTGACATAAATGCAGTCAGTAACTCGCATCGCCCTACCGATCCCGGCCATAAACGCAGTCAGCAACTCAAAAAACAAACGAAAAAGTGCCTAGCTGAACGAGCCAGGAGCTCGTCGCCAAGCACTTTTAGCGTAGCGGTTCCCTAATCACCGCTGTCACTGATCATCTAGACCGAGAAACCGAGAGCGCGCATCTGCTCGCGGCCGTCCTCAGTGATCATGTGTGGGCCCCATGCCGGGGACCAGACCCAGTTGAGGCGGAAGTCGCGGATACCCTCGACCTTCATAACCTCGGAGGCAGTCTGGTCGGTGAGCATATCGGTCAGCGGGCAGGCCGGGGACGTGAGTGTCATGAAGATAGCGGCAATGTCGCCTTCTTCAATCCAGATGTCATATACCAGGCCCAGGTCCACGACGTTGACTCCAAGTTCCGGGTCAACAACCTCGTACATTGCCTCTTCAACCTGGATAGCCAGCTTGTTATCGGCTTCGGTCTGCTCCGGTGCCGGCGGGACGGTGATGGACTCGTACGCATCCCCCTCATCAATGGGAGCACCAGTAGTCATGGTGTCCTCGTCGACAGCATCAGGCTGTGCGGGCGAGGTGGCGTCATTAGCGATTGGTTCAGTCATGGCGATGGCCTTCCTCGTCATTGGTAACGGTTACAGTCGCGGTACCAACGCCGTTGCCTTCAGCAGCGTTGGCCAGGGCCTCAGCGGTTGCGGCCTGGAAAGCTTTCCATCCGAGAAGTGCGCACTTCACGCGGGCGGGGTACTTAGAAACTCCAGCGAAGGCAATCCCATCGCCGATAATGTCCTCATCGCCCTCAATCTTGCCTCGGGACGTGACCATCTTCTCGAACTCGGCAAGCTTGGCCATGGCCTCGTCGACAGTCTTGCCGACAATCTCCTCAGCCATAACTGAGGTGGAGGCTTGCGAGATAGAACAGCCCACGGCGTCATAGGAGACGTCATTGACGACGGTGAGGTCGTCGTTCAGAGTGACGCGAAGCGTGAGTTCATCGCCACACGACGGGTTGACGTGATGCACTTCCGTATTGAAAGGCTCCCGCAAACCCGCATGCTGCGGATGCTTGTAGTGATCCAGGATAACTTCCTGGTACATCTGCTCGAGCTTCATGTCCTTCTCCTTTCTTAAAGCTACGGGGTGACACCGAAGAACTTCTGTGCATGGCGCACTGCGTCGGCAAGCGCCTGAACGTCCTCTTCCGTGTTGTAGATGTAGAAGGATGCCCGGGCGGTCGACTGGGCGTTGAGGATTTGGTGAATTGGCCACGCGCAATGGTGACCGACGCGGATGCACACGCCCTGGTCGTCTAAAACCTGGCCAAGATCGTGCGGGTGAATGCCCTCGACCTTGAAGGAGACTGCAGAGCCACGCTGTTCTGGAGTAGTCGGACCGATGATGGTCACGCCATCAATTTCCTGCAGCTTCTCCAGTGCGAGCGCGGTCAGGTGGTGCTCATGAGCAGCTACCTTATCCATACCGATGGCATCCAGGTACTTCACCGCAGCACCCAGGCCGACGACCTGGGAGGTCATCATGGTACCCGCCTCGAAGCGCTGCGGAGGCGCCGCGAAGGTGGTCTTCTCCATGGTGACGACCTCAATCATCGAGCCACCAGTGAGGAACGGCGGCAGTGCCTCGAGCAGTTCCCGGCGACCGTAGAGCGCGCCGACCCCGTTGGGGCCGAGCATCTTGTGGCCGGAGAACGCCAGGAAGTCCACATCGAGCTCCTTGACGTCGACAGGCATATGCGGCACCGACTGGCAGGCATCGAGGACTACCAGCGCTCCGACCTCGCGAGCACGGCGCACCATTTCCTTCACATCGGTTACTGCACCGGTGACGTTTGACTGATGGGTAAAGGCCACAACTTTGGTCTTCTCGCTGAGCTCCAGCGAGTCCATATCAATGCGGCCGTCTTCAGTCACGCCATACCAACGCAGTGTCGCACCAGTGCGGCGAGCCAGCTCCTGCCACGGCACCAAGTTCGCGTGATGCTCCAGCTCAGTGACGACAATCTCGTCACCCTCGCCGACCTGGTACTGACCTGCGCGGTCGTCGCCAAGCACGAATGCCACTGTGTTCAACGCTTCGGTGGCGTTCTTGGTGAAGACCAGCTCGTCATAGTCGGCGCCGATGAAGCCTGCAATGGCTTCGCGGGCATCTTCGTAGGCGTCCGTGGCCTCCTCAGCAATCTCGTAGGCACCGCGGTGCACCGGTGCATTGTGGTGGGTTAGGAACTCCACCTCAGCATCGATGACTTGCTTGGGGCGCTGCGAGGTCGCTCCGGAATCCAGGTAGACCAGCCGCTTTCCGTCACGGACAGTGCGCGACAGAATCGGAAAGTCCTCGCGGAGTGATGGGCTGAGTAGTTCGGCGTTAGGCATTGATGTACTTCTCGTAGCCGTGCTCTTCCAGCTCGTCTGCAAGCTCCGGGCCACCGGAGGTGATGAAGCGACCATCGTGGAAGACGTGGACGAAGTCCGGCTTCACGTAGTTCAGGATGCGCTGGTAGTGAGTAATGATCAGAATGCCGCCGTCGTTTTCGTCCTGGTAGCGGTTAATGCCGTCAGAGACAACGCGCAGAGCGTCGACGTCCAGGCCGGAGTCGGTCTCGTCCAGGATGGCGAACTTCGGCTTCAGCAGGTCGAGCTGCAGAATCTCGTGACGCTTCTTCTCGCCACCGGAGAAGCCCTCGTTGACGGAGCGCTCGGAGAACGACGAATCGATCTCCAGGTCAGCCATTGCCTCACGGACCTCCTTGACCCAGTGGCGCAGCTTCGGAGCCTTGCCGCGGACAGCGGTTGCTGCAGAGCGCAGGAAGTTGGACATGGACACGCCGGTGACCTCGACCGGGTACTGCATTGCCAGGAAGAGCCCAGCGCGAGCGCGCTCGTCGACGCTCATCTCCAGCACGTTTTCGCCGTCGAGGAGAATCTCGCCCTCGGTGACTTCGTAACGCGGGTGACCTGCGATGGTGTAGCTCAGGGTGGATTTACCAGAGCCGTTCGGCCCCATCACAGCGTGGGTTTCGCCGGAGTTGATCGTCAGGTTGACGCCCTTCAAAATCTCCTTGGGCTCGGCGGACTCATCGGTCGGCAGCACCTGCGCGTGGAGGTTACGGATTTCCAAAGTGCTCATAGTGAAATCTTTTCCTTTAATCGGTGTAAGTGGCCTGTCCCCGGCACTTCCGGGTTGACAGGACGGAAAGGGTGAGAAAGAAGATAAGCGGTTAGAAGCCAGCGGTGTTGAGCTCTTCGTCAACGAGCTTTTCAAGCTTCTCGCGAACGGACTCGACCGGAATCAGGTTGATGACCTCGCTGAAGAAGCCGCGAACCACCAGACGGCGAGCGGCCAGCTCCGGAATACCGCGCGAGAGCAGGTAGAAGAGCTGTTCCTCGTCGAAGCGGCCAACGGTGGCAGCGTGCCCAGCACCGGCAATCTCACCGGTTTCAATTTCCAGGTTCGGAACTGCGTCGGCACGCGCGCCTTCGGTGAGCAGCAGGTTGCGGTTGAGCTCGTAGGTGTCGGTGCCCGTCGCTTCTGCACGAATGAGCACGTCTCCCACCCACGCGGTGCGGGCCTCACGATGAGCGACATTCGGCTCGCCCTGCAGCGCGCCCTTGTACATCACGTTGGAGCGGCAGTTCGGCACAGCGTGGTCGACCAGCATGCGGTTTTCAAAGTACTGACCGGCATCAGCGAAGTACACGCCCAGCAGATCGACGTCGCCGCCGGGTGCCGTGAAAGCAACGCGCGGAACGATACGGACAACCTCGCCGCCAAACGTTGCGACAGTGTGGCGCAGCGTAGCATCGCGGCCGACACGAACGTGGTGCGCAGAGCCATGAACGGCATCTTCGTTCCAGTTCACCATGGTCACGACGCCCAGCTTGGCGCCGTCGCCGATTACGAACTCGATGTTGTCCGCGAACGTGCCACTGCCTCGGTAGTTAATGACGCAGACGGCCTCGGCATGGGACTGCACGTCAATGACAATGTGGCCGTAGGACACCTTGTCCTCGCCCGGACCATCGATGTCGATGACGACAGGCTCCTTGGACACCGAGTTCTTCGCGAAGGTCACGATGTGCGCATCGTCGAAGTTGGAGTACGCCTGTGCTGCCACGCGGTCCGTTGGGGCGCCGGCGCGACCAAGGCGCTCGTCGTCACGCTTGACGACGTCCACAGCGACGCCATCCTGACCAGCAGTCTCGACCGAAATTGAGGCTGCAACCGGCTCTGCTGCGGTGCCGTTGTGGAGACCGCGGAGCTTACGCAGCGGCGTGAACTTCCACTCTTCATCCTTGCCATGCGGCACGGCGAAGTCCTCCACGTTGAAGGATGAGAAAACGTCGCCCTTGTTCGCCAGCACGCGACGGCTATGAGCAGCCTGGTTTTCGTTGTTAATCGTCGTAGTCATTGGTATTAACCGACCGAACCTTCCATCTGCAGTTCAATGAGGCGGTTGAGCTCGAGGGCGTATTCCATCGGGAGCTCCTTGGCGATGGGCTCGACAAAGCCGCGCACGACCATGGCCATTGCATCTTCTTCTTCGATGCCGCGACTCATCAGGTAGAAAAGCTGATCGTCAGAGACCTTGGAAACCGTTGCCTCGTGGCCGAGGGTGACGTCGTCCTCGCGGACATCCACGTATGGGTACGTGTCCGAACGTGAAATCGTGTCCACCAGGAGTGCGTCACACTCGACGTTGGAGTGCGAGTGCTTGGCACCCTTGTTGACCTGCACCAGACCGCGGTAGGCAGCGCGGCCACCGTTGCGGGCCACGGACTTGGACACGATGTTGGAGCTCGTGTGCGGAGCCATGTGCACCATCTTGGCGCCGGTGTCCTGGAACTGGCCCTCGCCAGCCATAGCCACGGACAGCACCTCGCCCTTGGCATGCGGACCGGTCATCCACACTGCCGGGTACTTCATGGTGACCTTGGAACCGATGTTGCCGTCAATCCACTCCATGGTTGCGCCCTCTTCGCACTTGGTGCGCTTGGTAACCAGGTTGTAGACGTTGTTCGACCAGTTCTGGATCGTGGTGTAGCGGCAGCGGCCACCCTTCTTCACGATGATCTCCACAACAGCCGAGTGCAGCGAGTCGGACTTGTAAATCGGAGCGGTACAGCCCTCGACGTAGTGCACGTAGGCATCTTCGTCGACAATAATGAGCGTGCGCTCGAACTGTCCCATGTTTTCCGTGTTGATACGGAAGTATGCCTGCAGCGGGATGTCCACGTGGACGCCCTTCGGCACGTAAATGAAGGAGCCGCCGGACCAGACTGCGGTGTTAAGAGCGGAGAACTTGTTGTCACCGGACGGAATGACGGTGCCGAAGTACTCCTTAAACAGCTCCGGGTGCTCCTTGAGAGCGGTGTCGGTGTCCAGGAAGATAACGCCCTGGGCCTCCAGATCCTCGCGAATCTGGTGGTAGACAACCTCAGACTCGTACTGAGCGGCGACACCTGCGACCAGGCGCTGCTTCTCAGCCTCCGGAATGCCGAGCTTGTCGTAGGTGTTCTTAATATCCTCCGGCAGGTCTTCCCAGGTCTGGGCCTGCTTCTCGGTGGAGCGAACGAAGTACTTAATGTTGTCGAAGTCGATGCCCGACAGATCCGCGCCCCAGGTGGGCAGCGGCTTGCGGTCGAAGATTTCCAAAGCCTTCAAGCGACGTTCAAGCATCCACTCCGGCTCGTTCTTCTTAGCCGAAATATCGCGAACGACCGCTTCAGACAGGCCACGCTTCGCGGAAGCGCCAGCGGTATCCGGGTCGTGCCAACCGAACTGGTAGGCACCAATGGACTCGATAATCTCTTCGTCAGTCTGCGGAGTGGCAGCCTTCGTGGATTCAGCCACGTCGGTGGAGTTCTCATGGGCGAGGGTCATTCTCCGCTCCTTTCTTGTGGCGATTCAGTAAGTGTCTTTGTTACGGGAGTGAGTGGGATATTCGTAGTGCAGATACCGTTTCCATCAGCGATAGTCGCCAACGGTTGGGTGTGCTGACCTAATAATTTACTAACGGCTTCATGCTCCGCCGCGCAGAGCTCCGGAAACTCGGAGGCTACGTGGCTAATTGGGCAATGGTGCTGGCAAATTTGCACGCCGCCAGTGTTCTGGTTGATAGTTGCCGCGTACCCGGCCCGTCGGAAAGCATCGACGACGGCCTCTACGACCTCTTCCTTCTCTGCGTCCTGCCCCACTGGGGTGACGCCGAGCAGAATGTCATCAATGCGCTGACGGGCAAACTGGGCAACTGCCTGCTCACCACCGGCCTTGCGCAGTGCGGTCAGAGCTGCACTGGCAAGATCGTCGTAAGCGTGCCCGAATCTAGCGCGGCCCCGATCTGTCAGGCGATAGGACTTTGCTGGCCTGCCTCGGCCCCGGGGGCCGGTGCTGGGTGCCGGAGCGGTTTCGGCAAGACCTTCGTCCACCAGAATGTCAATATGACGGCGGACGCCTGCAGCGGATAGTCCCAGGGTGTCTGCGATAAAAGTCGCGGACGCCGGGTTGTGTTCCAGAAGCAATTGGAGAATGCGCTTGCGCGTATCACCATCATTGACTGTCGGCTTCCGATCTGCCATGACTGGTGAGTCACCTCCTGCGATTGGACTGCTGGATAATAATGGGTGTCTAGGTGGCTCAGCGAGGCAAGTATCCCACTTGCGCCGCTGGTGTATTAGACAACATAATTGTGTCGTAATTGGGCCACAATGTCCAACGCATTTAAATATCAATGCAACGTCGCTGATTAGAACGCCCTTTCGGCGTGTCGAATCGTCTACTATGTGACTTTGTGAAAACTAACCGACCTACCCCGCGCCGCTCGTCCGCCTTCGACGACGCTCTCGGGGTGCGTGACGCCATTCCGAAAATTGGTCTGGCCGGTTCTAGGTCGGCAACCCTCCACCAGGGCTCAGAACAGCCGCTCCAACACCGCATCAATTACCGCGAACTCAGACGCTTCACCTGGCTGCGTTGGCTGGGTGCTCTCGGTGCGATCTTTATTATGGTCGCTGGGATTGGCGCAGGCGCGACACCGGTGGTTGGAAATGAGTTTTGGGGTACACCACTTGGGCTAATCCTCGGTCGAATGTTGGTGGCAACGACAATCGTCACCTTCGTGGGCATTGGCATGTTAGTCACAGCCTGGTTGGGTGTCGGCGCTTTCGTTCTGGCCGGTGCGCGGACTCGCGTCACCGCAGTGACTACTCCGATGCTCATACGCACCTACGCGGCATGGGTATTGCCCTTGATGTTTACCGCTCCCCTGTTTACGCAGGATATCTATTCCTATTTGGCGCAGGCTGCAATTGTGGAGCGGGGTATGGATCCCTACCTCGCAGGACCTGTTGACCTATTGGGAGCCAACGACCCACTTGCCCGATCGGTGCCATTGATTTGGTCGCACTCGCCGAGCCCATACGGTCCCACGGCCCTCGCAGTGGCATGGGGTATCGCCAAGATAACCAGCGACGGGGTCATCGCTTCCGTCTTTCTGCATCGACTTGTCGCCATTGTTTCGCTTCTCGTGGTGTCCTGGGCGCTGGTGCAGCTTGGTCGCCGCTGCGGCGTTAGCTCTCAGTTCACCCTCTGGCTGGGCACGCTCAATCCGTTGGTATTGCTGCACCTGGTGGGCGGTATCCACAATGAGGCCCTGCTGCTGGCTCTCCTGCTCGTTGGTCTCGAACTGTGTCTGCGAGCTATCCACGGCCCTGCGCAATCGATGGTGCCCGATGAGCTGCCAGAACCCGGACCGATCGGACACGAGAACCAAAGCCGAGGTAGATCGTGGGCGCTGTATGCAGGCGGTATCGTGCTCATCAGCCTTGCCGGAATGGTCAAAGTCACCGGTTTCGTGGCGCTCGGCTTTGCCGGCATGTGGCTGGCCCGAAAGTTTGGCAGCACTTGGAAGGCCGTTGCTCTTTCCGCGGTAGTGACGGGCGCAATAACCGTCGTCACGGCAGTCGTTGTTTCCTTAGGAACTGGTCTGGGCTTTGGTTGGATCACCGCGCAGGGTGGCGCCGCAACGGTGCGCAGTTGGATGTCGTTGACTACCCTGCTCGGGATCATCGCTGGTTTCTTCGGCAGGCTTCTGGGGCTCGGCGATATCAGCGACAGTGCTTTGCTGTTTACCCGCGGCATTGGCGTAGTGCTGGTGGCTGCCTGGCTCCTGCGCATGCTGTTAGCGACGTTCCGTGGGCGCATTCACCCGCTCGGCGGCTACGGCCTCGCGATGTTCGCTCTAGTAATCCTCTTCCCCGTCGTGCACCCCTGGTACCTGCTATGGGCCATCGTGCCCCTGTCCGCTTGGGCCAACCGGGTACAATTTCGCATTGCCGTGGTTCTGTACTCGGCAATTTTCAGTTTTGTAGTACTACCACGCGGCCTGGGGTTGCCTCCGGGCACCGTCGCTCAGATTTACCTACTGGCGTTGGTATTCTTCGTCGCAGTCATGTTCGTCATCTTGGCGTACTCGACGCGATCTAAGGTATTTCGCCTTCATTAAAACTGTGAGATTAGACTGACTAACCGTGAATAACGCTGCCAATTCTCCTGCTCTGCGCCTTGAGAACGTAACGAAGAAATTCGATGACGTTGAGGCTGTATCAGACCTTTCGCTTTCCCTGGATCGAGGTAGGGTTCTTGCGCTCCTCGGCCCCAACGGCGCTGGTAAGACCACAACCGTTGAAATGTGTGAGGGCTTCATCAAGCCGGATGAAGGGCGAATTCGCATTCTTGATCTCGACCCGGTCACTCAAACCACAGCACTGCGCAGCCGCATTGGCATCATGCTCCAGGGCGGAGGTGCCTACCCCGGTGTTCGCGTTGGCGAAATGCTGAACCTCGTTGCCAGTTACTCCGCAAACCCGCTGGACACTGATTGGCTCCTTGAAATCGTTGGCCTAGAACGCCATCGTAAGACGAACTACCGCAGGCTCTCTGGCGGTCAGCAGCAGCGACTGTCGCTCGCATGTGCCCTGGTCGGACGTCCGGAGCTTGTGTTCCTCGACGAGCCGACAGCAGGCCTCGATGCTCAGTCCCGTCTAGCCGTCTGGGATCTCATCTCGTCGCTGCGCCGTGATGGGGTCACTGTGGTCCTGACAACGCACCTCATGGACGAGGCCGAATCGCTTGCCGACGACGTTGCGATTATCGACCGGGGCCATTTAGTTGTGGCCGGTACCACCGAGGAGATCACTAGCGCAGGCGCATCGGCTCTCCAGGGAACGTCGTCAAGCACTGCTATGAAGATCAGCGTTCGAGGCAGCCTTGACTTCGAAGAGGTCAACCGCAACTTCAGCGAGTCCGGTCTTCCACAGCGTCTGCAGCGTTCTGGCGGTGGAGAGTTTTCCCTGATTGGTGAGGCTTCACCGCGCGCCTTGACTGTCTTGGCGCAGAGTTGCGAGCAGCAAGAGGTGCTGATCACCTCGATGAATAGGGCGACGCAATCGCTTGAAGATGTCTTCTTGCAGATCACTGGAACGGAGATGAGGAGCTAATGACTACCGCACCGAGGTCTGATGCCTCCCGCTTTGCGAAGGGCATTTTCGCCCCAGCGCCACAGCGTTCGGACATGGCGAAGTTGGTCATGTCGCAGGCGTGGTTGGAGACGAAGCTCTTCTGGCGACATGGTGAGCAAATGCTCCTCACCATCATTATCCCGTTGGCGATGCTCATCGGCCTGGTGATGGTGCCGGTGTTGGAGCTCGATGATCCGCTCGAGCGTATCTTCCCCATGGTGCTGGCGATTTCCGTCATGTCTGCAGGGTTTACCGGGCAGGCAATTGCCGTGGGCTTTGACCGCCGTTACGGAGCCCTGAAGCGCATCGGCGCCTCAGGCGTGCCACCCTGGGGCATTATCGCAGGCAAGATTGTGTCGGTCTGCACCACCGTCACGTTGCAGTACGTACTGTTTAGTCTCGTGGGGCTCGCCCTTGGCGCAGAGCTGTCGATTGGCGGCTGGCTGCTGGCTTATGTGGGGATGCTTCTGGGAACGTTCGTCTTTACCTCATTGGGCTTGCTCATGGGAGGTACGTTGGGAGCCGAGCTAATCCTAGGTCTGGCCAACTTGATCTGGTTCATCCTCATTGGTGCTACTACGTATGTGGCCGTTGCGCCATCGTTAGATGACATCAGCTCTGTACTGCTACACCTCTTGCCGTCCGTCGCGCTTACCGACGTGATCTCCGCGGCATTGGCCATGTCCGTCCATTGGTCAGCTGTCGGGGTGCTACTCGTGTGGGGCGTCCTTGGCGCTGCATTCGCGGCCCGCTGGTTCCGTTTTGATATGCCGAATGACTAGGAATCTGTCGGGGAATCTGCATAGAAAAGCGCAGCCCAACGCAGGGGTTTCGCTTATTACCATTTTCCGCCAGCATGGGTAGAATTTCTTAATGTGAATACTGCAGATCGAAGTTTGCCCCTATCGTTTTTGCCGCTGACACCAATCGGGCGCCAGAAGCTCTATGCCCTGCTGGTTTTGATTGCACAGGCGGCAATTGCGGTAACCGGTTCTATCGTCCGTGTTACTGGTTCAGGTCTCGGTTGTGCTTCGTGGCCTGAATGTCACCCAGGCAGCTTCGTTCCTGTCGCGGGGGAAGCAGAAATGCTCCATCAGATTATTGAGTTTGGCAACCGGCTGCTCACCTTTGTGCTGGTTGCTCTGACACTTCTGCTCTTCCTTTCGGTTATGCGTGTCGGTCGCCGTCAGGAAATCAAGTTGCTGGCCTTCCTCAACGGTCTCGGCGTTATCGTCCAGGCTGTTATCGGCGGTATCTCCGTTTGGGTTGACCTGAAGTGGTACGCCGTAGCGCTGCACTTCCTGCCTTCGATGATTCTGGTCTGGCTCGCTGGCATGCTTTTCGTCAAGATTTCGGAGCCTGACGACGGCACTGCTACCCGCATGTACCCGCGCTATCTGCGCTATCTGGCTGCCGCCTCCGGCCTGGCCCTGACGATGACGCTGATTACCGGAACTATGGTCACCGGTGCGGGACCACACGCTGGAGATGCTTCGGTGCTCCCGGAGGATCGCCTCCAGCTACCGATTGTTGACCTGGCGCATATCCACGCTGGTTTTATGTACCTCTACCTTGGCCTGGTTATCGGCCTCATTTTCGGTCTGCTGGCCTCGGAAGCCTTTGCACCTGTGCGTAAGGTTGCCATCGCACTCGTTGTGTTCATTTTGGCTCAGGGCGTAGTTGGAATGATTCAGTACTGGTCCGGTGTACCGGAGGCATTGGTGCCGGTTCACGTTGCCGGATCTGGTATCTGCACCGCTTTGACTGCAGTACTTTTCCAGCACGGTTACCGCACTGTCGGTGGGAGCGCAGAAGTCACTGGCTCGCTTGAAGGCGATGCGGCTGCCGCCACTGTTGCTTCGGAGAAGAACGTCGAGGTTACCGCGTAGCTAGCTGCCGGTCAGCGGCTGTGTTAACGACTGTGGTTACCGGCCGTTGATTCCTGCTCGAACCGCCTAAACACGCGCTTTGGTTGTGCGTGTTTAGGCGGTTCTGCTGTCTGCTCGGCTCCGTGTGCTCGGATGTGCGTTTCCCAGTGGCTAGCGGGCTGCGCGGGCTGCGCGGGCGGTGCAAGGGGGCGGTCTGCCCACTTATCGATCCGAGTTACTGACTATGTTTATGACAGAAATCGCGCGAAAAATGGTCTGAAAGTGTCATAAACTCGCACAGTTTCACATTTGCAGCCCGTGCCCATCTCCACACACAAAAAGAGGCCCTTCCCGCAACCGGAAAGGGCCTCTTCAAAGGAGCTCAGCAGCTGCCCTAGAACATGCTCGAAATTGTCTGCAATCCGAGTACGGCATCGAGGGAAAGCGCCACACAGACGATAGACAAGTAGTTGTTCGACATGAAGAACAGCTTCATCGGCTTGATTTTGCCACCGGTCTTAACGTGGCGGTGCAGGTCAATGGCGCCCCACAGGAACCAGGCACCAGCGCCAACGGCGCCAAGCAGATAGATCCAACCCGCGTACGGAACCAACAGCAGAGTGGTAATCACGGTCGCGGCGGTGTAGTAAATAATGCGCTTGGAAACGACGATTGCCGGCTTGACCACTGGCATCATCGGCACGCCAGCGGCCTTGTAGTCCTCCTTGTAGCGCAGGCCCAATGCCCAGGTGTGCGGCGGAGTCCAGAAGAAGATAAGCAGGAACAGGATGAATGCCTGCCACCAGTGGGCCAGCCCCGTAATCTCCGGGTTGTTGTCAGTGATCACGGCCCAGCCGACCATCACCGGCATACACCCCGCAGCGCCACCCCAAATTACGTTCTGATCAGTACGGCGCTTCAGCCACAACGTGTAGACGAAGATGTAGAAGGCAATCGTAATCAGAATGAAAACGGCGGCCAGCAGCGAGTTACACAGCAACCACAGCCATAGGAACGACGCAATCATCAAGACAGTGCCGAAAATCGCTGCCGCTCGACGGCTAACCTGGTTGCGCGCGAGCGGGCGACGGCGAGTACGGCGCATCTTCTGGTCAATGTCGTAATCCATGACCATGTTGAAGGTGTGCGCAGCCGCTGCACCCAGCCAACCACCGAACAAGGTGAGAAGAATCAGTCCAACGTGAACATGACCGCGATCAGCCTGAAGCATTGCGGGAATGGCCGCGACGAGCAGGAGCTCGATAATTCTTGGCTTAGTCAGTGCAATATACGCCTTGACTGTTTCCAACAAAGCAATGTCCCTTTCACGCGCCATAAACAAACCCCCCGTTTACAGATAGTCGGATGTAACGGTCGGAAAGTTCCCGACGAGTTTTTCCGCAAAATTTAAATGAGGGGCAGGCAATCAGTTTACCGGTAATCATAACGGTTCCAATAATGACCGTCGTAAAGCATGTGCGGCGCGCCCTCTGAGACTTATCTCTCAGCTATTCGGCCCGGTTTGAACCCGGAGCGCGCAATCCTAGTTAGTATGGAGGAGAATTTTACTAATCCATTTGGATACTAGGAGTCATTCACGTGACACTGTCGACTGAGCATGAAGCACGGGTTGTGCGCAACTACCCCTCGGACTGGTCTGACTTGGATACGAAGGCCGTTGATACGGCCCGTGTGCTGGCTGCAGACGCTGTTGAAAAGGCAGGTTCGGGGCACCCCGGCACTGCGATGAGCCTCGCACCGCTGGCTTACTCTCTTTACCAGCGCGTTATGCGCCATGACCCGAAGGATACGAAGTGGATCGGCCGTGACCGTTTCATTCTCTCCTGTGGTCACACCTCTCTGACGCAGTACGTCCAGCTGTACCTCGGCGGTTTTGGCCTGGAGCTCGATGACCTGAAGGCGCTGCGTACGTGGGACGCTCTCACCCCGGGTCACCCGGAGTACGGCCACACTGACGGCGTGGAAATCACCACTGGCCCGCTGGGTCAGGGGCTGGCGTCGGCTGTCGGTTTTGCCATGGCTTCGCGACGGGAACGTGGGCTGTTCGACCCGGAAGCTGCTCCGGGTGAGTCTCCGTTTGATCACTACGTGTACGTCATCGCTTCTGATGGTGACGTTCAGGAGGGTGTCACTGCCGAGGCCGGCTCGCTGGCCGGCACTCAGCAGCTGGGCAACCTGATTGTCTTCTGGGATGACAACGGCATCTCCATCGAGGACGACACCACCATTGCTTTCACCGAGAATGTCGCGGACCGCTACCGTGCTTACGGCTGGCAGGTCATTGAGGTCGACGGCGGCGAGGACGTCGCAGCACTCGAGGCTGCTGTCGAGGAGGCCAAGAAGGATACGGAGCGTCCGACCTTCATTCGCGTTCGTACTGTGATCGCTTACCCGGCTCCGACGAAGATGAACACCGGCGCATCGCACGGTGCTGCTCTTGGTGGCGAGGAGATTGTCGGCATCAAGGAAGCTCTCGGCTTCGATACCGACAAGAGCTTTGACGTCGCTGACGAGGTCATTGAGCACACTCGCAAGCTAGTTGAGCGCGGTGCTGAGGCTCATGCACAGTGGCAGGTCAAGTTCGACGAGTGGGCTGCGGCTAACCCGGAGCGCAAGGCTCTGCTGGACCGTCTGACCGCTGGCGAGCTGCCGGAGGGCTTCGACGCTGAGCTGCCGACTTGGGAGCCGGACGAGAAGGGCGTTGCTACCCGCAAGGCCTCTGAGGCCGCGCTGCAGGCACTGGGCAAGACCCTGCCGGAGCTGTGGGGTGGCTCGGCTGACCTGGCTGGCTCCAACAACACCGTCCTGAAGGGTGAGCCGTCCTTCGGCCCGAAGTCCATCACCACCGGTACCTGGACCACCGACCCGTACGGCCGCAATCTGCACTTCGGTATCCGTGAGCACGCCATGGGCTCGATCCTCAACGGCATTCTGCTCCACGGTGGCACCCGTCCGTACGGCGGCACCTTCCTTATCTTCTCGGACTACATGCGTCCGGCTGTCCGCCTAGCATCGCTGATGGGCATCTCCCCTATTTACGTCTGGACTCACGACTCCATTGGTCTGGGCGAAGACGGTCCGACGCACCAGCCTGTTGAACAGCTGGCTTCACTGCGCGCTATCCCGGGTGTGTCCACTGTCCGCCCGGCTGACGCTAACGAGACCGCTCAGGCTTGGGCCGCTGTTCTTCAGGGCGAGGCAGGCCCGAAGGCTCTGGCCCTGACCCGCCAGAACGTTCCGGTCTTGGAAGGTACCAAGGAGAAGGCCGCTGAGGGCGTCCGTCGTGGTGCGTACGTGCTTGTCGACGGTGCCAAGGAGACCCCGGACGTCATCCTGATGGCTACCGGTTCGGAAGTTCACCTCGCTGTCGAAGCTGCTGACAAGCTGGCTGAGGAAGGCGTCAGCGCCCGCGTTGTCTCCGTTCCGTGTCTTGACTGGTTCGAGCAGCAGGACGATGCCTACCGCGAGCAGGTTCTGCCGAAGTCCGTCCGCGCTCGTGTCTCGGTTGAGGCCGGTATTGCAATGCCGTGGTACCGCCACCTGGGTGATGCTGGTCGCGCTGTCTCCCTGGAGCACTTCGGTGCATCGGCTCCGTACAAGGAGCTGTTCGAGAAGTTCGGCATCACAGCAGAGGCTGTTGTCGATGCCGCCAAGGAGTCCATCGAGGCTGCTAAGTAAGTTTGTTAAAACCTGGCGCTATCGGCCGTTGTCGGGACGGGATTTGTGAAAACCGTACCGCGCTCCGGTAGCGCCAGTATTGTTTGTGACGCACAGTAGTTTAAGGACATACAACTTTTAGCGAAGTCTTTAGGCAACGAAGCGGTATTGACAGAAAGGCGTTAAACACTATGGGAAACACCACGATGGAAGCGCTCGCCAAGGTAGGGACTTCGGCGTGGCTCGACGATCTTTCGCGCCAGCGCCTCACCTCGGGCGATTTGAAAAATCTTATTGAAGAGCTTCGGGTTGTCGGTGTCACTACTAACCCGGCAATCTTCTCTTCGGCGATGACCGCCGGTGAGGATTACGACTCTCAGCTGGCGCAGCTCACTGCAGAGGGTGCGAACCCGGCAGATGCTGTGTTCGCGATGGCAATCGACGACGTCCGCGATGCCTGTGACCTTTTCGCTGGTGTATCCGAAGAAACCGACGGTGTCGATGGCCGTGTTTCCATCGAGGTCGATCCTCGCTACGCCGACAACTACGAGGCCACGATTGCGCAGGCCCGTAAGCTCTGGGAGCGCGTCGGCAAGCAGAACGCGATGATTAAGATTCCGGCGACCGATGCTTCCCTGCCGGCTGTCACCCAGGCTCTGTCCGAGGGAATCTCGGTAAACGTCACCCTGATTTTCTCGGTGGAGCGTTACCTGCAGGTCATTGATGCGTTCATCGAGGGCATTGAGCGTGCGAAGGACAACGGCGTGGACCTGGCTTCGGTTCACTCTGTTGCGTCGCTGTTTGTTTCCCGCGTTGACACCGAAATCGATGCTCGCCTGGACAAGATCGGCTCCGTGGAGGCCCTGGCTCTGCGCGGCAAGGCTGGTCTGGCCAATGCCCGTGCAGCTTACGCCAAGTTCGAGGAGACTTTCTCGGCGCAGAATATTCGCTGGGCACAGCTGGAAAACGCCGGTGCTAAGCCGCAGCGCCTGCTGTGGGCTTCGACCGGTGTGAAGAACCCGGCTTACCCGGACACCCTCTACGTCACTGAGCTGGCTGCACCGCAGACTGTGAATACCATGCCGGAGAAGACGCTGCGTGCTGCCGCGGGCTTCGAGGGCGAGGTTCGCGACGCCGTCAGCGGCCAGGGTGACGCAGCCAATGCCGTTATGACTCAGCTCAGCGAGATTGGCATCGACCTCGATGACGTCTTCGCTGTCCTGGAGCGCGAGGGCGTGGAGAAGTTCGTGGACTCCTGGCAGTCCTTGCTCGAGTCGATTGCACAGCGCATGGAGCAGCTGAAGTAAGCCTGCTGATTATCTAGGTGCCTGTTGGTAGTGGCTGCGTTTCTGGCTGGCGCCAGCAGGTCGCCTGGCGATCCGAGTTACTGACTGCGGTTATGTCAAAAACGGCCCGAAAAATAGCCTGAAGGTGTCATAAACTTGCACAGTTTCACATCTGCAGCCCGTAACTTTTGGGGTTGTCAGTTTCGGTTCGCCTGTTGTGTTACTTAACCCGCATGTTCAACGTTGGACATGAAAAAGCTCCCCTGCGCGGGGAGCTTTTCTATTGGTGCTAGGACGTGGCGAAGGTGGGACGCACAGAGGGCAGTGGGCGTTTGTCTTCCTTTAAAGCCCAGGCCATCACGAACGCAGAGATTACGGCGATGATTGAGGCAAAGATCGGCACAGCCGGCCAGGGGGCACCCGGTACGGAGTCGGTCACGTCCAGCAGATAGCTGAAGAGGAAGAGCGTGGCCAGGGCCAGGCCAATGGTAATTGATCCTGCACGAGTGCCCTTCGCGCCGGCGACGGTGCCGACTGCGGTGCTCGCCACGGTAGTCATGAGGAAGCTCAAGAAGACGCACAGCGCGGTGAGCAGAACTGTGGTGTAGTTCTGCCCGGAATCCTCAATCATGTACAGCTCCCCGTTAGTGTCCGGAAACAGGGCCGGTCCGGAGGTGACAATGAAGCTATCGAATCCGCGGTAGTAACCGGACTTGTTCTGCTCGATGACCATCGCCGTGACGATGAAGGCGGTAGCCACCAACGATGTGCCCAAGATTGCGATGATTGCGGAGCGTACCCAGCGGGCGGTGCTCACGCCGTAGTCACGCAGGGTGACCGAACGCCGGGCTGTGATGAGGAAGAGGATGCCCAGCGCGATAATGCCAAGCAAGGTGTTGCCGGTTCCGCTGCCTACGAGCATGCGCCCGAAGGCCGAGTACAGGATGGCCACGGCGGCAACACCGAGGAAGGTTTTCTTGTTGGTCGCGATGAAAGCTCCGGTGCTCATTTCTTGCTCCGTTCGATGTAGGAGGAGGTGCTTGCGAGGTCGATGAGGGCCGCGGGGTCGAGGTAGCTCACCTCAACGCCGAGGGCGCGGGCATGCGCAGCGGCAGACGAACTGAGCTCTGTAGCCAGGATTGCCTCGCAGCGCTCGCCGAGGGTTTTCTTAGCGAGCACTGGGCCGGCCACCTGCGCCACGAGATCCGTAGGGCCTCGCAGCACCGGATGGCTAGCGCGCAGCTTATCGACGTCATAGGGCCCGTACGCATCCTGCTTGTGGATGACAATCAAGGTGTCGACTAGGCCGGCTAGATCCTGGGAGTGCTGCGAGGTGACCACAATGTTGGCCGATTCGGCCGAGTCGATAAGCATGCCGCGCAATGTGGCGCGGTGCTCGACATCGAGGCCGTTGAAGGGCTCGTCGAAAAGCAATGCTTCCTTGCCCGATGCCAGGGTGGCAGCGGCGATGAGCAGCTGGCGCTGGCCCAGGCTGAGCTTTTTGATAGGGGTGTCAGCGGGGAAATCGAGGAGGGACTCCGCGTGGGGCACATCGAGCTGATCCCAGCCGGTGCGCAGGATCTGGAAATATTCGCGCGGGGTGGCACCGAAGACCTGGGTGTCGGGTGCAGCCTTCGCCAGGGCCGCCGTAGGCATCTGCGCGAGGGTACGCAGGTAGTAAGTCTTGCCGGCGCCGTTGGGGCCAATCACGCCGTAGATGCTCATTTCTCCTCCTCCAGCATGGCGATGATGTCGTGGAGCGTGAGGCCGAGAATGCCGGCCTCCACTTTTAATGGCTCGATGTAGGTGCGCTGGAACGCTTCACGACGCTCAGCGCGAATGCGCTCACGGGCATCTGGAGTGACAAACATGCCGAGTCCTCTTTTCTTCTCCACAAGCCCCACCATCGACAGTTCCGTCATGGCCTTGGCGGCCGTGGTTGGGTTGACCTGATAGAACTCCGAGAGCTCCTTGGTTGAAGGGGCACGATCCTCAGCCGAGAGCTCCCCGGACAAAATCATTGATTTCAGATCCTCGGCGATCTGGACGTAGATGGGCCGAGGGTCCGCCTCCTTCGCCTGCATATCCACCTCCGTGGTTTATGGGTATACCACCTAGGTCATAAACCTATGGCAGAAGAAAGGGGTCCGTCAAGGCCCCATCGGAGGAATCGGAAACGATTCCACCGGACTTTTCTCGATATGACATTATGTAAACCGTGAGTGATTCTCTGCAACGCAACGATTCGAACTCCCCTACTGCCAGCTCTCCGCACAACGGAGACGACAGCACCAACCACGACGGATACATCAACCCGCTGCGCGACCCGCAGGATAAACGCCTGCCGCGTATTGCCGGCCCGGGTGGCATGGTGATTTTCGGAGTGACGGGCGATCTGGCCCGAAAGAAGCTTCTGCCTGCCATCTATGATCTGGCCAACCGCGGTCTACTGCCTGCCTCCTTCGCGTTAGTTGGCTACGGTCGTCGCGAATGGTCGAAACAGGACTTTGAGGATTATGTGCGCACCGCAGTGGAACAGGGCGCCCGCACAGACTTCCGTGAGAGTGTCTGGCAGCGCCTGGCTGAGGGCATTCACTTTGTCACCGGTACCTTCACCGATGACGAGGCCTTCGATCGCCTGGCCGCACAACTTGAGGAGCTCGATCGCTCCCGCGGCACCGCTGGCAACTGGGCCTACTACCTGTCCATTCCGCCAGCTAACTTCCCCGATGTCTGTCATCAGCTCGATCGTTCGGGGCTGGCGCAGTCGGGCGAGGATTATTGGCGTCGCGTGATTATTGAGAAGCCATTCGGACACGACCTGGCCTCCGCTCAGGAACTCAACCGGATTGTGAACTCGGTCTTCCCAGAAGACGCTGTGTTCCGCATCGACCACTACCTGGGCAAGGAAACCGTCCAGAACATTCTGGCCATGCGTTTTGCCAACCAGTTGTTCGATCCGATGTGGAATTCTCACTACATTGACCACGTTCAAATCACCATGGCCGAGGATATCGGTTTGGGCGGTCGCGCCGGCTACTACGATGGTATCGGTGCAGCTCGTGACGTGATTCAGAACCACCTACTCCAGCTCCTGGCGCTGGTGGCAATGGAAGAGCCCATCGCCTTTACCCCGGAAGAGCTGCAAGCGGAAAAGATCAAGGTTCTGCGTGCCGTCGAGCCAGTGCGTCCGTTTTCGAAATACACCGCTCGTGGCCAGTACACGGCGGATTGGCAGGGCAGCAACTTCGTGCCAGGGCTGCGCGATGAGGAAGGCTTCGACCCCGAATCCACGACCGAGACCTACGCCGCCTGTACGCTGCAGATCAACTCCCGTCGCTGGGCCGGTGTCCCCTTCTACCTGCGCACCGGCAAGCGCCTCGGCCGCCGCGTCACTGAAATTGCGCTGGTCTTTAAGTCCGCACCTCACCTTCCCTTCGCAGAGACAATGACTGCCGCTCTCGGCCAGAACGCAATGGTCATCCGTGTTCAGCCAGACGAAGGCGTGCTCATGCGCTTCGGCTCGAAGGTCCCGGGCTCGGCCATGGAGGTGCGCGATGTCAACATGGACTTCTCCTACTCCGAGGTGTTTACCGAGCAGTCGCCAGAGGCCTACGAGCGCCTGATTCTGGATGCGCTTCTCGACGAGGCCAGCCTCTTCCCCACCAACGAGGAAGTCGAGCTGTCCTGGAAGATTCTTGACCCCATCATCGAGTACTGGGCCAAGCGCGGTCGTCCCGAGGGCTACCCCGCAGGTTCGTGGGGGCCTTCCTCCGCTGACCACATGCTCGAGCGCGACGGTCGCGCTTGGCGACGGCCATAGGCCGCCGACCTCTCAGTTCTTAAGAATTTTCTGACAGAAAGAACACTTTCATGATTGTCAATTTGCCAGACACTGACACCGCGAGCATTGCTCGTCAGTTGGTGCAGCTTCGAGAGCAGGGCGGCATCGTTACCACGGGCCGTGTCCTCACCCTGATTGTTTTGGCCAAAAGCGAAGACGACCTGGAAAACATTATTTCCACGGTCAACTCCGTTTCCCGCGAGCACCCATCCCGTGTGCTGGTATTGGTCTCCGATGATCCAGGCCTGGACAATCGCCTTGACGCGGAGCTCCGCGTCGGTGGTGATGCCGGTGCCGCTGAGATCGTCGTTATGCACATGTCCGGAGAGATTGGTCAGCACCACAGCTCTGTGGTGACTCCCCTGCTGCTGCCGGATACGCCGGTCGTGGCGTGGTGGCCTTCTGAGGCGCCGCAAGTCCCAGCGGCGACACCAATCGGCCGAATTGCCCAGCGCCGTATCACCGATTCACTCTGTGACCCGAATAGCAACGCTATCTACACGCGCCGTACGGGCTACACGCCCGGCGATTCCGACCTGAGCTGGTCGCGGCTGACGAACTGGCGCGGTGTGTTGGCATCCGCTTTCGACTTGCCGCCGCACTCGCCGGTGACCTCCGTGTCCATCTACGGCCCACAGGACTCGCCATCGGTCGAGGTCGCCGCTGGATGGTTGGCAGATCGCCTGGGGCTGCCGGTCAACCGTTACTCCACCGGTGAGAAGAAGATTCCGGTGGACGAAAAGGGCCGCGCCAAGCCACCGGTGACCTCCGTCGCCTTTGAGCGTGAAAATGGCCAGACTTTGCGCATCGATATTGAAAGCGCCACCACTGCATCGGTCACCAACGGAGAAAAGCCCCCGTTCAAGGTTGCAGTATCGCGTCCAACACGCTCCGAATGTTTGGCAGAGGAGCTGCGTCACCTCGACCACGATACTGCCTACGGACGTGCCCTGCGTGGCCTCAGCCAGATTCACACGGTGGGAATGCAACCTCCGACGTCCACAACAACTAGCTTCGCTAACGAACCAGGAGTCTCTGACAAGTGACCACCGATAACGCGTCGAATACCGTCCCTGCCCCTCAGTTCCACCGCGCCGCTGACCAGGCGGGTATCGTCGAGGCTGCACGTCAGCGCTTCATCGATGCGGTTGTCGCCGTCCTACATGGCAACGCCTCTCCGGTCACCGATGACGGTTTCGTACGCGTCGTTCTCACCGGTGGCGGCGCGGGTACCGCTTTTCTCAGTGCGCTTGCCGACGATTCCGGAGACATCGACTGGAACCGAGTCCTGGTGTTCTTCGGAGATGAACGTTTTGTCGCTGCCGACTCGGCAGATCGCAATGCGTTGGCTGCTCGTAAGCGTCTCTTGTCCCCTGTCGGCGTGCCGGAGGAAAACATCTTCGAGTTTGCCGCTGCCGACAGCGGCGTGACCACCACGGAGGCCGCCGAAAGCTACGAAGCTATCGTTCGGGAGATGGCTCCAAATGGCTTTGACCTTCACCTTCTTGGTATGGGCGGAGAGGGACACATCAACTCGATTTTCCCACATACCGCAGCGCTGGCTGAGCAGGAACGCTTGGTCGTGGACGTGCATAACTGCCCGAAGCCACCGCCGACCCGCATCACGCTGACGATGCCGGCCATCGCCAGCTCTCAGCGTGTGTGGCTACTTGTAGCGGGCGGCGAAAAGGCTGAGGCAATTGCAGCTATCGCTCAGCAGGACGACCCAGCGCAGTGGCCGGCGGCCGGGGTTCGCGGTGTTCAGGAAACCGTTGTCTTTGTTGACGATGCTGCGGCTGCGCAGCTCTAGGCTTCCGCTTCACCGCTAACAGCCCAGAAACAGCAAATTCCCGTCGATAAGCGAAATGCTATCGACGGGAATTTTTATTGCTTAAAGGGGCTCATCGTAAAAATGAGTGTATTTTGGTTCGGAATCCGCCGGTGTCCAGCAGTGCTCTGGTGATGTAGTGGGTGAGGTTGCGGAAGCCTAGGGAGGTACCGCGCAGGTGTTCGATTCTGCCGTTGATGGCTTCGGTGGGACCGTTGCTGGTGCCGATATGATCGAAGTAGGCCAAGATGTCATCAGCCCGGCGTTTCATCGTCCGGCCCAACGTCTGCAGCTCTTTGAGCGTGTTGGGGACCCCGTGGCTGATGGAAGCAATGAGTTTGCGGAACCGTTTTTTGGCTTGCTTCTTGTTGGGGTTGCGGTAGGCGGCGACAATCTTTTGGTAGATGTCATAGGTGGTCTTGACCGGGGCATGGTCCGGGTTGGCAAACACGGCATCCCGGCGGGCTTGTTGTTGTTCGGTCAGATACTCTTTGCCGGTTTTTAGCACTTTGCGGATCCCATACAATGGGTCCCCGTTGCGACCACGCCGGCTCAGGGTGGCTTGTTGGATGCGTTGTCGAACCTTATCCACGGCCTGACCGGCCAGGGCCACCACATGGAAGGGATCCATGACCGTGGTGGCCTCAGGCAGGGTTTCAGCTGCTGCGGTTTTATACCCGGTGAACCCATCCATGGCCACGATCTCAATGCCGGCCCGAAACGCGCTGGTTTGCGCTTCTAACCAGGTGATGAAGGTTTGTTTGGACCGGCCCGGGACCATATCCAATAACCGTGCCGGGCCTGTGCGGTCTGCCACGGGGGTCAAATCGATGACCACGGTGACATACCGGTTACCCCAGCGGGTGTGGCGCCACACGTGCTCATCGACCCCCAACACTCTGACCCCATTGAGCCGGTTGGGATCGTCAATGAGCAACCGCCGACCCGTGGTCAGCACCGCGTCGTTGGCGGTATGCCAGGACACGCCCAGATTGGCCGCCACCCGGGCAATGGATAACCGGTCGATGACTACCGATTTCAACGCCCACAACGCGGCAGCATGCGAGAGTTTGGCCTCCGGAGCCACCACGGATGTGGTGTCTTGTTGCCAGACACGGGCACAGGTATCGCACCGGTAGCGGCGTAACCGCACATGCAAGTGGGTGGGCCGCCAACCCACCGGCACATGCGTGACTTTGCGCACCACACTGCCTCGCACTGTGGCTTCAGCACCGCAATGCCGACAGAACTGATCGGCCTCCACGACTCGACATTCCAGCACGGCTTGCTCGGCGGTGACGTGTTGACCGGTCACGGTGACGCCGGAATTGCTCAGCAGGCAAAAGGCATCAAGATCTGGGCGCGAGAAGGTAAGCTGGTGCATGTCGAGGTCTTTCTTCAGATGTGTGGTTTCGTCACTTCCATCTTCGGAAGACCTCGACTCTTTTTACGCCTTCAACACACCCCGATCACCAAACCCATCTACA